>NZ_JBBDHC010000003.1:0-234430 GCF_037203605.1 Denitratimonas tolerans
ACATCGACATTGGTCACGTTGGCGCTGGCCACCGTGCCGCTGCCGTTGGCGACGGTGCAGCTCTGGCCGGCGGGCGCAGCGCTCACCGTCACCGCATAGGCCGTACCGCTCGGCAGGCTGCCCGGGAAGGTGTAGGTCCCGTCGCCGGCGATGGCGAAGTCCGCGCCGCCGTTGAGCTTGAGCGCCAGGCCCGCGCCGCTGGTGCCGCTTACCGTGCCGCCGATGGTGTAGGTCGGACCGCCGCCCTGCACCATCACGGTGTAGTCCTCGGCCTGCCCGTAGCCTGAATTGTTGCAGGCCGTTCCGGCGGCGTTGTACTTCTTCATGACGCGCATCCGCACCGGACCGGGCGTTGCCGACGCGGGCACCGCGATCGATGCCACCGCCTGCTTGCCGTCGGCACCGGTGGAATTGGTGATCGTGCCGATGGTGTAGGACTCGCCCGCATCGAAGGTGCCATTGCGGTTCCAGTCGAAGAACGCGTTCACGTGGGTGGTGAAACTGCCCGCCGTGTTGCCTTCCACCGCGATCTGGTAGCTCTGGCTGGCCTGCACCAGGCCGCCGCTGACGCCAAGGAAGTCTTCCAGCGCCGGACTGCCGTTGACCACGGCCGAGCTCGGGTTGTTGATGCCGGTGAAGATGACCTTGGTGATCGGCTCCACGGCACTCGGGAAGGTCACCGTGCAGTACGGCTCGGGGAAGGTCACGCCGGTGGTGAAGCTGAAGGTGGCCGAATACCCGCTGTCGCCGCAGGTGCTGTTGGCCTTCACCCGCCAGTAGTGCAGGGTCGCCGGGGCCAGCGGCGCGGCCGGCACCCAGGTGTTGGTGTCGACCGTGCCGTTCGCCACGATGGTGGTGAACGCGGCGTCGGTGGCGACCTCGATCGTGTAGCTCTCGGCCGCGACATCCGCCGCCCAGGTGAAGGTGGGCGTGCGCGGCACGTCGGCGGCCGCATCCGCAGGTGCCGTCAGGCCCGGCTGCAGCGGCACGCCGCTCGACACCTTGAGCGTGGCCGAGATGGCCTGCGACAGCGGCATGGTGCCGCTGCTGTTGCCCAGGATCTGGAACGCATAGGTGCCGCGCGCGAGCCCGGCGGTATTGGCCACCGTGAGCTGGCTGGTGGCTGCGGGATCAGCCGGCGTGACCGGCGTGAGGCTGAAGCTGCCGGTGGCCGCGCCGGGCAGCCCGCTGTGGCTCAGTGCCACCGGATCGGTGAAACCGTAGCGGCTGCGCACGCCGACATCGAACTGCGCCGTGGAGCCGGCGCAGAACGCCACCTCGCCCGGCGTTGCCGACAGGTTGAAGGTCGGATCCATGCTGATGGTGAAGCCGCCCACCGCCGCCAGCGCATAGGTCTGCGGACCCTGCGGCACGGCGATGCCGCGGACGCGGATCTGGTAGGTGCCGGCCTCCGGCGTCGCCAGTCGGATGCGATGCAGGTTGTTGAGGTTGTCGTAGTTCGAGGTGGTCGTGCTCTGGGTCGGATTGGCGTCGTTGACGCTGTAGCCGGCCGGCAGCTTCTGGGTCCACACATCGCCGTTGGGTGCCTGCACTTCGAGCCGCAGCGCGTTCACGGTGGCGGGACTGGCATTGATGGCGGCCGCCGCGTCCGACCAGGTCAGGACGACGGTGAGCGGGGTTCCGGCGGACACTGTCAGGCTGTGGGTCTGGACATCGCCGGTGCCCACGCCGCTGTCCTCGTCGTGCAGGAACAAGTGGCTGGCGTCGCCGCCGAAATACAGCGAGTCCTCCAGCAGGATGCGGCCGAAGCCCTGCGCCTGGCCCGGATTCGGGCCGGCCCCGGTACCGGTCATCTGGAAGGCACCGGCGGTGAGGATGGCCTTCAGCAGCGCACCCGAGGGCGCGGTGATCGCGTCGCTCGGCGTCTTCACGCCGCTGGGGTAATAGCCCTGGGCGAGGTAGTCGCGCACCAGCGCGGCCAGGCCCGAGGCCGTCGGCGTGGCCATCGAGGTGCCGCTCATGGTGGTGGTGCCGCTGGCGCTGCGGCCGGCGGAGACAATGCTGCTGCCCTGCGCGCCGAGATCGGGTTTGGTGCGCGCATCCAGCGCCGGGCCGCGCGAGGAGAAGCTCGCCATGTTGTTGCCGGACGTGCCACGGCCGGTGGCAGCAATGGTCAGCACGTTCTTGGCGTTGCCCGGGCTGCCGACGTTGTTGCCGTTCGGGCAGGCGGTGGCGTCGTTGCCGGCGGCGAACACTACCAGCGCGTCGCTGCGATCCTTGGCCACGCGGTCGGCGTCGCGCGCGGAGTCGTCATAGGTCACGGAACAGCCGGAAACGCAGGTTCCGAACTGGTTGGTGCAGCCACCGCCCCAGGAGTTGCTGTGGATACGCGCGCCGTTCTGGTAGGCGATGTCCACGGCGTGGTAAGGAGTGCCGCCCATGGTGTTGAGGTAGGCCAGGTTGGCACCGCTTTCCTGCATCACCAGCTTGGCGTAGGGTGCCATGCCGACCAGGTTGCTGGTGCCGCTGGGCGCGGTGAGCGTGGCGCAGTTCTGGCCGGGGTTCACGCCGTTGTCGTTGCCCATGATGGAGCCGGCGACGTGGGTTCCGTGGCCGTGGTTGTCTTCCCAGCCGGTGCCGGCCAGGCCCGACCATTTGTAGTAGGCCACCACCTTGCGATGATCATTGTTTGCCGCGATGGCGGCGCATGTGGCACCGGTGGTGCAGACGCTGATGGGCAGCGTCTGGGTCGCGTCCTTGAACGCGATGTTGTCCATATGCAGGCCGGTATCCAGCTCGCCCACGATCTGCCCGCAGCCGTAGATGCCGCGATCCCAGATCGGATACTGCGCGCTGACGTTGCCCTGGTGCAGCCAGTGGCCCTGCGAATTGCGCGAGGTCAGCGGCTTGCGGAAGCTCACCGAGAGCACGTCATCGCGCAGCGCCAGCGTTTCCAATGCGTGGACCAGATCGTTGCGACCGGCCGGGCTGCGGTCGAAGCGCGCGCTGGCGCGCAGTTCGCCGCCCACTTCCTGAACCTTGAGATCGGAAAGCCCCGCGATCGAGCCCAGCGCAAGGCGCAGGCTGGCTCCGTCCTGAGGACTGTCCAGGGACATCGAAAGGGTCTCGATGCCCAGCTGGCTGGTCAGATTGCCCTGGCGCAGCTCGGCAAAGATGTTCGGATCCACCTTCAGCGCCGGCAGCATCGGCCCCGCCCAGACCACGCCCGCGATACGCTTCATTTCGGCATCCAGCGCCGGCTCCATGCGCACGATGTAGGCGTGGTACGGCGCATAGCCGATGATCCGTGCGCCCGCCAGTTCCACCGCCTGGCGCTGTTCGTCGAGGATCGGTCCATCGAACTTGACGATGCGCAGGGTCGACTGCTTCACCGCATCGGGCGACATCAGACTGGCAAGATCGGCCGGCTCGGCAAAGACGCGGCTTTCGCACACATCCTGCTGCGCGCCGGAGAACGAGATCAGGCAGCGTTCCTGGTAATTGACCGAATCGTCATTGGCCAGAGCGCCCGCAGGCAGAGCCAGCATGATCGCCAGCGACAGAAGATTACGCATATTTTCCCCACGAACAGTTGATTTCTGAATAGCGGATTCGAGATGAATCCACGCTGCGGCATCAGGCCGCCGCCGCCTCGCATCACTTCCCCAAAAAGTGAACGGTGCCCGCCGGGCATCGGAACGACGCCGCATTGTGATACGTCAACCGGGACAAATCCACCCGACGCGCCGCACAAGGCCGCAGACGCACCTGCCCTCCGCGCCCGCCCCTTGGCTCAAGTCCCTGCCGGCGCGGGCCGGGCGCGCCAGCGGCGCAGATCGTCCATCACGGTATAGGCCGCAGGAACAACGATCAGGCTGAGCACGGTGGAGGTCACCAGTCCGCCGATCACCGCGATGGCCATGGGCGCGCGGAAGCTGGATTCGGCCGACAGCCCGAGCGCCACCGGTGCCATGCCCGCGCTCATCGCGAGCGTGGTCATGATCACCGGGCGGGCGCGCTTGCGGCAGGCATCGACCAGGGCGTCGTGCCGGGACAGGCCGTGCTCCTCTTCCGCGATCACCGCGTAATCCACCAGCAGGATGGAGTTCTTGGTGGCGATGCCGATCAGCATCAAGAGGCCGATCAGGGCCGGCAGCGACAGCATGTTCCGGGTGACCAGCAGCGCCCCGAAGGCACCGCCCGCGCACAGCGGCACCGCGGTGAGGATGGTGACGGGCTGGAAGGCGTTGTTGAACAGCAGAAGCAACACCGCGTAGATACACGCGATGCCGGCCAGCATGGCCAGCACGAAGCCGGTGAACAGTTCCACGAACACCTCGGCGTCACCGGCGTTGAGGAAGCTCACGCCCGCCGGCAGCTGCTGCACGCTCGGCAGGCGTTCCACTTCCGCCATCACCTCGCCCAGGGCGCGACCGTTGAGCTCGGCGGTCAAGGTGACGTTGCGCTGGCGCTGGTAGCGCGCGATCTGCACCGGGCCGGCATCCAGACGGATGTCGGCCACCGAATCGAGCGGCACCGGGCCGTCGCGCCCGGCCACCTGGAGCTGGCCGATCAGCGCCGGCTCGGCCAGCGCGGCGCGCGCAAAGCCCACCCGGATCGGAATCTGGCGCTCCGGCAGGTTGAGCTTGGCCAGATACTGCATATAGTCGCCGGCGGTGGCGATGCGCGCGGCTTCCGCAATGGCTTCAGTAGTGACGCCGCGTTCGGCCGCGCGCACCGGATCGGGCGCGATCACCACTTCCGGGCGCAGCAGCGAGGCCGTGGAAGAAATGCTGCCCAGGCCCGGCAGGGTCCGCAGTTCGCGCTCGACCGCCTGCGCCGCCTCCGACAGGCGGAGCGCATCATCTCCGGCGAGCACGAGCTGCATCTGTTCGCCCGGCTCGCTGCTGAGGAAGCTCACCCGCACGCCGGGAAGGTCATGCAGGCGCGCACGGGTTTCGCGCTCCAGCGTTTTCTGATGGCGGCTGCGGCCGTCCGGCTCACCCCAATCCAGGATCAGCGTCGCCTTGCGCGTCTCCCCCACGCCGGTCTTGCCGGGATCGCCGAGGTCCAGCGCGCCACCGATCATGGTGTAGACCCGACGCAGTTCGGGAATATCAGCCAGAAGGCCGCGCGCGGTTTCGGCCAGCGCGGTGGTTTCCTCGATCGAGGTGCCCGGTGCCAGCTCGATGCCGAGATTGCTGCGCCCCAGATCCGAAACGGGGATGAAAGTGGCCGGAATCAGCGGCAGCAGCGCCAGCGAAGCCAGGAACAGGCCGAACGCGATCCACAGGGTGCGGGCGCGGTGGCGCAAGGCCGCGTCCACCCATCCCAGATACCCGCGCATCAGCGGCCCCTCGGCCTCATGTTCGGGCCGGGGCTTGAGCCGGTAGGCCGCGATCATCGGCGTGAGCAGGCGCGCCACCATCAGTGAGAACAGCACCGCCGTGGCCGCGGTCCAGCCGAATTCGCGGAAGAACTTGCCGGCGATGCCGGGCATGAAGGCGACCGGCACGAATACCGCGGCCAGGGTCATCGAAGTGGCGATGACCGCCAGGCCGATCTCCTGCGCCGCATCCAGCGCCGCCTGCTTGGGCGTCTTGCCCATGCCCAGGTGGCGCACGATGTTCTCGACTTCGACGATGGCATCGTCCACCAGAATGCCAACCACCACGGCCAGCGCCAGCAGCGTGATCATGTTGAGGCTGAAGCCGAGCCAGTGGATCACCGCGAAGGTCGGGATGATCGACAGCGGCAGCGCCAGCGCCGAGATCCAGGTCGCACGCCAGTCACGCAGGAACAGGAACACCACCAGCACCGCCAGCGCGCCGCCCTCCCACAGCATCGCCATGGAGGAACTGTAGGAACGCTCGGCTTCCTCCACGGTGGAAAACACCACGTCGAACTCGACGCCGGGATGGGTGCGCTCCAGTTCGGCCAGCGCGTGCCGCACGCCGCGGGCGACCTCCACTTCACTCGAACCGCGCGCGCGCATCAGCGAAAAGCCGACCACCGGTTCGCCATCGAGCAGGGCCGTTTCCACCGGATCGGCGGCACCATCGCTCACCCGTGCCAGCGCCGACAGGCGCACCGCCCGTCCGTCACGCAGTGCGATCGGGAACTCGCGCAGGTCGTCGGTGGCCGCGACCGTCGCCACGGTACGGATCACCTGCCGCTGGCCGCCCCACTCGGCCTGTCCGGACGGGCGCTCGACCTGGATTTGCGCCAGCTGCCGGGATACTTCGCCGGCGGTGATGCCATAGCCAAGCAGCGTCGACGGATCCAGATCCACGCGCACCTCGCGCTGCACCCCGCCGGTCCGCGTCACCTGGGCGACGCCGCGCACGCCGAACAGGGCGCGTGACACGGTGTCATCGACGAACCAGCTGAGTTCATCGGCCCGCCAGCCCGGAGCACGCACGGCATAGGACAAGAGTGTGCCGCCGGTGATCGACACCTTGGCGATCACCGGCTCCTGGATGTCGCGCGGCAGGTCGATGCGGATGCGGGTGATGGCATCGCGCACCTCGTCCAGCGCCGGCTCCAGCGGAGTTGCCAGGTGGAACTCGACGAAGGTGACCGACTGGCCTTCGGTCACCGAGGAAATCGTGCGCTTGACCCCCTCCAGCGTCGCCACCGCGTTCTCGACCCGGCGCGTGACCTCGGTTTCAAGCTGTGCCGGCGCGGCGCCGGGGAGGCTCACAGTCACCGTCACCATCGGGAAGGCGATATCCGGAAAGCGCGAGACGGGAAGCTGGCGAAACGCGAACAGCCCGGCCACGCACAGCGCGATGAAGAGAAGAATCGCGGGCAGCGGCCGATGGATCGACCAGGCCGAAAAGTTCATGGCGCGTCAGCCACCACGCGCACGCGGTCGCCCTCGCCCAGGAATCCGGCCCCGCTCCCGACGACGGGCTGGCCTTCTTCCAAGCCGGCAAGCACCTCGATGCGCCCGGCGAAAACGCGCCCGGTATCGATGCGGTGACGCACCACGCGCTGCGACTGATCCACGCCAAAGACGTAGGCAAAACCGTCGCGCCGCACCACTGCAGCCAGCGGCACCGTCAGCACGGGTGCCTGGGCGGTTTCGATGCGGCCCTCGGCCACCATGCCGGCGCGCAGCGCGCCCGGCGCGGGAAGGTCGGCCTGCAGCAGGGCGGTACGCGTGGCCGCATCCAGTCCCGGAGCGACCGCACGCACGCGACCTTCGACGATGCTTCCCTCCGCACCGCGCAGCCGTACGGCCTGGCCGACGGCCACGCGGGACAGGTCGCCCTCGGCGATCTGCGCGCGCCACTCCAACCGGTTCTGCCGGATCAGGTGAAACAGCGGCGCGGCCGGCGACACCACCTCGCCCGGCTGCACCGCACGACGCGAAATCACGCCCGCATCCGGTGCCACCAGAGTGGTCCACGACAGCCGCAGCCCGGCGGCATCGAGGGCGGCCTCCGCCGTCGCGCGGCGCGCATCGGCCTGCGCCCGGAGCGCGCCAAGCTGGTCGAAATCCGCCGCACTCATCAGGCCGCGCCCGGAAAGCGCGCGCCCCCGCTCCAGGTTGGCGGTCGCCAGCGCCAGGGACGCTTCCGCCTCGGCGCATGCGGCGCGCGCCTGAGCCACATCGCTGCGCGCGGCGCGATCATCCAGCCGCAACAGCACCTCGCCCGCCGCCACCGCCTGCCCCACCTCGACCCGCACCTCGATGACGCGCAGTCCAGCCACTTCGACGCCCAGCGGCGTCTCCTCCCACGCGGCCACCTGCCCCGACGCCACCACCTCGTGCGCCAGCACCTCGCGCTGTACCGGCACCAGCGCCACCGCGAGCGCATTGGCGGCCGCGTCTTCGCCTGTCGGATCGGAAGCGCCGCCGCAGGCCGACAGCGCAACGGCCAGAACGAGGGTCAGGAGGCGAAGCGATCGTGGCATGGCTCGGGCCGGGGCGTGCCGCCGGCGCGGCCGGCAGCGGAATGAGGGGAGCAGCGCAGCGCTCAGGTGCGCGGCAAGGTCACGCCGCGCTGGCCCTGGTACTTGCCGCCGCGGTCGCGGTAGCTGGTTTCGCACACCTCGTCGGATTCGAAGAACAACATCTGCGCCACGCCCTCGTTGGCGTAGATCCGGGCCGGCAGCGGCGTGGTGTTGGAGAACTCCAGGGTCACGTGCCCCTCCCACTCCGGTTCCAGCGGGGTGACGTTCACGATGATCCCGCAGCGCGCATAGGTGCTCTTGCCCAGGCATATCACCAGGGTCGAGCGCGGGATGCGGAAGTATTCGACCGTGCGCGCCAGCGCGAAGGAATTGGGTGGGATGATGCAGACCTCGCCGCTGAAGTCGACGAAGTTGCGCGAATCGAATTCCTTGGGATCGATCACCGTCGAGTTGATGTTGGTGAACACCTTGAACTCGCTGGCGCAGCGCACGTCGTAGCCATAGCTCGAGGTGCCGTAGGAAACGATGCGCCCACCGGAGGCGTTGTGTCTGATCTGGCCCGGCTCGAACGGCTCGATCATGCCGTGCTCGCACGCCATGCGGCGGATCCATGCGTCGCTCTTGATGCTCATGCCCGTTGCGTGCCCCGTGAGGTTCCAAGCCCGGCAGTTTAATGCACCCGACGGCCGAACACGCTGCGTCATTGGCAGTCCCGGCGATGGATCGCGCCGCACAGGCTCGACGCTGTCGCGACCCTGACTCAGTCCCCCAGCGGAAACGCCTGTGCGGCCTCGTCCACCTCGCCGATCACGTCCACGCCGGGAGGCGGCACGAAGCGGAAGGTGCCGACGTCGAACGCGGGATTGCGCTGCCAGCCGGAGAACGCGATCCGGGTACGCTGCCCCAGGGAATCGGTCATGTCCATGCGCGCCAGCGCCCCATCCGCGAATCCGAGCCGGGCTTTCGAAAACGGCGGATCGTCGCCGCGTGGCGTCAGTTCCACCCAGGCCAGCCCGTCGGCCTGCCCGCCGTCGGCCACGGCAAACTGGCGATCAAGTTCAGCCGGATCCACCAGCACCATCAGCGGACTCTGCTGCTCTTCCACACCCTGAGGGCGCACCTGCACCTGCTCCAGATCCGGGTCGAAAATCCACACCTTGCTGCCGTCGGCCACGATCAGCTGTGGAAACGGCGCTTCATACTCCCAGCGGAACTGGCGCGGAACCGCCAGTGCCAGCGTCCCGTGGCTGTCTTCGGTGAGGCGGCCGGTGCCGTCGAACACGCGCTGGACGAACTGGCCTTTCAGCCCCTCCAGGCCCTGCGAGAACGCCGCCAGCACGGCGTGTGGGTCGGCGGCGCGCGCGGCACTCGCATGGAGCGCGAAACAAGGAATCAGTACCAGGCCGAAAGCGGCGGCAAGGCGCATGGGAGAACTCCGGATGCAGAGGCGGATAGCGTGCCGGCAGACGCATGAACGCAGGCCGTGCGCGCTCATGCGCCGGCCCCTCCTGCCGATCAATCCCTCGGCGGCGGCGGAGCCAGCACGCTGCGGTCGCCGTTGTGTTCGGGCGGCGAAACGATGCCGGCCGCTTCCATGGCCTCGACCAGGCGCGCGGCGCGGTTGTAGCCGATGCGCAGGTGGCGCTGCACGCTGGAGATGCTGGCGCGGCGGGTCTCGGTGACGATGCGCACGGCCTGGTCGAACAGCGCGTCGGCCTCCGGATCGTCGCTGGCAGCCGCCTCCGGCAGCCCGGTCGGGCCGATCACCTGGCCGTCGCCCAGGGTCTGGGTTTCCTCCAGCACGCCTTCGAGGTAGTCCGCCCCGCCGGAGCTTTCCTTGAGGAACTGCACCACGCGGTGGACTTCCTCGTCGCTGACGAAGGCACCGTGCAGGCGCTCGGGCATGGCGGTGCCGGGCGGGAGATACAGCATGTCGCCGTGGCCCAGCAGGGTTTCCGCGCCGGACTGGTCGAGGATGGTGCGCGAGTCGATCTTGCTGGAAACCTGGAAGGCGATGCGGGTCGGGATATTGGCCTTGATCAGGCCGGTGATCACGTCCACCGACGGGCGCTGCGTCGCCAGGATGAGGTGGATGCCGGCGGCGCGCGCCTTCTGCGCCAGGCGGGCGATCAGCTCTTCCACCTTCTTGCCGACGATCATCATCATGTCGGCGAACTCGTCGATGATGACCACGATGTAGGGCAGCGTTTCCAGCGCGCGCGGTGCTTCGCCCAGCTCCGGATTGGGTTTGAAAAGCGGGTCCATCAGCGGCTGGCCTGCCTCGATGGCGTCCCTCACCTTCTTGTTGAAACCGGCCAGGTTGCGCACGCCCACCGCGCTCATCAGCTTGTAGCGGCGCTCCATTTCGGCCACGCACCAGCGCAGGCCGTTGGCGGCCTCCTTCATGTCGGTGACCACCGGCGCGAGCAGGTGCGGGATGCCTTCGTAGACCGAAAGCTCCAGCATCTTCGGATCGATCATCAGCATCCGCACGTCGCGCGCGCTGGATTTGTAAAGGAGGCTCAGCACCATGGCGTTGACCGCGACCGACTTGCCCGAGCCGGTGGTGCCGGCCACCAGCAGATGCGGCATCTTCGCCAGATCCGCAACCGTGGGCCGCCCGGATATGTCCTTGCCCAATGCCAGCGTCAGCGGGCTGGTGGACTTGTCGTATTCCTTCGAGCGCAGGATTTCCGACAGGTAGATGATCTCGCGGTTGGCGTTGGGGATTTCCAGGCCGATCACGGACTTTCCGGGGATCACGTCGACCACGCGCACGGATTTCACCGAGAGGCCGCGGGCGATATCCTTGTCCAGGCTCGACACCTGGCTGCCCTTCACGCCCGGTGCCGGCTCCATCTCGAAGCGGGTGATGACCGGGCCGGGAAATACGCCGACGACCTGCGCCTCGATGCGGAAGTCCTTGAGCTTGAACTCGATCTGGCGCGACAGGGTTTCCAGCGCCTCTTCGGAATAGCCCTTGGGCTGCGGCTTGGGATCATCGAGCACCGACAGCGGCGGCAGGCCGCCTTCGCTGCTGGGCACGCCGCCGAACAGCGGAATCTGCTGCTCGCGCTGGGCGCGATCGCTCTTTTCCACCGGCAGCGGCGGCGGTTCGATGCGGATCGGCTCGCGCCTGGCGCGTTTGACCGTTTCCTCGCGCCGGGTTTCCTCGCGCTGGGCGCGCGCGGCGCGCGCCTGCCGCTTCTCGTTGGAGACCTGCTCCTGCATCCGCCGCCCGAGGAGTCCACCCAGTGACAAGACGCCGCGGCCGATGCGGTCCATCAGGGCAAACCAGGACAACCCGGTCGCCAGAGTGATGCCCACCAGCAGCAGCGCCAGGGTAAAAAGTGCGGCGCCGAAGTAGCCGAATCCACGCTGCAGGGCCATGCCCACGAGCTGGCCCAGCAGCCCGCCCGCCCCCACCGGCAGGCCGGCGGCCGAACGCGGCGGATTCAGGTGCGCCAGCGCGGCCACGCCCACCAGGAACGCAAATACACCGATCAGGCGCAGCGCCGGGGTGAGCGCCGTCCCGTCGAGACCATCGCGCCCGCGCAGCACCAGCCAGATCAGGCCCCCCAGCAGGATCGGCAGCGCATAGGCACCAATGCCGAAGAACGAGAGCACGATGTCGGCGAAATACGCCCCGGCCATGCCGCCGAAATTGTGGATCGGCCCGGTGACGCTGCCCGAGTGCGACCAGCCTGGATCGTCCGGGTGGTAGCTGACCAGGCAGGCCAGCAGGTACAGCAGGACCGGCACCGCCAGCAGAACCAGGCTTTCCCGCCAGATCCTGCGTCGCGCGCCACCCTCGTCTTCCATTGCCTGCTGTGTTCGGCTCACCGGACCTGGTCATCCTGCATGATCGGGACAGAACGCCGGATTGTATCAGCGTGCCCGCCCGGACCTTGCGACCGCAGGCCAAATGCGGTTTCCACGCCCGAGGCGGCGCGGCGCGGCTTGTAACCGCGCCCTGCGGCCCCCATCCTGACTGGCCTTGCCCCCATTGCGTTTCCCGCAGAGTCCGTCCCATGAGCGAATCCCGCCACGCCCGCGTCCTGATCCTCGGCTCCGGTCCGGCCGGCTACACCGCCGCCGTCTACGCCGCCCGCGCCAACCTCAAGCCCCTGCTGATCACCGGTCTGGAACAGGGCGGCCAGCTCACCACCACCACAGACGTGGACAACTGGCCGGGCGACGCACAGGGCGTGCAGGGGCCGGAACTGATGGCGCGCATGCAGGCCCACGCCGAGCGCTTCGAAACCGAACTGGTGTTCGACCACATCCACACCGCCGATCTGTCCCGGCGTCCGTTCCGCCTGACCGGCGACAGCGGCACCTACACCTGCGACAGCCTCATCATCGCCACCGGCGCGACCGCCAAGTACCTGGGCCTGGAATCGGAGGAGAAGTTCAAGGGTCGCGGCGTTTCGGCCTGCGCCACCTGCGACGGCTTCTTCTTCCGCGAACAGGACGTGGCCGTGATCGGCGGCGGCAATACCGCGGTGGAGGAAGCGCTGTACCTGTCCAACCTCGCGCGCAAGGTCTATCTCGTCCACCGCCGCGACAGCCTGCGGGCGGAGAAGATCATGCAGGACAAGCTGTTCGAAAAGGCCGCCAGCGGCAAGATCGAACTGGTCTGGAACCACACCGTGGAAGAAGTCCTGGGTGACGACAGCGGCGTGACCGGCATGCGTCTGGCCTCGACCGCCGACGGCAGCACCCGCGACATCGCGGTGCATGGCTTCTTCGTGGCCATCGGCCACCACCCGAACACCGGCATCTTCGAGGGTCAGCTCGCCATGCGCGATGGTTACCTGAAGGTCCACTCGGGTCAGGACGGCGGTGCCACGGAAACGAGTGTCCCCGGCGTCTTTGCCGCAGGCGACGTGGCCGACAGCGTGTACCGCCAGGCCATCACCTCGGCCGGCTTCGGCTGCATGGCGGCGCTGGATGCCGAGCGCTTTCTGGAAAAGGTCGGGCCGGCCTGACCGGACGGCGGCGTGGCCGACAGCCGGCGGATGCCCGCAGTCCTCACCCTCGTCGACTCCCTCGCCTCGGTGCCGGCCGAGGCGTGGGACGCGCTGCACGATGGCACCAACCCCTTCGTCGCGCACGCCTTCCTCTTCGGGCTGGAAACCACCGGCTGCCTGCCGCCCCGCTACGGCTGGGCACCGCGCCACGCGCTGCTGCACGACGGCCCCCGCCTGATTGCGGCGGCACCGGCATGGCGCAAGGACAACTCGCGCGGCGAGTATGTGTTCGACTTCGCCTGGGCCGCGGCCTGCGAAGAAGCCGGCATCGCGTATTACCCCAAGTGGCTGGTCGGAGTGCCGTGGTCGCCGGTGCCCGGGCCGCGACTCATGGCGCGCGACGAGCCGGCGCGGCAGGCGCTGGCGCAGGCCCTCGCCGCGCACACCCGGGCCGCGGGCTGGTCCTCGCTGCACGTCAACTTCCTGCCCGAATCGGAAACTTACGTGTTCGACCCGCGCTGGCTGGCCCGCCACGAGCTGCAGTTCCACTGGGAAAACCCCGGCTGGCGCGACTTTGCCGACTATCTTGCCGCCATGACCAGCCGCCGCCGCAAGGCGATCCGGCAGGAACGGACGAAGGTCGCACAGGCGGGCTATCGCTTCCGCATCGCACACGGCGACGAGGCCAGCGACGAAGATCTCGCCGCGATGCACGACTTCTATCGCATCACCTTCGCGCAGAAGGGCAACGTGGCGGTGCTGACGCGCGGCTTCTTCGCCCATCTGGCCCGCACGATGCCGCGTGCGCTGGTGCTGGTGCTGGCCGAACGCGAGGGCCGCACCGTCGCCGGCGCGCTGTGCCTGCGCGGCGGCGACACGCTCTACGGACGCTACTGGGGCAGCGTCGAGGACAGCCCGGGGCTGCACTTCGAGACCTGCTACTACCAGGGCATCGAATACTGCCTGCGCGAGGGATTGCGCCGCTTCGAGCCGGGCGCGCAGGGCGAACACAAGCTGGCGCGCGGCTTTCTGCCGGTACTCACCCACAGCCGCCACCTGGTGACCAACCCTCACCTGGACGCCGCGCTGCGGCCCTGGTGTGCGCAGGAACGCGAAGGCGTGCGACGCTATCGCGACCTGCTGCTGGAGCACTCGCCGTTTCGCCATGCACCTGCCGCGCCTTGATCCCGATCCGACGACCCCGTTCCCGCCGCCCGAGAGCGCCCGGCGTCAGCCCGACGGCCTGCTGGCCTGGGGCGGCGATCTCTCCCCCACGCGCCTGATGCGCGCGTACCGCAGCGGAATCTTCCCCTGGTATTCGCAGGGCGACCCGATCCTGTGGTGGTCACCGGACCCGCGCACGGTATTCGACACGGCCGACCTGCACCTGTCGCGTCGATTCCGTCGCAGCCTGCGGCACAGCGACTGGACGATCCATGCCGACCGCGATTTCGCCGGCGTCGTCGAGGCCTGTGCAAGCACGCCGCGCCGCGGCCAGGACGGCACCTGGATCCTGCCTGAGATGGCGCGCGCCTATGTTGAACTGCACCGCCTCGGCCACGCGCACAGCGTCGAGGTATACGCCGGCGAGCGGCTCGTCGGCGGCATCTACGGCGTTGACGCCGGCCCGGTCTTCTGCGGGGAATCGATGTTCAGCCGCCAGAGCGGTGCCTCACGCCTGGCGCTTGCGGCCTTGTGCCGGCTGCTGGCCGAGCGCGGCGTGCGCTGGCTCGATGCGCAGATGCACACCCCGCACCTGGCCGCGCTGGGCGCGCGCCAGATCCGCCGCAGCGAATATCTGTCCTGCCTTGCGGACCGGGAGCCGTCGAGTTCCAGCACCGATTGGCCGGAGCATTGCCGCAACCGGGTCGCTGCCGACTTCGGCTGAACGCCTGCGCGGCATCGGACGGCCTGGCGGATGGCGCGCCGGGGCGCATGTCGGGGACGCGTTCGTCAACGGTATCGAATCGTGGCATAATGGCGGGCGTTTTTCGCCAAAACCCCCAACTCACGGCCCCGAATGTCCAAAGACGACTCCATCGAAATGGAAGGCTCGGTCCTCGAGACCCTGCCCAACACCATGTTCCGCGTGAAGCTGGAAAACGGCCACGTCGTGACAGCCCACATTTCCGGCCGCATGCGCAAGAACTACATCCGCATCCTGACCGGCGACAAGGTCAAGGTCGAGATGACGCCCTACGACCTGACCAAGGGCCGCATCACCTACCGCATGAAGTGAGCCTCCGGAGGCACCGGCGACTCCGGGAAGCAACCTCTGGAAGGCGGGGCCGCAGCTCCGCCTTCTTCGTTGCATCCACATGAAAAAACCGCCCGGGGTCACCGGGCGGTTTTCATCGAACCGGCATCTGATCTGCCGTCAGAGCGCCTGGACCTCATCGGCCTGGTAGCCCTTCGGGCCCTGGGTCACGATGAAGGACACCTTCTGCCCTTCCTTCAGCGACTTGAAACCAGCGCCCTGGATGGCGCGGAAGTGGACGAAAAGATCTTCACCGCCTTCGCGACTGATGAAGCCGAAGCCCTTGGCGTCGTTGAACCATTTGACTGTGCCGGTCTGACGATCGGACATGACGATAACTCCCGAAACATTGGCTGGACATGTAAACCCGCGGTGCGGGACTGGCTGCAGGGAGTACGCGACGTGAAGCGATGGACAGACCGAACCGAATCGGACCTGCCGCACCGGGCCACGGTGCCTTGTGACCCTTGCAAACACAGCGCTTTCCTTATACACGCTTTTCGTTCAGTCGCCAACGCGAGCGCACGGACACCGGCTGGCGGTGTCCGTGCGGGGATTTTCCGCGTTGGCCCGGTGGCTTATCCGGGCGGTTGATCAGCCCGCGGCGAGGCGGCGCTTGCGTGCGCGCAGCCCCTCATGCACGGCGCGGGCCTTGGCTTCGTACTGCATCGCCAGCACCCGCACCACGTAGCTGTGGTCGCGGTCGTGGCGGATGCGCTGCACCCGGCCCAGCAGGTCGGACTCGGCCTGCTCGATCTGGGTCACCTGATCCTGCTTGATGGCCTTGAGCCCGGTGCGAAGCGTGGTGTAGGTGGAATTGATGTGGGCGACCCATTCCGCCGGCTTGGCGACGCGCTTGCTGCTGCGCACCTTGGGCGTCCTGGCGGGCTTGACCTCGTGGCTGAGTTCTTCCACCAGCGTGGACTTGGCCTGGGCCATGCGGCGGAACAGTTTGCTCAATTCGCTGTCGGTCACCGCATCGGCCGCCTCGGCGTAGAAATCGACGCCCTCGCGCGTGGCTTCGATCAACTCGGGGAGAATGTTCAGCGACTCGCTCATGACAGGCTCCTGTATGGCTGAAGCAGACATCGCCATCCCGCGTGTCCGCGGAAACAGCGATCCTGCAAGGGAACAGTGGATGGCCGGCCCATCGGGTTCCGCACCATCCGACAGCCGAGAGTTTACTCTAGCGCCCGTAAAGAGTTCGTTATTCGTGACGGAGGCCCCGAACCGGAGAATTCTTTATCTGATTTTTATCATACAGTTGGGGTTGATAGTTGACAAACAACATCAAGAATGAGCAGTCGCCGGGCAACGAACCCGGCCAAGCCGCGCCGAGTGCTTTCGTGGTGGGCGGCGGGGCCGCCGGGCTGCACGCTGCCCGGCGGCTGGCGGCCGCCGGCGCGCGCGTGACCGTGTTCGACGCCATGGCCTCGGTCGGGCGCAAGTTCCTGCTCGCCGGCAAGGGCGGGCTCAACCTGACCCACGCCGAACCCCTGCCCGCCTTCACCGCACGCTACGGCGATGCCGCGCCCCGCGTCGCGGCCTGGCTTGATCGCTTCGGCCCCGACGCGGTGCGCGGCCTTGCGCGGGAGTTGGGCTTCGACACCTTCGTCGGAAGCTCCGGACGGGTCTTCCCGCTCGACATGAAGGCCGGCCCGATGATGCGGGCCTGGGTCCGCGACCTGCGCGAGGCGGGAGTGGCCTTTCGGGTGCGGCACCGGTTCCTGGGCTGGACGTCCGACGGCGCGTTGCGCTTCCAGACGCCGGACGGCGAGGTTCACGCCCGCGCCGATGCAACCGTGCTGGCGCTGGGCGGCGGCAGCTGGTCCAGGCTCGGCTCGGATGGTGCCTGGGTCGAGCCGCTGCGCGCGGCCGGCGTGTCCGTGGCCGCACTGCGTCCGGCCAACTGCGGGTTCGATTGCGACTGGGAACCGCGTTTCGCCGCGCGCTGGCAGGGCCAGCCGCTCAAGACCGTCGCCGCGCGCCGGTCCGGCACGCCGGAGTGGCGACGCGGCGAACTGCTTGTCACCGCGACCGGTATCGAAGGCAGCCTCGTCTACGCGCTGTCCGCCGGCCTGCGCGATGCGCTGGAACGCGACGGCCGGGCGATCCTCGAACTCGACCTCCTGCCCGACCACAGTCAGGCGGCCGTGCACGCGGCGCTGGCGGCACCCCGCGGATCGCGGTCGCGCAGCGAGCATTGGCGCCGCAGGCTCGGGCTGACCGGCCTCAAGGCGGCGCTCGTGCATGCGTGCACGACACGCGAGCACTGGGACGACGCGGATGCGCTGGCCCCGCGGATCAAGTCGCTTCCCCTTGTGCTCACGCGCACCCGGCCGATCGACGAGGCGATCAGTACCGCCGGCGGCGTCACGCTCGACGCCGTGGACGAGCACCTGATGCTGCGCGCCCGCCCGGGCGTCTTCGTCGCGGGTGAAATGCTCGACTGGGAAGCGCCGACCGGCGGCTACCTGCTGACCGCATCGCTCGCCAGCGCGATGGTCGCCGCGCACGGCGCATCGGCGTGGCTGGAGGCACACGCCGATGCACTGTGATGCCTTCGAGAGCGGCCGCTGTGCGTCCTGCGCGCGCATCCGCGAGCCGCTCGATGCGCAGGTCGCACGCAAGCAGGCCGATGCAGCGCAGCGCCTCGCAGCGTTCGGCCCGATCCACTGGCACGCGCCGGTACGCAGCCGCGAGGCCGGCTTTCGCAACAAGGCCAAGATGGTCGTGGCCGGCAGCGTGGATCAACCGACCCTCGGCATCCTCGATGCCAGCGGCCACGGCGTCGACCTCACCGATTGCCCGCTCTATCCGGCCGCCATCAGCGGGATATTTCCCGCGCTCGCGGCCTTCATCCGCCAGGCGCGGATCGCGCCTTACGACGTCCCGGGCCGACACGGCGAGCTGAAATACCTGCTGGTGACCGTGGCCGAACACTCCGGCGAACTGATGCTGCGCTTCGTGCTGCGCTCGCAGGAATCCATCGCCCGCATCCGCAAGCACCTGCCGGCGCTGCGTGCCGCCCTGCCCGGCCTGCGCGTGGTGTCGGCCAATCTCCAGCCCGAGCACAAGGCCGTGCTCGAAGGCGAACGCGAAATCCTGCTGACGGACGAAGCGGCGTTGACCATGCGCCTCAACGACCTGCCGATCCACCTGCGCCCGCAGAGTTTCTTCCAGACCAACACCGACGTGGCCGCGGCGCTGTACCGGCAGGCGCGCGACTGGGTTGCCGCGCTCGATCCGCCGGCGCTCTGGGATCTCTACTGCGGCGTCGGCGGCTTTGCGCTGCACTGTGCGGACGGGCGGCGCGAGGTCACCGGCATCGAACTTTCCGAGGAGGCCATCGCCAGCGCCTGCCGCAGCCGGGACGAACTGGGCCTTGCCGGCGTGCGCTTCCAGGCGGGCGATGCCGCTGCCTTCGCGCGCGCAGCGATCCGGCTGCCGCCGCTGGTGATCGTCAACCCGCCGCGTCGCGGCATCGGCAGCGCGCTGTGCCAGCGCCTGCGCGAAAGCGAGGCGCGCTGGATCATCTATTCCAGCTGCAACGTGGAGTCACTCGCCCGCGACCTTGCCGACCTCGCCGATTTCCGGGTTCGCCAGGCGCGCCTGTTCGACATGTTCCCGCACACCGACCACTTCGAAGTGGCCTGCCTGCTGGAGCGCCATGCGGCGCAGAATCCGACGGGAAGCGGCGGCGCGTGACCTGATCCGGCGTCGAATCCGCCGACGCCGTGGCCTTGTTCCGGACCGCGCGGACCGCTATGATGCGCGGCCTTCTTGCCGACGCCCAGACGCGCGGCAAAGGCATCTGCGGAGAGGTGTCCGAGTGGTTGAAGGAGCACGCCTGGAAAGTGTGTAAGCGGCTAAACCCCGCTTCGCGGGTTCGAATCCCGCTCTCTCCGCCATCTATTCAATGAAATCCGGGATTTGCCGCTGGTTTTCTGGCGCATTCAACAGCCAGACCAGCCCTCGCCGGAGTGCGCTATGGCGGCCCGTCGGTCCCCTCGCGACGATAGATCGAAAACCCCGCCAGGTCCGGAAGGAAGCAACGGTATCGGTCGACTCGGGTGCCGAGGTCAGGCTGGCGGGCTGCCACCTTTTCGGCGTCGCGATTTTGTCAGCCGCGCCGCGCGACCGGAGCGTCCAGCGCCAGATCCTGCCCGGGCACCAGCACCCTGCAGCCGCGCGCGCGCAGCGCCTCGCCATCGGCGGCCGCGCCGTAGTGATAAAGGTGCAGGCGCGCCAGCAACGCGGGCGGATATTCGCGCTCCAGATCCTCGATGCCGCTGTGGGAAGGATTGCCCACCAGCCCGCAGTCGTGCGCGATGGGCTCGCGGCCCTCGCCCAGCGCGGCGAGTTGCTCCCCGATCGGACGGGTGTCGCCGGTAAAAATGAAGCTGCCCGCCAGCGCCAGACCGAAGGCGGTCCCGGGCGCGTGGTGGCGCGCGGGAAAGACATCGAACCACAGGCCTTCGTGCCAGAAGCCGCGCGAATGCGGAATCACCCGGAACGCATCCCAGTAGTTCGCGCCGCCTTCGGCCAGCACGCCGGGATAGTCGGCGATCCGGTGCTGCACCCAGGGCACCAGCGCCGCCGGGAGGTACAGCCGGCAGCTTCCCCGCCGCGCGGGATCGAAATAGAGCTGGACGAACAGGCGCTCCATGCCCGCGACATGGTCCAGGTGGGTATGGGTGAGGAACAGCGCGCGCGGTGGTTCGCGATAGCGGGCGAGGTAGGCGCTCAGCGCTTCCTGCCCGCAGTCGATCATGAGCATCGGCGCGCCGTCGCGCTCGAGCACCACGCTGGCCGAACCCAGTTCGACCGCGCTGGCATTGCCAACGCCAAGGATATGCAGGTTCCAGCGCGACACCTCAGCCTCTTTCCTCGTCCGGCGAAGCACCGGCCATCCCGGCATCGTACCCGCGCGACAGATCGTCCCAGGCCGCATCGCTCACGCCACCCAGCTTGTCGAGCGAACGCTTCAGCCGGCGCAGGTTGGCACGCTGCCAGTCCTGCGAGGGCACGCGCAGACCGCCGCGATCGAAATCGATCAGCCAGATCTGCTCGCGCCCGTCGATCAGCACGTTGTGCGCATTGAGGTCGGCGTGGAACGCGCCGGCGCGATGAAAGCGCGCGATCGTCAGGCCGATGGCCCGCCACAGGTGCCCGACCGCACCGGCAGCCACGCATTCGGCAAGCGTCCGGGAATCGGGAACCCGCCGGGTCAGGAGCTCGGCCCGATAGAACAGGCCGGAACGACGCCAGCCGGCGAGCACCGGCCGCGGCGCGGGCAAGCCGCGGCGATACAGCTCGGCCAGCAGCCGGAATTCGCGCACGCAGCGCACGCGCGATTCGCCAAGAAAAAGATACCGGTCGGAAATGAAGCGCCCGACCAGCCCGCCGCGGCGGTAGTGCCGCAGGATTCCCTCGCCGAAGTCGCCGCGCACCAGGGTCGCCATGCCGCGCCCGCCGCGACCGCTCAGCAGCTCGGATTCGGGCCAACCGGCCGGATCGAGCAACTCGGGGGTGGCTTGTGGAAGACTGCGGCCGTCGAACAGAATCACCGCCTGCGCAAACTGCGCGCGACGCACATCCACGACGCTGGCTGGGGCATTGGGCATGACGCGAACAGGATTGGTTTCGGTGCGAGTGTAGCAAGATGAGCCTGATCGACCCGCCCGGGCACATCGCCCTGCTGCGACTCTCCGCCCTCGGCGACGCCACCCACGTCGTACCACTGGTGCGCACGATCCAGCGCGCCTGGCCGAAGACCCGCCTGACCTGGATCATCGGCCGCGGCGAGCGGATGCTGCTCGATGGCCTGGAAGGCGTCGAGTTCGCGGTCTATGACAAAAAGACCGGGCTCTCCGGGATGCGCGCGCTGTGGCAGCAGCTGGCCGCCCAGCGCTTCGATGCCCTGCTGCAGATGCAGCTTGCGGCGCGTGCCAACGTGCTGGCGCTGGGCATCGACGCGCCCCTGCGGATCGGCTACGACCGCCGGCGCAGCAAGGAGGGGCACGGTCTGGTGGTGAACCGGCGCATTCCCGGGGCTGGCACCCACGTCCTCGACGTGCTGGGCCAATTCGCCGTACCGCTGGGGCTGGAGCAGACCCGCGTCGAATGGCGCCTGCCGGTGCCGCAGGCCGCGCGCGACTGGGCCGACGAGCAGCTCCCCGGCGACGTTCCCACCCTGATCGTCTCGCCCTGCTCCAGTCACGCGCTGCGCAACTGGCTGCCCGAACGCTACGCCGCCGCCGCCGACCACGCCGCGCGCCGGCACGGCTATCGCATCGCGATCTGCGGCGGGCGCAGCGCGCTGGAACGCCAGACCGCCGACGCCATCCTGGCCGCGATGAAGGAGCCGGCCATCGATCTGGTCGGCCGCGACACGCTCAAGCAGCTCATGGCGCTGCTGGAACGCGCCGACATCCTGCTCGGACCCGACGCAGGGCCGGTACACATCGCCAACGCTCTTGGAACCAAGGTCGTCGGACTGCACGCCTGCACCGACGCCGAGCGCAGCGGGCCGTACTCGGACCGGCGCTTCACCGTGAACCGCTACGACGAAGCCGCGCGCCGATTCCTGAAGAAGCCCGCAAGCGCGCTGCGCTGGGGCAAGCGGGTCGAGTTCCCGGGAGTGATGGCCCTGATCGGCGTGGACGAGGTGATCGACTGCATCGACCGCTGCACCGCCGAATTACGCGGTCAGGCGGGGTCGGACGCGCCCTTGGCGCGATAGTCGGCGTAGGATTTTTCCTCGACGTAGCTCGAGCCCAGCGCGAGGTTGATTTCCTTCTTGAGCCGGGCGCGCTCGTCATTCTGGAAATACACCGAGCGCGCCAGTTCGATGAAGCGCGCATCGAACGCCTGCGCCGCCTCCTTGTCGCGGATGTCGTCCTCGATCACCCACAGCCGCTCGTTCACCGCCTTGAGCCGGGCGCGCAGGTCGGTGATGTCGGTCTTCGATGCGGCGTGCGCCGCCCAGGTACGATCCAGCACCGCCAGCTCGTTGCGCACGTTCACCAGCTTGACCGGATCGCTCATGCGCTCGGACTTGATCTGCAGGATGGCGATCTTGTCGAGCAGTTCGCCGAACGAGACGGGGACGAGGATTTCGGACATGGTGGCAGCCGGAAGCAAAGGGCGTGCCAGACTGCCAGAAGTCGCCCGCCGGCGGCTGAACGGATTCAGCATGCGCGCCCGACAAAAGAGGGTCTTCGCGGATCAGCGTGGATCCAATCGGGCGTTTTCGGGTACCGGAGGCGTTCCGCGACTCCCCCGCTGCCTGGATCGCGAGCAAGCTCGCTCCTGCAAAAAGCTCTGATGTTGCGATGTAGGAGCGACCTTGGTCGCGATGGGGCGCACCGAATACGCCCTTGATCGTTGCCGTCGCGAGCCTGCGAACGCCAGCCGACATGCAAGTCGGCTGGCCGGGAATCACTCACGGCGGAACCACGGCACCCCGACACAAAGCAAAAACGCCCCGGCAAGGGGGCGTTCTCGCTGAAATCTGGCGGAGAGGGAGGGATTCGAACCCTCGGTACGCTTACACGTACGCCTGATTTCGAGTCAGGTACAATCGACCACTCTGCCACCTCTCCGTGAACCTTCCCAGGTGGCGCGGGAAGGGCCGGCCATCATACGGGGGATGGGCATGTTCGACAAGATGCGCGCCATTGCCGACAGGCCATCCCCTGCCCGCCGTGACGGGCGGATCGCACGCCGCGGGCCGCGGAGGCCCATAACGCGTCCGCTTTTGATTCTTTCGTCCGTATTTGCCGAGACTTGCGCCGATTTCGCCGGCGGCGGCATGATCGCAGGCGTCGCTTCGATCCACGCGCCAGCATCGCCGCCACCGCTATACTCCAAACAGACCCGTCACCTCAGCGTCATGTCCCCACCGGGCACGGCCGGATGCTTACCCACCGATGATCGAATTCGGCCACCTCACCCACGTCGGTTTGCGACGCGAACACAACGAGGACACCTATTACGGTGACGCGCAGCTTGGGTTGTGGCTGGTGGCAGACGGCATGGGCGGACACGAGTTCGGCGAGGTGGCCAGCGCCCTGGCGCGCGACACCATCGTGGGCGAGGTCCGGGCCGGCCACAGCCTGGCCGATGCGATCCGCGCCGCCGACCAGGAAATCATCCGCCAGTCACGTCGCCGCTCGGAAACCCTGCCCATGGGCACCACCGTGGTGGCGGCGCAGCTGCGCGGCGCGCGCTTCGAAATCGCCTGGGTCGGCGACAGCCGCATCTACCTGTGGGACGACACCCTGCACCAGCTGTCGCAGGATCATTCCTACGTGCAGGAGCTGATCGACCAGGGCGCGATCACCCCGGAACAGGCGCGCAGCCACCCGCACCGCAACGTCATCACCCAGGCGCTGGGCGTCACTGATCCGCAGGCGCTGAAGGTCGAGATCCTGCAGGGCGAGCTTCGCCCCGGCATGCAGCTCCTGCTGTGCAGCGACGGGCTGACCGAAGAGGTGGACGATGCGCAAATCGCCCGCATCCTCGCCAAGACCGACATCTCCGCGCAGGAATGCGTCGATCAGCTGGTGCTGGCGGCGCTGGACGGCGGCGGCTCGGACAACATCACGGCGATTCTGCTGCGCAACGACGCCCTGGCCTGAGCGGCCCGTCGCGAAACGGTGACTCCGGCGGCCTCCGGCCAGCCGGTCGATCCGTGACCGCTTCCGCACAGTGGCGCATCCTGGCAAGGTAGTGTTACAAAATGTGACACGCCTTCCGGAAGCTGGATCGATGGAGACGCAGCCCACCCCCGTTCCGTCCGGCCAGCCGGGCGATCTGATCTTTGCCGACGGCCTCGAATCCCCGCCGCCGCAGGTGCAGCTGCCGCCGTTTGGAATGCGGGTGCTCACCAGGTGCGCCTACGGGCCGCGCCCGAACGACGTGGCCGCGTTCAATGCCCTCGGTGCTTCCGACGATGCGCGCCTGACGGCTTGGGTGAACCGCCAGCTCGACCCCGACGCCATCGGCGACAGCGTCTGCGACAGTCGCATCGCGGCGGCGGGCTACGCCACCGCCAACCTGACGCTGGCGCAGATGTGGGCCACGTACGTACGCGGCGGCCAATCGGGCGGCAACGAGCGCTACTGGCCCTGCGACGAGGCGGCCTGCCTCAAGCTGGTGCGCGCGGTGTACAGCGAGCGCCAGCTGTACGAGGTGATGGTCGACTTCTGGCACAACCATTTCAACGTCACCGGCTGGGAATACTCCATCGCGCCGGTCTTCATGCACTACGACCGCGACGTGATGCGCGGCACCCATCCGACCAGCGGCAAGCGCTATGCGCTGGGCAACTTCCGCGCCCTGCTGGAAGAAGTGGCGAAGGCGCCCGCGATGCTGATGTTCCTGGACAACAAGTCCAGCCGCGGTGCCGGCTTCAACGAAAACTTCGCGCGCGAGCTGTGCGAGCTGCACACCCTGGGCGCGGCGCACTACTACCCCACGATCGACCCCAACGAGGTGCCGCGCGACGGCAGCGGCGTGCCGCTGGGCTACTGCGACAACGACGTGTACGAGGCCGCGCGCGCGCTCACCGGCTGGACCATGCGCGACGACCACTGGGAGTTCCCCGATCTGCCCGAATACGACACCGGCGAGTTCCTCTACCACGCGCCCTGGCACGACAAGGCAGGCAAGTACATCCTGGGCTCCTACATCATCGCCAACCGCCCGGCGATGGCCGATGGACGAACCCTGTTCGACCTGCTCTGCCGGCACGTCGGCACCGCGCGCAACATTTGCCGCAAACTGTGCCGGCGCTTCATTTCCGACGATCCGCCCGAGGCCCTGGTCGAATCGGCCGCGCAGCTCTGGAAGGCGCAGTGGCAGGCACCCGACCAGATCGCCCAGGTGCTGCGCCACATCCTCAACTCCAGCGCCTTCAAGACCACCTGGGGCGAGAAGACCAAGCGCCCGTGGGAGGTGCTGATGCAGGCGTTCCGCGCCACTTCGGCCGTCATCACGCCCAGGCCGCGCACCGGCACCTGGAACAGCTACAGCGAGCTGACCAGCCTGTTCCAGCAGACCGGGCACGGCCCGTTCCGCTGGCCCACGCCCGATGGCTACCCCGACCACAGCCGCAAGTGGCAGGCGGTCAGCCCGCTGTCGCAGACCTGGCGCGTACTCTCGCGCCTGCCGGAGCTGCGGGTGCCGGGTGGGGACGAGAACTCGCCCGCGGCCTACTTCCTGCGGATCGAGGAAGTCAGCCGCGCGCAGTTTCCCACGCCGGCCGCGGCCACGGCGGGTGCGGTGGTGGACTTCTGGATCGCCCGCCTGCATGGCCAGCCGATCCTGCCGGAGCGGCGCAATGAGATCGTCTGCTTCCTCGGGCAGAAGACCGACCCGGTACAGGCGGCGGGCGTCCAGCTGACCTGGGACAACGCCTGGAACGCGGGCAATCTCGGCCGGCACTACACGATCCCGCGCCTGCGCGCGACCGTGGCGCTGATCGCGATGTCTCCCGAGTTCTACCAACGATAAGCTGCCGGAGCGACGACCATGTCCGCCAATCGCCGGGATTTCCTCAAGGGCTGCTGTGCCGCCGCCATCGGTGCCGGCACCGGTCGCGCCATGGCCTTCTTCGATCCCACCGGCCTTGCCGGCGGCAAGAGCGCCGCCACGGGTGACGTGCTGGTCTACGTGTTCCTGCGCGGCGCCATGGACGGCCTGCACATGGTGGTGCCCTGGAGCGGCCCGAACCGGGTCAGCTACGAGGCCAAGCGCGGCTCGATGGCCATTCCGACCTCGCGCCTGCGCCGCATCGGCACGACCGAGTGGGCCTGGCACCCGCGCGCCGGCGGCGGCACCGGCGACGCGGTGGGCACGCCGGCGAAATGGCTGCAAAAGCTGTACAGCAGCAATCGGCTCGGCATCGTGCACGCCACCGGCATGCCCACGCCCAACCGCAGCCACTTCGAGGCGCAGGCGATGATGGAGCTGGGCACGCCGGGGGCCACCGGCACCAGCAATGGCTGGCTGGCTCGCTATCTGATGGCCGCCAGCGGCCTGCCGACCCCGGTCATCGCGCCGGCCTACGGCTTCGGCAGCAACCTGCAGACCAGCCTGGTGGGGCTGGACGAGGCGGTCGGATTCAGCGATGCCTCGCAGTTTCGCGTGGACGGCTTCCACTGGGGCTGGAACGACGATGCGTCGTCCATCGCCA
Organism: Denitratimonas tolerans; assembly: GCF_037203605.1. Taxonomy (NCBI): domain Bacteria; kingdom Pseudomonadati; phylum Pseudomonadota; class Gammaproteobacteria; order Lysobacterales; family Lysobacteraceae; genus Denitratimonas; species Denitratimonas tolerans. The sequence continues at coordinate 26,318 of NZ_JBBDHC010000003.1, forward strand.
ATTACCAGCCGGCGCACACCCACCTGTATCCCCTGTGGAGTGGAAGCTCCTCGCTGGAGCGCGCCGGGCGCGATGCGGCGGACGCGCTCGAGTGGATGCGCACCTTCAACTTCACCCCCTACCACGCCACCAACAATCCGGGCGGCTACCAGCCCGGCGGCGGCGCGGTCTACCCTTCCGGGAACTTCGGCACCCAGCTGCGCAACCTGGCGCAGATGCTCAAATCGCCGCTCAAGGCCGGCCTCGTCGCCGCTGCGGTCGACCACGGCTTCTGGGATACGCACGAGGGCCAGGGCATGCCCAACCCGGGCGTGGCGGGGCACTGGGACTGGTACGGCAACCTGGTGGAGGAACTGGGCCAGGCGCTGGACGCCTTCTACGCCGACCTCAACGCGACCCCGATCGCCGGCGTCGGCACCCTGATGGACCAGGTCACGGTGATCGTGCAGAGCGAATTCGGGCGTCGCTTTCTGCCCAACGCCTCGGCCGGCACCGACCACGGCTACGGCAACATCATGTTCGCGCTGGGCAACAGGGTGCGCGGCGGACAGATGCACGGCACCTTCCCCGGCCTGGACGACCTCTCCCTGTACGAAGGCCAGGACGTCGCGGTCACCACCGACTACCGGCAGGTGCTTTCCGAGGCGCTGGTGGACCGGATGGGGCTGGCACCGAACGCGCTGGGGCAGGTGTTCCCCGGCTTCAGCTACGCCAGCGGCGGCAGCGCGCCCAACGTGTTCAATCCCGGTTGAGCCGCGGCCGGATCAGAAGCGCTCCGCGAAACCATCGCGCAGGCGCACCGCGGTCTGCGGAAAATCGCAGAACAGTGCGTCCACGCCCATTGCGAACGCCACTTCAAGCTCTTCAGACGGGCTGGCGTAGCCGGCCGGCAGGTCGTCGTCGCGGTAGGTCCAGGCGTGCACCACACAGCCGCGCTCGTGCGCCAGGTCGACCAGGCCGCTGCTGGAGCCGTCCACATCCTGAAGCAGGCTCTTGTGGACGCCGAAGCCGTCCACCTGCCCGGCGTGGCGGGCGATCAGGCGACGCCAGGGGGCACCGCGCCCCAGCAGCAGGAACACCGGCACTTCCGCGCTTTCGCGCAGGGTCAGCAGTGGCTCCAGCTCGAAGCACTGCAGCCACAGGGCCACGCGCACCGGGTTGCGCTGGCGCACCAGCGACAGGAAGCGCCCGCACGGATCCTTGCCCTTGGCGGTGAAGAAGCCCGGCGACTTGAGTTCCGGATACAGCGTGACGGGCCTGCCGCTGCGGCGCGCCTCGGTTTCCGCCCACAGCAGGGCGGCGGCGAAGGTCGGAATGCGGAAGCGGCCGTCGTAGGCATGGTCGCGCGAAGGAAACGGCTGCACCGCCCGGAGCCGGGCGATCTCGGCCAGATCCAGGTCCTCGATCCACCAGTCGCCGTTGCGCCGGCGCGCGGCAAACTCCGGGCGCGTGGCGATGTCGGTGCTGCGGGTGAGGTCGCGATCATGGCGGATGACGAGCTGCGCGTCGCGCGACGACACCAGGTCCGGCTCGATCACGTCGGCACCCTGCTCCAGCGCCAACGCATAGCCTTCCAGGGTGTGCTCGGGCATCGGCCCGCTGGCACCGCGATGGGCGATGATCCGCGGCGGCGCGCCGTCGAGCGTCGGCCAGTCCATTCACTCGATCCAGTCGATCAGGCGATAGCTCGTGCGGGCCGTCGTTTCGCCCTCGAACCGGCTGCGTGCCCGCACCTCGACCTGGTGTTCGCCGGCCTCCAGATCGGTGGGAACATTGGCCGCCCACAGATGCTTGCCGGAGCGCGCCAGCACGGCGCGATCGAAGGCGCGCAGGCCCTGCGCGCGCGCGTCGTCGATGTTGATCGCGGCAAGCTGGGGGTCGGGCTCATCGACCCGCGCCATCGGTCGCCAGTCGCTCCCGTCGATGCGCATTTCCACCACGGCATCGGGCTCGGCCCCGTACACGTTCGCCACGACCGGATAGGCCGGATAGGCACCGCGGCGCAGCGGACCGGGCGAGCTCAGGCCGATGCGCAGGTCGTCGCGCGCGCGCGAGGCGTGGTAGCGCGTGGTGACCGATTCGCCGAAGCGCACGATGGCGTAGCCGTTGGGCGTGCCGTCCTCCATCCGCGCATCGGGCAGCCCCTCGGCATCGCGCAGCCCGCTCCAGTAACCGCCGCAGGCCGCGCCCACGTTGTATTCGTGCAGCGGCAGCGCACCGATCCAGCCCGATTCCGGGCCGTGGAAGTGGTGGCGCTGGCTGTGGGTATGGCTGCTCAGGATCAGCGGCTCGCGAAAGCGCTCCAGCAGCGCGAACAGGCGCGCGCGGTCGGCATGGCGGAAGGTTTCGCCCGGATCGTCGAACAGCGGAATGTGCAGGCTCACCACGACCCGCGTCTCCGGCGTCAGGGTTGCCAGGTAGTTTTCCAGAAATCGGAACTGGTTCTCGCGAAACCCGCCGACATAGGCCGGCTTCTGTCCGGGCCGGTAGATCACGTCGTCCAGCGCGATGAAGGCGTGACCGGGGCGCTCCCAGGCCACGGTATCGGGGCCGAAGCTGCGGCGATAGTTGGTGAGCGAGTCGGCGTCGTCCTGCGCGTCGAAGTCGATGTCGTGGTTGCCCGGCGCGTGCAGCCACGGAAGATTCAGGGCCTTGTTGGCCTCGTTGAATCCGGCGTGCAGATCCAGCGCATCGTCCACCAGGTCACCGAGGGTCATTCCGAGCGCGATGCCGGCATGGCGCGCGGCCGGCGCGACGATGGAGCGCGCGTAGTAGTCCAGCTCCCGCGCGTTCTTCGTCTGCGGATCGGTGATCACCAGGGCTTCGAACGGCGAGCCGTCTTCGCCGGCATCGACATGCAGCGCGAACTGCGCGCGCCGCGCGCTGCCGGGCGCGATGCGACCGTAGCGCAGCGTCTGCGAACCCTTGGGGAAATGATGCACCCAGAACGCCGGAAGGCCTGCTGCGCTGGTGGGGAAACGGTAGCCGGGCGGCTTGATGACGAACAGCGTGTCGCCGTCGCGCAGCGTGATGCGGTATCGCCCGGCGGCATCGGTCAGCGCGATGTCGCGACCGTTGGAAACCTTCACCCCCGCCACGCCGGCCTCGCCCGCATCGCGACGGCCGTTGCCGTTGGCATCGAGATACACCCGCCCGCTGGCGGGGCTATCGGCCCAGGCGGCCAGCGGCGACAGCAGCAGGAGGATCCACAGGAGGTGGCGAACGGCGTGCATCAGTTCCCCGCGACTGGATGGTTGGCGCGGTTCAGCCGCACTGGAAATAGAGAATGTCGGCCTGGCCCAGCGCCAGCGACTGGCCCAGGCTGACCGCGCCGGCCTTGCGCAACGGGATCTCGTCGCGGTGCACGCGCAGCTCGTCGTCATCGCCAAACCGGACGAAGGTGGCGTTGGTGCTGCGATCGGCCAGCACATAGTGGCCGTTCTTGTACTCGATCGAGGCATGGATGCGGCTGACCCATTCGGCATCCACCACCAGCGCGTTGGCCTGATCGCGCCCCATGGCAAACGGCGGCGAGTTGGGGACCAGCTCGATGACCTGGCCGCGAAAGCGCAGGATCAGTTTCTGACCCTGCTCGGTACCGTCATCGACCCGGATCGCGCGCTGCACCATGGTGATGTTGGAGGTGTCCTCCTGCCAGATCACGTCGATGATCTCGATCGGCAACAATTTGCCCGAAACCCGGGTGCGCCCGAGGCCGCGCGAGCGGTAGCCACCGATGCTGGTGACCCCGTGGAAGGTTGTGGCCGTGGTCACGATCTGGTCGCGCTTGGCCAGCGAGGCCATGCGCGCCGCGGTGTTGACCGCGTCACCATAGACATCGCCCTCCTCCGCCAGCACTTCGCCATGATGCAGGCCGATGCGGATGCCGATCGAATCGCGCGCGAACACCGGGTCGCCGGTGACTTTGCGCTGCATCTCGCAGGCCGCGCGGATACCATCGAGTGCGCTCGGGAAGGTGCACATGATCTCGTCGCCGATGGTCTTGATGACCGTACCGCCGTTGCGCTGCACCACCACCGTGAGCGCATCGAGCACGGCCGCAACGATGCGGCGCGCGTCCACGTCGCCCAGCTGCTCGAACAGCCGCGTGCTGCCGCTGACGTCGGCAAAGACTATGGCAAGTGGCTGAGTGTGCGTCATGCGAGCGAATCATAGGCCAATCGCCGCACCGGCTCCACCGCAAATCAGCCCGCGAGCGCGCGCGCCGCCGCCACCACGTCGGCGTCGCCCGGCAGCACCAGAAAGGCCGCGCTCGCCAGCGGGGTGTAGGTATCGGCCCCCACGACGCGCCGCATCGGTACCGCGCCCAGTCCGGCCTCGGTCAGCGCGGTGATGACGCCTTCGCCGACCCCGGCGCTGCGGCGGCCTTCGTCAAGCACAATGATGCGACCGGCGCTTTTCGCCTGCTGCACGATGAACGCCTCGTTCAAGGGCACCAGCCAGCGCAGGTCCACCACGCGCGTCTTCCAGCCCAGCTCCGCCTCGATGGCGCGCGCGGCGCGCAGCGCCATCGGCACGCCGTTGCCGTAGGTGATGACGACCAGATCCTCGGCTTCCGGCGCATACACGCGGCCCTCGCCCAGCGCCATGGCCTCGCCCGGTGCCGGATACGGGAACAGCCACCGGCCGTCGCCCGCCTCGTGCAGATCCTTGGTCATGTAGAGCGCGATCGGCTCCAGGAAAATGCTCACGCGACCGTCCACCTGGGCGAGCGCGGCGAGGGTACGCAGCATCGTGGCGGCATCGTCGCCGCGGCTGGGGCAACCCACGACAAGCCCGGGAATGTCGCGCAGCGCGGTGATCGAGTTGTCGTTGTGGAAGTGCCCGCCGAAGCCGCGCTGGTAACCCAACCCGGCCATGCGCACCAGCATCGGATTGCGGTACTGGCCGTTGGAGAAGAACTGCAGGCTGGCCGCCTCGCCGCGGATCTGGTCGCAGGCGTTGTGGAAATAGGCCAGGTACTGGATCTCCGGGATCGGCAGCATCCCCATGTTGGCGTAGCCCTGGGCCAGGCCGAGGATCATCGTCTCGTCCAGCAGGGTGTTGAACACGCGGGTTCCCTTGAATGTCTTGTAGAGGCCCTTGGTGACGGTGTAGACGCCGCCCTTTTGTGCCACGTCCTCGCCGAACAGCAGCGTATGCGGATACTTGGCCATCAGCTCGTGCAGCGCCTGGTTGATCTGGATCGCCAGATGCCGCGGCGGGTGGTTCTCCGGCAGGTTTTCTTCGCCGCCGAACACCTTGAGCCGGGCTTCGGCGTAATCCGCGCGACCGGCCTCGGCCTGCACCGCGTCGGGCGTGTACGGCGCCAGCGGTGCCATCACCTGTTCGAGCGCCTCGATGCGCGGGCGCGCGTCCGCCGCCCTGGCGGCCTCGAAGCAGCGCGCGCGCATGGCCTCGTAGGCGGCCAGCAGCGATTCCCGGGTGAACAGGCCAGCTTCCAGCGCGATCGCGGCTGAGCGCAGCAGCGGGTCGGTCGCCTCCACCGCAACCAGTTCCTCCAGTGCGCGCCATTCGATCTCGAAGTCGGTGCCGGCGTGGCCCATGATGCGCGTGGTGCGCAGGTGCAGGAAGGTCGGGCGGCGCGTCGTGCGGCAGTGCTCGACCGCGCGCCGCACGTCGGCGTAGCCGCTGGCGAGATCCAGGCCATCGGCATGGAAATAGTCCAGATCCGGACGCTGCGAGAAGTTGCGGGCGATCCAGCCGGCCGGCGTTTTCACCGAAATGCCGATGCCGTTGTCCTCGCACACGAACAGCACCGGCGCGGGCAGCTTCTGGTAGGCAGTCCAGCCCGCCGCGTTGAAGGCGGTCTGCGCGGTGGCGTGGTTGGAGCTGGCATCGCCGAAGGAGCAAATCGCGATGGAATCAGCCGGCACCGGCAGCGCATGGCCGATGCGGCGCGCCTGCTCGATCGCCACCGCGGTGCCCAGCGCCTTGGGCAGGTGCGAGGCGATGGTGGAGGTCTGCGGGATCACCCAGAGCGGTTTGGAACCCCACACCTTGTGGCGTCCGCCCGAGGCCGGGTCTTCCGCGCTGGCGGCAAAGCTCAGGGCCGAATCCATCACCGGATCCATGCCCGGCAGCTTGCGGAAGCGTTCGGCCATGAAGCCGCCGGAGCGGTAGTGCAGGAAGGCCGGATCGGTATGGCGCGTGGCACGCGCCACCATCGCATTGCCTTCATGGCCGGAAGAACCGATGGTGTAGAACACCTTGTTCTTCACCCGCAGCACGCGCGCCATGAGGTCCAGATGCCGCGACACCAGTTGCGATTCGAACAGGTCGAGGAAGTCTGCCACGGTGCAGGCGCTGCCCGGCAGCACCGGCGCATCCGCGCCAGCGGCCGGGCGGATCGCGCCGTCCCAGCTCTCGACGAACTCGATGAAGTTGCGGTCGCAGATCTCCGCGCGATTGAGGCCGCGCTGGCGGGCAGGAATGGTGGACATGGGGTTTCCGTACTGGGAGGTGGGCACGCGGCATGACGCCGCGTCGCATGAAACCACCAATTCTACCGACTCGCATCGGGCGGCCCCAAGGAGACGCCGATCCGGGCAGCCATTCCCGATGGCGCGCGTTCAGAAGCCGAAGCCGGGCCAGACCATCCACTCGTAGGGCGGCACCACGTTGACGTGCGGATTCCGGCACTGCCCGGCGCGGTCCAGCGGCCACTGGGTCAGGTAGAAGACCGTGCGCCCGGTGTGGCGGATCGCGCGCGCCAGCGCATCGGCCGCCAGCGGATCCTCGTAGTACGCCTCGGCAATGATCCAGCCGGTGCTGTCCCAGCTGGCACCGGACGGATTCTGGTCGCGCATGTGCTCGTCCATCTTGAGGAACTTGTCGTACTCGTCCCACGCGCTGCCGGCGTAGAAATCCATCGCGAACACCTGCGGGTACACGCCCTCGTACACATAGCGCATGTGGCGCACGCGCGAGCGCAGCCGGTTGTTGTCCTGATCGGCCAGGAACGAGAAGCCCACGGTGCCGCTGCGTCCCCAGGCCGCGACATAGCGCTGCCACAGGGTGCGCACAGTGCGGCTCCACGTGCTGTTGGCCGGATACTTGTAGCGCTGGTTTTCCGGATACAGCGTGTTGTTGCTGTCGCGCGGCGCGCCCTCGACCATGAGATCGATGCGGTAGCCGATCCCGGAAGCCGCCAGCACCGGCCGCAGCGCTTCGATCAGACGCCAGTACTCGTCCACGCGCGGGCTGTAGTCGGGGCTGCCCTCGCCGGGAAACTCCGGCTGGGAGGGATTGATGTTGTTGGTCGGAAAGAAGCGGAACAGCACGGTCACGAAGCCCGCCGCCTTCGCATCGGCCAGCAGCAGGGCCAGGTTGGACGCCGCCTGCGCCACCGCCGCCGGATCGCTGGAATCGACCAGCGTGCCGCCGGCGGCCGGCTGGTGCATGAAGTAGACGCCCAGGCTCAGTCGCCGCATGCCTCGTGCGCGCATGGTGGCAAGCTGCGACTGCGCGAGGGCACGCACCGGGCCAAGTTCTGCATCGGTCTCGTGGTAGCGTTTGAGCAAGCCGTAGGCATCGCGCGAATCGTCGCGACACTGGCCGTCGTCGCCAAACCACAGGTAGTTGACCCCGCCACCGCCGGCGGTGGCCGGCACGGGCACCTCGAAGCCGTTGGCAAACAGCACATCGCCCGGCGCAGTCCGGGCCGATGCGCCACTGGCCACCAGCACCCCGAGGGCCGCAAGGAAAAAGAGTGGTATACGGAACTTCATGCGCCTAGGGTAAGGCCAACGCGCGCCGGGCGATCGCTGTCGTTCGATGCAGGCTCCGCTTCGTGACCCGCATCGCAGGCCGTCTGCGACGGTTCGCCGCGCTGGTCCGTATGGATAACCATGAGCACCGACACGCCGCTGTCCATCACCCTTGCCCACCGACCCGTCGACCGCGACGAGGTCCTGTGCCTGCGCCGCGCCCGGCGCGGCGACGAGGCGGCCCTGGCGTGGATCTACCAACGCCACGCCCGTGCCCTGCACAGCCTCGCCTGGCGATTGGTGGGCAGCCCACAGGCGGCCGAGGACATCGTGCAGGACGCTTTCATGCGGCTGCTGGGCGGATTCACACGGATCGATCCCGAGCGCCCGATCGGGCCCTGGCTGCGGCAGGTCGTGGCCAATCTCGCGATCGACCGGCTGCGCCGCGACTGGCGCATGATCGAAGACGAGGGATCGGTGCTGCGCGAAGCCCCCGCGCGCGAACCCGCCGATCATGCCGAGGCTTCTGGCCTGCTGCGCCACCTCACGCCGCAGGCCCGCGCCCTGGTCTGGCTCAACCAGGTGGAAGGCTGGTCGCATCAGGCGCTGGGCCAGCGCTTCGGGCGCAGCGAAAGCTGGTCCAAGTCCATCGTATCGCGCGCGCTGGCGCAGCTGCGCGACATCGCAGATCATCCAGGAACCCCGACGCATGAACACTGACCCGCTTCGCGAGCAGCTCCAGAGGCTGCCCGACCCGCCGCTTCCCGACACGCTCTGGCCGAAGCTCCGGCGCGCGCAGCGCCGGCGCACGGTCCGCCGCAAAATCCTCGCCGGCGGCGGCGTGCTGGCGCTGGGCCTGACCGCCGGCCTGCTGCTCTTCGCGCATGCCCCGCTGCAGCCGGTCGAAACGAGGACGGTGCAGGCCCGAACCCCGGTCGATTCCGTTGCGCGCCTCCACGCCGTCGACCGCGCGCTGCAGGCTGCCTACGCGCGCGGGGCCTCCGACGCGGAGCTGGAACCGCTCTGGGACATCCGCCACCGGCTGGCGGTCGCCGACACATCCCTTCGACATTCCGCACAAGGAGACATCCTGTGAACATCCTTCGCTTTGCCGGCTTTGCGCTGGTCGGCCTGCTGCTTCTGGCCCCGGCGGCCGCGCAGGCGCAATCCGCTCCCGCACATGAACTGGGAGCCGTCATCGACACCCGCCATTCCCATGCCCGCGGGCCCGAAGTGCTGGCCGTCACGCCCGGCGGCGCGGCGCAGGCCATGGGCCTTCTGCCGGGCGACCGCGTGCAGTCGATCAACGGCATTTCCCTGCGCGATGAGGGCAACCTCGCCGCGCGCCTGGATCACGCGCTGGGCGTACAGGGCCAGACCGTGCGCCTGGACGTGCTGCGCGACGGCGAGCCGCTGAGCTTCTCCGGCATGCTGCAGCCTGCCGCACGGGAACCCTCACGCGGCTGCGGCTATGTCAGCGACCGCGACCCGACGCCGGTGGTTTCCGATGACATCCACGCAGCGGAAATCACCTCCATCGACGGCGACAGCACGCCGCTGGACCCGCAGAACCGTCACCGCCTCCCGGCCGGCGAACACGTGCTGGTGGTCAGCGAGAAGATCGGCCTCCAATACTTCACCCGCGGCCAGCTGCGCCAGCGCAACCTGATGCAGCGCCGCACCCTCGCACGCGCCTACAAGGCCATCGTGGTCACGGTGGAACCGAACATGCGCTATTCGATCGGCGCAAAGCTCGATCGAAACGCCATGGACAACGACGCGATGCGTGCCAACGCCTACTGGGAGCCGGTGGTGTTCAAGGAACGCGCGCAGGAGTGCCGCTGACGCGGCCGGGGTTTTGCTTCAGGGCCGCCGCGCGAGCCAGTCGGCGCGGCCCTGGCCCCAGACATCCACGAGATGATTCTCGTAAGGCGACGGCAGCGACGACTGGCGCAGCAGCGTCGAACCCAGACGCTGCGCCACGCGCCGGGAGGCGACGTTTTCCGGCACGATGCAGTGCACGAAGTCGCTCCAGCCAAGGTTCCCCAGCGCCCAGTCGATCGCCGCACGGGCCGCCTCGGTGGCGAAACCCCGGCCCCAGACCACGCGCCGGAACGACCAGCCGATCTCGTTGCCCGGCCAGCCTTCCGGCCGCCACGGCCCGCACTGGCCGAGCCATTCGCCACTGGCCTTGTCCAGCACCGAGAACATCCCGAAGCCCTGCACCGCCCAGGCACCGGGCTGCTGCAGGAACTTGCGCCATGCCGCCGGGCGCGATGCCTGCCCGCCGATATGGCGCGCGGCATCCTCGTCGCCGAGCAACTCCGCATAGCCATCGAAGTCTTCGATGCGCGGCGGACGCAGCAGCAGGCGTCCGGTCTCGACGCGCAGGTCGAAGACGCTCATCGAGGCATCCTGATCAGAACGCGCTGATGCCGGTCAGCTCGCGCCCGATCACCAGCTGGTGCACGGTTTCCGTGCCCTCGTAGGTGATGACCGACTCCAGATTCAGCGCGTGGCGGATCGGGCAATGCTCGGTGGTGATGCCGGCACCACCCAGAAGGTCGCGCGCATCGCGCGCGATGTCGATGGCCATGCGCACGTTGTTCCACTTCGCCAGCGACACCTGCTGCGGCTGCATCGCACCCGCATCCTTGAGCCGGCCCAGCTGCAGGCTCAGCAGCTGCGCCAGGGTGATGCGCCGCGCCATGTCGGCCAGGCGCAGCTGCACCGCCTGGGTGGCGGCAATCGGGCGACCGAACAGCACGCGTTCCTTGGTGTAGTCCGTGGCCTCGGTGAGGCAGGCAATTGCCGCGCCGATCGGCCCCCAGGTAATGCCGTAGCGCGCCTGCGTCAGGCAGCCGAGCGGGCCTTTCAGCCCCTTCACGTTGGGCAGGCGGTTGGCGTCGGGGATGCGCACGTTGTCGAAGTACAGCGCCGACGTCACCGAGGCGCGCAGGCTCATCTTGTGCTTGATTTCCTGCGCGGTGAACCCGGCCGTGTCGGTCGGCACGATGAAGCCCTGGATGCCGTCTTCGGTCTGCGCCCAGACGATGGCGATATGGGCCAGGTTGCCGTTGGTGATCCACATCTTGGAGCCGTTGATGACCCAGTCGCCGCCGTCCTTCCTCGCGTGCGTCTTCATGTTCGCCGGGTCGGAGCCACCGTGCGGTTCAGTCAGGCCGAAGCAGCCGATGACTTCGCCCGCGGCCATGCGCGGCAGCCACTGGCGCTTCTGCTCCTCGGTGCCGTAGGCGAAGATCGGATACATGCACAGCGAGCTTTGCACCGAGGCGAAGCTGCGCAGGCCCGAATCGCCGCGCTCCAGCTCCTGGCAGATGAGGCCGTAGCTCACCGCGTTGAGGCCCGCGCCGCCGTACTCTTCCGGCAGGGTTGCGCCCAGAAGGCCCAGACCCGCGATCTCCGGGATCAGCTCCTTCGGGAAGCGGCCTTCATCGAAACAGGCACCGATGATCGGCAGCACCTTCTCGTCCGTGAAGCGGGCCACGCTGTCCTTGACCGCACGCTCCTCCTCGCTGAGCAGGGAACGGATATCGAAAAGGTCGGTGCGGTCCAGGGCCATGGCGTTCAACTCGTGGGAGTGGATGGGATTTTCCGGCCCGCGCGGGCCATGGAAAGCCGCTCATTCTACCAGCGCACGCGCCGAAGGTCCGCAGCGCATGAACGAAAAAGCCCCGCCCGCTTGCATCGACGCGCGCCCTTCCCCACTGTGGATGGCATCCCCCGCTGCCGGAGGCTTCGATGGCCAATCCACTGCTCGCTCCCGTCCTCGGCTGGCTCGGACGCCTGCGCCACCCGCAGCTCTTCCTTGTCGCCGGCGCGCTGTTCCTGGTCGACATCGTGGTGCCGGATGTCGTTCCTTTCGTGGACGAAATCCTGCTCGCCTCCCTGACGCTGTGGCTGGGCGGCCGGCGCAAGGACCGGCGCGACGCGGCGGCCGGCGAAGAGAAGACCGTGCGCCCCTCGTGAGCCTCACCGACAGCCACTGCCACATCGACGCGCCCGAGTTCGACGCCGACCGCGCCGAACTCCTCGCGCGCGCCGCGGCCGCCGGCGTCACCCGCATCATCGCGCCGGCAATCAGCGCCGCAGGCTGGCCCAGGCTGCGGGAAATCGCCCGCGCCTTCCCGCAGGTCGCGCCGGCCTGGGGCCTGCACCCGATGTATCTGGCCGAGCACCGGCCCGAGCACATCGCGCACCTGCGCGAATGGGTCGAACGCGAACGCCCCGTCGCCATCGGCGAGTGCGGCCTGGACTTCTTCGTCGAAGGGCTCGATCCCGACACCCAGCGCGAGTTCCTCATCGGACAACTTCGGCTGGCGCGCGAGTTCGACCTGCCGGTCATCCTCCACGCCCGCCGCGCCGTGGACGAAGTCACCGCGCTCCTGCGCCGCATCGGCGGACTGCGCGGCGTGGTGCACAGCTTTTCCGGCAGCCGCCAGCAGGCCGAGACCCTGTGCGGGATGGGCTTCCTTCTCGGCATTGGCGGCCCCGTCACCTACGACCGCGCCAACCGCCTGCGCAGCCTCGCGGCCACGCTCCCGATCTCCCATCTCCTGCTCGAAACCGACGCCCCGGACCAACCGGATTCGGCCATCCGCGGCCAGCGCAACGAACCGGCGCGCCTGCGCGCGATCGCCGAGGCGATTGCCGAACTGCGCGGGGAAACCGTCGAGCACGTGGTGCGCCAGACGGCCACCAATGCCGCGGCCCTGTTCAACCTGCCGGGTACTGCATCGCAGGTGTAATTCCTCCGCTCCGCAAGACGCAGCGCCGCCGTTGCAGAGCGGACCCGCACGATCGATCAGTCACGCGCCACGCCCTGAACCCGCGACGGCCGTGACCGTGAGCGACCCGATTAAATCCGCGCCCGGCCTGATCAGGCCGGGCGACAGGAGGCCCTCGAGCGCGGCCGGCAGCTCGAAGGTGTTTCAATCCGCGCCCGGCCTGATCAGGCCGGGCGACGCCCAGTCGATGCCGGTGTGGCGCTGGGCGCAGTCGTTTCAATCCGCGCCCGGCCTGATCAGGCCGGGCGACATGACCCCCGCCCGCCGCCGCGAAATCCTCACCGTTTCAATCCGCGCCCGGCCTGATCAGGCCGGGCGACCAGGGATTCGATGCCGGCCATCAGTCGGCCACCCGGTTTCAATCCGCGCCCGGCCTGATCAGGCCGGGCGACATGCAATCCCATCTACACCGGCCGGCAGGTTTGGTTTCAATCCGCGCCCGGCCTGATCAGGCCGGGCGACTGTAGGAGCGCGCCTGTCCTCGCCAGACTTCCGCGTTTCAATCCGCGCCCGGCCTGATCAGGCCGGGCGACCCGACCGCAGTACGTCACCGACGACGACCGGGCGTTTCAATCCGCGCCCGGCCTGATCAGGCCGGGCGACCCGCGCCGGCGGGTGAAGCTATCGGCGAAGGCTTGTTTCAATCCGCGCCCGGCCTGATCAGGCCGGGCGACCACCCAGCGGTGCGCGTACATGTCGCGCCCGAGGTTTCAATCCGCGCCCGGCCTGATCAGGCCGGGCGACGAGCGACGGCAAGGCGCTGTTCCACGCCGACCACAAGTTTCAATCCGCGCCCGGCCTGATCAGGCCGGGCGACGTTGAGGACTTCGGCCCTTGCTGGCTGCGCGCGCAGGTTTCAATCCGCGCCCGGCCTGATCAGGCCGGGCGACTCGAGCCGGGCAGCGTGCGCTGCACCTGGCTGGCGTTTCAATCCGCGCCCGGCCTGATCAGGCCGGGCGACACGGGACGCTCGGGCTGGACGAAAGCATGGACGTTGTTTCAATCCGCGCCCGGCCTGATCAGGCCGGGCGACTTGCGACCGCGCCGCTGTGCGCGTGCTGGAGGGTGTGTTTCAATCCGCGCCCGGCCTGATCAGGCCGGGCGACCGCGCGGACAGCGCGGTGAGCCCCTTGGGGGTGACGTTTCAATCCGCGCCCGGCCTGATCAGGCCGGGCGACCCGGGTGCGGTCAGCCTGCAGCCGCAGGATCCGGTTTCAATCCGCGCCCGGCCTGATCAGGCCGGGCGACCGATGCGGTGGTGGATGACGACGCTGGTCTGATCGTTTCAATCCGCGCCCGGCCTGATCAGGCCGGGCGACACTCGCGCAGGTTGGCGGTGGTGACGGCCGACCAGTTTCAATCCGCGCCCGGCCTGATCAGGCCGGGCGACGCTGCCGGGCCGAAAGATTCAGCGCGGCGTCTGGTTTCAATCCGCGCCCGGCCTGATCAGGCCGGGCGACCAGAGCCAACGCCATATTGATGGCGGCAGCGCCTGTTTCAATCCGCGCCCGGCCTGATCAGGCCGGGCGACCTTCCAGCCGGTGTGCAGCGCGCTTGCATCATCGTGTTTCAATCCGCGCCCGGCCTGATCAGGCCGGGCGACTGAAAGCAAACCGCAGTATCCGTGGTTCTCTCCGGTTTCAATCCGCGCCCGGCCTGATCAGGCCGGGCGACTGGTACTCACGCGCTTCATCCGTCTCCAACTGGATGTTTCAATCCGCGCCCGGCCTGATCAGGCCGGGCGACCGCGAGAGCGTCAGGTCGCCGTATTGCGAAAGCGAGTTTCAATCCGCGCCCGGCCTGATCAGGCCGGGCGACAAGGTCAGCCGTAACATTTTTTGTAATAGGCTCGTTTCAATCCGCGCCCGGCCTGATCAGGCCGGGCGACACCTTCGGCAAGGACATGGGGCTGATGCTCGACAAGTTTCAATCCGCGCCCGGCCTGATCAGGCCGGGCGACCTGCTCAACAAGGACCGCGTCGGCACTCGCGAAGTTTCAATCCGCGCCCGGCCTGATCAGGCCGGGCGACAATGCCATCGTCATCCCCCCCCCATCAACACGCGGTTTCAATCCGCGCCCGGCCTGATCAGGCCGGGCGACCGGCAGGCCGCCCAAGCATCGCTTTTTGAGTGATGTTTCAATCCGCGCCCGGCCTGATCAGGCCGGGCGACGGGGCCAAGGGCCACAAGGAGCTTTGCGTTTACGAGTTTCAATCCGCGCCCGGCCTGATCAGGCCGGGCGACCGAGCCACCGGCGGCGGGAAACGGCATGTCGCGGTTTCAATCCGCGCCCGGCCTGATCAGGCCGGGCGACCTTTCCGCACTGGCGCGCCATCATCCCGATCTTGTTTCAATCCGCGCCCGGCCTGATCAGGCCGGGCGACGACTGCCGTCGATCTTGGCGCGAGCATCGACAAGGTGTTTCAATCCGCGCCCGGCCTGATCAGGCCGGGCGACCCAAAGTCGGCCTCGCACCGCGCATCATCACCCTGGTTTCAATCCGCGCCCGGCCTGATCAGGCCGGGCGACCACCATGACCTTGCTGCGCGTGACCATATTGATGTTTCAATCCGCGCCCGGCCTGATCAGGCCGGGCGACACACGCTATGCCGCACATTGCGCACAAATTGACCAGTTTCAATCCGCGCCCGGCCTGATCAGGCCGGGCGACAAACCGCTTGGCCGAGGCCGCCACTCACAAGCGTGTTTCAATCCGCGCCCGGCCTGATCAGGCCGGGCGACACGAGGCGCGCGCGCGCAACGATGCGCGGAAAGGTTTCAATCCGCGCCCGGCCTGATCAGGCCGGGCGACATGGCGGTCAGAACATCCGTAGTATCAAACATCAGTTTCAATCCGCGCCCGGCCTGATCAGGCCGGGCGACTTTGGGAGGGCATGCAGGCGGTACAGGCCGGGCGCGTTTCAATCCGCGCCCGGCCTGATCAGGCCGGGCGACCCCGCTGTCGCCGTCCCAGGCGCCGGGGTGGCGGATGTTTCAATCCGCGCCCGGCCTGATCAGGCCGGGCGACTTTCGTGGGGTCATGTCGGCAGACATTGTTAATAAGGTTTCAATCCGCGCCCGGCCTGATCAGGCCGGGCGACGCGTGATGCGCGCGCCAAGGCGCGAGAGCTCCAGGTGTTTCAATCCGCGCCCGGCCTGATCAGGCCGGGCGACGGGGCGCGTGCTCCGTCATCAAGACCGAGGCCGCGTTTCAATCCGCGCCCGGCCTGATCAGGCCGGGCGACCAATGTGGGGCGAGTACATCCTGCGGTTCGTCAAGTTTCAATCCGCGCCCGGCCTGATCAGGCCGGGCGACGTCCCCAAGGCTGTCTATGACCAAGACTTGCCCGGAGTTTCAATCCGCGCCCGGCCTGATCAGGCCGGGCGACGCCGGGCCGCGCCGAAGCGCTGATTGCCGGCTGGTTTCAATCCGCGCCCGGCCTGATCAGGCCGGGCGACCTACAGCGCAGCGGCGGCGGCTGGCATTGCTCAGGTTTCAATCCGCGCCCGGCCTGATCAGGCCGGGCGACAGCCAGAGCCGGCTGCTGATGACTTCGAGGACACGGTTTCAATCCGCGCCCGGCCTGATCAGGCCGGGCGACTCCACCATCCCAAGTTACTGATCGGGCTGGGGATGCTGACAAGTATCCGCGAACCTTGCAAAAATGTGGAGGGATTGTGCCGGCAGGCGGTACGGTGGCACATTCATGTTCCTTTGAAAACAATATCTTGCGACGATGCGCGAGTCTGACGGGAAATTCCCGGTCGCTGGGGGTTCGCGCGCACCATCACACAACGAGCGGCCCATCGAAGTCTATCGCGCGGAAGCGGCCGTGTTCGCGGACGTGCAGTTCCACCGGCTCAGTAAGCCGATAGAACCGCAGGCAGTCCTCATCGGCATTGATGATGGCCAGCAACTGTCGCTCCAACTCTTCGAACTGCCGGCTGTCCACCTGACACTCGAACACGGACTTCTGCACGCGCTGGCCAATCGCTTCACACGCTTTGGCCACCCTTCGCAGCCGGCGTCTTCCTTCACGCGATTCGGTAGCCACGTCATAGCAGACGATCACCAGCATTGCGCTACCTCGAAACGAACGGAAGGTATGCAGGAACATCACCGCGCAGGGTGCGGGCAAGCAGCCGCGCCTGGATCATCGGCAAGATGCCGATGGGAACCTGCGTATCCAGCAGGGGGTGGGTAAGCGTGTCTTTCTTGCGCTCCTGCCAGGCGACGCTGATGGCACGGCGGGCATCGTCTGCCAGCAGCACTCCGCCACCCTCGGTGATACGAAAGTCGCCGTGTTTGAGCTGGCCGCGATTGACCAGCGTCAGCGCCATGCGGTCGGCCAGCACGCTGCGGAATTCTTCCACCACATCCAGCGCCAGCGCTGGGCGCCCTGGACGGAGCACATGCAGATAACCTGCCTGTGGGTCCAGCCCGACGCTTTCCAGCGCGCTGCGGCAATCGTGGGTGAGCAGAGTGTAAAGATAGGAAAGCAGTGCATTCATGCGATCTCTGGGTGGCCGCCGGTGCCGCCCCGCGAGGCCGAAATGCTCGCGTGTGGCCGGTTTGAGCACTGCGTTGAGCGCCGAGAAGTAGGTTCGTGCGGCTTCGCCCTCCACGCCGCGCAGCGCGTCCATGTTCCCGACCACCGCCGCCGTGCGCAGCGACGCGTCGAATTTCTGGACGGCGGCGCTCAACGCCTGCCTGTCCTCCTCGTCCGTGGATTCACGCGCGCCGCGCTGCAGCAGGGTGCGGCTGTTGCGCAGCTTGCCGGCGACAAAGGATCGCGCCAGACTGAGGGCTTTCGCATCGTCGAGCAGGGCATCGTGCTGGGCGCGCCGCAGCAGGATGTTGCCCGATACCGGTCCTTCCACCCGGGCGGTGAAGCGGCCATTGCGATCCAGCAGCGTGATCGTGATGCCCTGCGCGGCGCAGCGCGCGATCAAGGCAGGAGAGACCAGCACATCGCCAAAAACCACAATGCCGCCAATGTGATGCAGCGGTACCCGCAGTCTCGTCTCGCGCTCGATTTCGATGCGCACGGTGTCATTGTCCAGATGCAGGTAGCTGCCGCCGGTCATCACGTACAACGTATTGAGCACCTGCCAGGCGTCGCTCACGGTTCACCTCCGAACAATTCCGCCAGGTGGCGCGCGTAGCGCACTTGATCATCGACGATGGCCGGTTGGCACAGCTCCTTGAGCGAACAGTTGCGGCAGCGCTTGTCGTTCACCGGCGGCGGCAGAACCGGAGAAGCAAGCATGTCCCGAATGGCTGCGATGGCAGAAACCACGTCGGCACGAAGCGCCGTGTCGATCTTCACTTCGCGCCGACGCCGCGAGCTGAAATGAAACAGCGCACCGACGGGCACGACATGGCCGGTCATCTCCTCCAGACACATGGCCTGCGCCGCGAGCTGCAGCTCATCATGACGCTGGGTACGGCGCGGGCCGTGCTTGTATTCGACAGGATACGGCGAGCCATCAGATCCGAACTCGACCAGATCCGCCTTTCCGACCAAGCCCAGCCGATCGCTCCACAGCGGCATGGCGCGCTCGATCCGCACCGTGCCATCGCGCTCGGCCCCGGGCTGGTCCACGAGTGCGTGGACGGCACGGCCACGCGAGGTGTATACATTTTCAGAGAACACTTGCTCCATGTGGATCAGGGCGCACTGGCGCGGACAGTAGCTCCAGTGCTGGAGCGCGGAAATGGCTATGGGAGCGATATCCTCGTCCACGGTTCCATCCGAACAATCATTCCAGCAAGTCTGCCCGGCCCACACCCAATCGCGCCGCTACATCGTCGGGCACAGCGGCCAGGGTGCCGACCCGCAGCGACGAATGAAGCGACACGGCGAGGTGATGCTCGGGGTGATCGCGCAAGGTCAAGCGCACATGGCTGCCCACCTGACGTGCCTTGCCGTAGCCGATCCGCGCCAAGGTGCGGATCAGCGCATCGCCATCCAGATCGTGCGGCAACTTCACGCCGCGATGACCTCATCGCGCACGTAGTGCAGACGGATCAAGCGTGGCTGCTCGCCTTCCTCGAAGTGACAGGCCACCGCTTCGCGGACGTTCTCGCGCAACTGCGGCAGGCTGTCGGCCTCGGTGAAAATCGAGGCCGTTACGGCACGGGCGATGTAGCCGCCTTCCGGTGCGTCTTCGATGATGAAGGGGATTTCGGTGGTCATGGTGTGTTCCTGCTTCCGGAACCAGTCCATCATCCCACCTTGCGCAGCAAACGCACGCCATCCGGGAGATTTCCGTCATCAATCCTGACTTCAAAGTCGGAAAATGCACGCGGGGCATCCGAGAGCGGCTTTACCTGGATCCGCTCAAAAAGTGCATGAGCCGGCGCGTTTCCGAGCGCCGTGGAATGTTCGAATACATAGATGCCTCGTGTGGACATCAGCCCGCGTGCCGCCGAATGATCATGATCGAACATGTTGAGCAACGCCTCCCAGAACAGATCCAGATCATCAGCGGAGAAGCCTGTTTGTGCGGCCAGTGGTGCCGACACAAAACCATGCGCCATGTACAAGCCATATGGCACCGTGAACTTGCGCCCCATGGTGCGGTTGTCGCCGTCCTGCTTCTCGGCTTCGGCCTCGGTGGTAACCGCCATGCGGGTGATCGAGTGCTCCAGCGCGACAATCGGAGCCACGGAACGTGCAAAGGTCAGCTGCACAGGCCCACGCACCTGCCCACAGTTGGTGCCCGTGGACATCACGGCACCGAAGGTGCGCACGTCGAAAAAGTTCTGGCACATCCAGGCGCGCGCCTCGTTTACCTTGTCACCGCCCTTCCGTGACTTCTTTTTGTCGCCATCCTTGAGCTCCTCCTCGGCCCCGATGGCAATGTAGGCGCGCTCGTGCTGCTTGTTCAGCACGGCCTTTTCCTTGACGTAGATTTCGTACGGCGGCTGCTCGCCGCGCGCCAGCCCGACGTAATTGCGAACCTTGCGCTTCAGGCAGACATCGGTGACCAGACCATGTCCGGTTTCGGCATCCAGCCGCGGCAGGTTGCCCGCATCCGGGTCACCATTGGGGTTGCCGTCCTTGACGTCGAACAGCAGCATGAAGTCGTAACGCGATTGAAGGCTCATGGTTCAGTCTCCCTGTGTGGAATCGTTGGCAGCTGCAGAATCTGTCGGACTCTTGCGGGTGAAGAAATCCTGGGTCTGGTGGTAGTAGCCGATAGCGAATCGCCCCTGTGCCGGCAGGTCCAGATGGCGCGGAAAGTCGGGGCCGATGCCCAGGAAAATCTCGCCAAGCAGCTTTTCGTACCAGGCTTTCAGTGCGGCGCTGTCCAGCTTGGCCAAGTGGTGGTTCTTGAGGCGAAGCAGGATCGGAAACACGCTGGCCGGCGAGCTGCTGGCAGCACCGTAGTAGCGCTCGCGGATGGTGGCACTGATGCCAGGCTGGGCGGCGGACTGGATGCGCTCCAGCGCCGAGAACAGGCGGCCGAGCCGATAGGCCGGGTCGCGATTTTCAAGATCGAGGCTCATAAGCAATTCCTTGTCCGAAGTGGAACGAAGACGCGCCTGCCGGTTGAGGCAGGCTTTGATAAGGGCTGCACGTGGATAGCTCACATTCGAAACTGACTTGCCGTTCTGATCTTTGCGTGCCTGCTCTGCCCGAGCGCGCCGGATCGCGGCCTGGAGCAACGCGGCGGGATACTCCGTGCCCGCGATAATCGCGCGCATGGTGTCGCCGGCCAGATTCGGCACGACGTTCTTGGATTCGCCCTTGAGCGCGGTCGACGCAAGCAGCCGCCAAAGAGGCAGATAAGGCGACTCGAATGAAGGCGCGGCGATGGCGATATCCGCGAGGTGCTGTCGAATGTGGCCAGAAAACTCGCGTACCGGGCCAACCTGCCAGAAGCGCACGGCGATGCGCGCCGCATTGGGGGCCAGGCCCAGTACGTGGAAGCGGGTATCGTCTTCGACATCGCGATAGGCACCCGTAACCGGTGCCGAAAGCCAGTCACGCACCACGTCGATGCCGCGCTTGGGGTCATCCGGCTCGCTGCCGCCGAGCAGTGCAGCAAAGATGTCTTCGAACGGCGAGCCTTCTTCGGCCCAGAACACCGTCGAGGCGTCCCCCACCTGCAGGCGGTGGCGGGACCCCTTGCGCAGCAGGTGATTCAGTGCCGTGGTGTAGGCAAAGGCGGCCCTCTCTCCTACCGGGGCGTTGTAGCTCTGTGTCTTTCCGTAGGAGTTGAAGGCATCCAGATTGAATGAGACGACGTTCGCTCCCGAAGTCCGAGCACCCCAAACACCCTTGATGGGCGGATGAAGACGCGCCGTCGTATCGGACTCTCCCCGCACCAGACAAAAAGCCTGGACTTCGGTATCGGTGGGGGCGGTCTGCGACAATGCCTCGATAACCGCGGGGCGCAGACAAACCGGTACGGACGCCACATCTTCCACATAGCGGAACGTCAGGTTCGGATTGCCCTGGCGCAGTTCGGGCGCTTTGGGATCAGCCTCTACCTGCACCAGCGGATCGGCGTCGAGAAAACGCTGGACGGCCAGCAGTCCCTCATCTTGAGTGCGCGACAGCAGTTCGGCGATCCTGGCCCTGAACGCGGCATGCTGATCCGCCACACGCACAGGATTGCCGCCTTCGCGCACCAGCCCGACCACGTATTCCGCCGTGTCCCAAAGCAGGTTGGCGGCGATACCTACCGAGCGCTTGACCGCACTGGGCACCAGATACGCGCCGACAATCCTCTGTTTGCCGGCACCCGAACGGGTATCGTCGATCTGCACCAGGTTCCCCTGGGCGTCGATCACCAGCACAAACGGAATCTCCTTAGACTCGAACCCTTCCGGCGCGATCTCGCCGCGCGCGTTCAGGCGTTCGTAGCAGCGGTTGAGGGATTGCAGGATCATCCGCGCACCTCCTCGCTGTCGCGCGCCGGCACGGCGATCACGCCATCGCGCATCACGGCACGAAAGAACAACGGGCTGGGTGCTTCATGCGGTGGCAGGCCATAGTCCAAGTCATACAGCATCCAGCCCAGATCGCGCTCGCCCATCAGCTCAGAGGCTGGCTGGAAAGGCTCCGCCGGGGGATCAACGAGGCGAAAGCCGCAGGAAAACTCCCGGGTGCCCAGGTACGGCTGGTTGAAGCACTGGCCGTTGCGAGCACGCCGCTCGAACATGGCCGCGAACTTGGCGGCGGTATCACCCTCGCCGGCCTTGTCGGTCAACTCGAAGCGCCCATGCAGGCGATAGCGCACATCGCGCAGGAGCAGGCCGGCGCGCTGCTGGCGGTTCTCCTCGATGTTCAGCGCCAGCAGCGCGTTGCCGTTCATCGCGCTGCGTACCGCTCCCACCGGAGCCACCGCGCCCACTTCGTTGCGGCGCACGGAGATCCAGCGGATCGGCTCGCAGACCTCGATGCGCCGCACCTGCCAAGCGATGGCCGGCTTCCACAGGATGGCGTCGAAGATCGCTCGTGCGGCGGAGGGCGTAATGGCGTCGTAAGAAACGCGCTCCACCTTCATTTCCGGCCGGGTGAAGCAGGCAAACGGGCCGAAAACCTCAATGCAAAATCCTTGGCTCATGAAAACCCCCTCCCGATACAAAAGCCTGCCTGCGGTGTGGCCAGAAAGCCACTGCGAGAACAGCCTACGCGAAGTGTCATACCCCCAGCCATCCGCCATGATCCTCAGGCAATAGCAGGCCGTATCTCTCATCGTCATAGCGCGATGGCGACGCCACCCACAGCCCGGTGCGCTCCTCCACGTCCTTCTGGTCATGCAGCCGCTTGAACACACCCTGCGGCACGGTGACCGTGTAGCGCTGCAGTTTGCGCCGCGCCCATGTCGCTGCCGGATCAGTCCGCAAGGTGTTCAGCCACATCTCGACCGGGCTTTCTTCTTGTCCCGGCTGGCAATACGGGACAACGATGGTTTCGCCCGCCTCATCGATCAGACGGAATGCCTCAGCCGCGGTGCGGAACGCCAGACGCTGCGGTGAGAGCATTTCGAGGATGGCGTGCTTATCGAATCCCGAGGATTCACGGGCGTAGTAGCGGTCGAAGTAGGCGCGGAAGGTTTCTGGTGCCAAGGGGTCATCCAACAGCCCAAGCGCGGCCATTTCCCGCGCGGCTTCCGCACCCTGCCCCATCAAACCGGGCGGCACGCCGCCTTCCGGCACAAAGACATGCACTTCTCCCCGGCCTGGCAGACTGCCTTCACGATTGCACCGCCCTGCCGCTTGGGCGATGGCGTCCAAGCCGGCGAGCGCGCGGTACACCACGGGAAAATCCAGATCGACTCCCGCCTCTACGAGCTGTGTTGAAATCACGCGCAACGGCGTGGTGTCACGACCTTCCGCACGGACCGCCAAGCGCTTTCGAATTCGTGCAATCACGTCGCTTCGATGCTGCGCGCACATCAGCGCGGACAGGTGCTCGGTGCCCTCCGCGGGCAGCATCGCCGCCAGATCACGGGCGTGACGACGCGTGTTGACGATGGCAAGCACGCACTCGTGTTGCTCGATGCGTCGCGCCACCTCATCCCATGGCGTAGTCACCTTCAGGCTCTCCGGGAAATGCACATCGACGCGTCGCATGGCGTCGAACAGGGGCGCGGAATCCTCGATGATTGAGCGGACCTGTTCATCAGGAATGCCATCAAGCACGCGGCGACCGAACGGACCAAGCCGCGGCTGCAGGGCTGGCTGCGTGGCGGTGCAAAACACGACGCTGACGCCGTAGTGTTCGACCAGTTGCTTGAGAACGCGCAGCACAGGAGCCAGAAATTCGCGCGGCAGCTGCTGCGCCTCATCGAGCACGATCACGCTGTTGGCCAGGTTATGCAGCTTGCGACAACGGCTGGTGCGCGAGGCGTGCAGGGATTCGAACAGCTGCACGTTGGTGGTGACGATCAGCGGCGCATCCCAGTTTTCGCTGGCCAGGCGGGAAGCGTGGTTCTCGCTGCCCTCGCGCACGTCGAGGTTGCTGTGGTGCTCAATCACCACATCGGCACCCAGGCTGGACAAGGCTTCACGGAATACCTGCGCGGTCTGCTCGATGATGCTGGTGAACGGGATCGCATAGATGATTCGACGGTGGCCGTGCGCGATGGCGTGTTCCAGCGCGAAGGCCAGCGAGGAAAGTGTCTTGCCTCCGCCGGTGGGCACGGTCAGGCTGAAGAATCCCGGCTTCAGGTTGTGGTCGGCACCCTTGTCGCGACATTGTGTCAACACCTGCGCGCGCAGGCCGTTGACCTCGGAGATACCGCCCTGGCGCGCGCGATCCGACTTGATGGCGAGCGAAGCATCCAGCTGCTGCTTGATCTCGAGCAGATTCGGATAACTTTCCCGCGCACGCGCACGAGTCGTGTCAAAAAAGGCCTCGGTATCGAGAAAGTCCGCATCGACCAGGCAGGAAAACAGCATCCGAATCCACAGTGCGAAACCTTCCTTTCCGCCCAGCGGTTCGGACAAATTGGCGGGTGCTGCAAGAACCTCCGGCGGAATTGCCTCCGACAGCGCCTCACGAACTTCGACCTGCCCGATCTCACCGGCCAGTCGTTCCGCCAGAGAGCCGGCACCGCCATCGCTGCTGTGCATGTCCGGCAGGCCCGCATGGTGGCCCGCAATCAGGAAGGCCAGCACACTGCCCTGTGCCTTGCCCAACGCCTGCACCGCATGAATCGCACCCGCAGTCGAATGGGTGACGCGCAAGCCGACGTTTTCGATATGTGCATCTACGCCACCGGCGACGCGCAACTTGTGCTGAAAGCCCGCTCGGAACTTGCCTAGATCATGCCAACGCCCCGCCGCTTCAGCCCATCCCCCGCTGCCAAACACGCTGGCGAAGTCTTCCGCTAGTCGCCCCACATCGCGCAGATGCTCGACCAATGCGTGCGAACGAAGTGTCTCGCCTTCGCCATCCACGTGTGCCCAGTATTTCGTATCCACCGCCGCCCCCCCTGATCAGCCATCCTCGCGCTGAGGACAACACGCCTGCGTCTCACCAGCTGAGACGCATCCTGCCGCTCGTCGGAAAGAGGCCAGCCATGGCAAGGCACATCCGCAGCGCATTGGCATGGCCGGCATTGGCGCAATCGTGGATTGATTTGTCTCGCGTCGCCAGGGTTAGGCGCGGAGGTCGTCCGGCAGTTCGTTGCTCTCGATGACCACGTCAGGATCGGCAGCAGTCGCGCCGGGTTCGATGTTCAACCATCGCGCATCACCCGCTCCACCCGCGCCAGGTCTTCCTCCGTATCGACGCCGGCGGGGAAAGGTTCGGGGCTGAGGGCGACGGCGATGCGCCAGCCGGCTTCCAGGGCGCGGAGCTGTTCCAGGGATTCGATCTGCTCCAATGCTCCTGCGCGCATCTGCGCGAACTGGCGCAGCGCGCCGACGCGGTAGACGTAGAGGCCGATGTGGCGCAGCCACGGGCCGGCCGGCAGGGTGACGCGGTCGCGGGCGAAGGCGTCGCGGTGCCAGGGGATCGGGGCGCGGCTGAAATACAGCGCGATTCCCTGCGCGTCGCGCACCAGCTTGACGCAGTTGGGGTCGAACAGTTCGTCGGTGCCGCTGATCGGCTGGGCGAGGGTGGCAATCGGCGCGCCGCTGGCGATGAGCGCGTCCACGGCGGCGCGGATCGCGGCGGGCGGGGCCAGCGGCTCGTCGCCCTGCAGGTTCACCACGAGGGTGTCATCGCTCCAGCCGCGCTGCGCTGCGGTTTCGGCCAGGCGGTCGGTGCCCGAGGCGTGATCGGACGAGGTCATGCACACGGTCACGCCCAGGGG
This sequence comes from Denitratimonas tolerans, assembly GCF_037203605.1. Taxonomy (NCBI): domain Bacteria; kingdom Pseudomonadati; phylum Pseudomonadota; class Gammaproteobacteria; order Lysobacterales; family Lysobacteraceae; genus Denitratimonas; species Denitratimonas tolerans. Next base: position 51,639 of record NZ_JBBDHC010000003.1, read on the forward strand.
CGCGAGCGCATCGGCGATGCGCGCGTCGTCGGTGGCGACGACGACCTCGCGCGCGCCGGCCTCGCGCGCGCGGCGGGCGACGTGCACGATCATGGGCTCGCCCGCGATCAGGCGCAGCGGCTTGCCCGGCAGGCGCGTGGAGGCGTAGCGCGCGGGAATGGCGACGACGAAATCGGGAGGTGCGGTGTCGGTCATGGGGAAAGCTCTCTCAGGCGCGCGGCCACGGCGTCAAGAAACTCGTCGGGAAGGACGGCGGACACCGGCACCGCCCAGGCGTTCGATGGCGCGATTCGGGCGCACTTGACCGCATCCTTCTCGGTCATCAGCACCGGCAGCGCATCGCCGAAGCGCAGGTCGGATGCGGCAAAGGGATGGTGGTCGGGAAACGGATGCGGAATCGGATCGAGCCCGGCGGCGCGGAGCGCCCGAAAGAAGCGCTCGGGATCGGCAATCCCGGCCACGGCGTGGACCGGCTCCCCCTGGAAGGACGACAGCGCCCGGGGCTCCGCGCCATCGAACGGTATCGCATTCGCCAGCGCCAGCCGCATCGGAACTTCTCCGGCACCCGCCTCGCCGCCATTGACGACGATGAAGTCGCAGGCTGCGGCGCGCTGCACCGGCTCTCGCAGCGGGCCGGCGGGCAAAAGCAGGCCGTTTCCCAGCCGTCGGCGTCCGTCGATCACCAGCACTTCGATATCGCGCGCCAGGGCGTAGTGCTGCAGGCCGTCATCGGCCACCAGCACGTCCACCTCGCCCGACGCCACGAGGAGGCGCGCCGCCTCGATGCGCCGCGCCGCGACAGCGACCGGCGCGCCGGTGCGGCGCATGATCAGCAGAGGTTCGTCGCCGACAGCGGCGGGAAGGTCATCCGCGTCGACGCGGCGTGCTCCGGCGTCCTGCCGCCCGTAGCCGCGCGAGATCACGCCGGGGCGAAAGCCGCGCCGGCGCAGGGCTTCGACCAGGGCCACGGTCAGCGGCGTCTTGCCGGCACCGCCCACGGCGAGGTTGCCCACAACAATCACCGGAACGCCGGCGCGTTCACCCGGCCTGCGCCCGGACACGAAGGCCGCGCGCCGCGCCCGCGCGACGCGTCCGAACAGCGCGGCAAGGGCGCGCAGCGCGACGCCCGGATGGGCATCGCCGAACCAGCGGCGCTCGAACCATTGCGTGAGGCGGGCACGGAGCGAGGTCATGGGGCACGCATGCCCTCATCCGTCGGCCGGCTGATCGCGGAACTGCAGGCGATGCAGCGCCGCGTACATGCCGTCGCGGGCCAGCAGATCCCGGTGCCGGCCCAGCTCCACCAGGCGGCCGCGATCCATCACCGCGATCTGGTCGGCGTGCTCGATGGTGCTCAGGCGATGGGCGATGACCAGCGTGGTGCGGTCGGCCATCAGCCGCGCGAGCGCGTCCTGGATCAGGCGCTCGGACTGGGTGTCCAGGGCGCTGGTGGCTTCGTCCAGGATCAGGATCGGGGCATCCTTGAGCAGCGCGCGTGCGATCGCGATGCGCTGGCGCTGACCGCCGGACAACAGCGCGCCCTGCTCGCCCACGGCGCTGTCGAGGCCATCGGGCAGCGTGCGGATGAACTCCATGGCGTTGGCCGCTTCGGCCGCCGCCTCGATCCGGGCGCGGCTGGCACCGGCGAGCCCGCCGTAGGCGATGTTGTCGGCGACGCTGCCGTTGAACAGCACCACGCGCTGGCTGACCAGGGCGATCTGGGCGCGCAGGTCGGCCAGGCGGTATTCGTCGAGCGGATGGCCATCGAGCAGGATGCGCCCTTCGCCGGGTTCGTAGAAGCGCGGCAAGAGACTCACCAGGCTGCTCTTGCCGCTGCCCGAAGGTCCGACCAGCGCGGTGACCGAGCCGGGGGCGCAGCGCAGGCTGACCGCCTCCAGCGCCGCCTGCTCGCGCCCCGGGTAGCGCAGCGTGACCGATTCCAGCACGATCTCGCCGCGCGCGCGTGCCAGCGTGCGGGTGCCCTCGTCGCGCTCGGGTGGGGTATCGAGCACGTCGAACAGTTCGTCCGCCGCCGCCACGCCGCGCTGCACCACGGACTGCACCGTGGTCAGGCGCTTGATCGAGGGCAGCATCACCAGCATGGCGGTGATGAGCGACATGAACGCGCCGGCGCTCAGGGTTTCGAGCAGGTCCGGGCGGGTCGCGCGCCACACGATCGCCGCCAGCGCGCCCGCCGCCACCAGCTGGATGGTCGAGGTACTCAGCGCGTTGGTGGTGGCGACCTTCAGGTTCAGGCGAAGGTTGTCGTTGGCGGCGGCGGAGAAGCGTTCGGCTTCGCGCGCCTGGCCACCGTAGATGCGGATCTCGCGATGGCCTTCCACCGCATCTTCGACGATGCCGGTGACGTCGCCCATCGACGACTGGATGGTGCGGTTGATGCGGCGGTAGCGCCGCCCGACGAAGCGCCACACCAGGCCGGTGAGCGGCACCATCACGAACAGGTAGAGCGTGAGGCTGGGGCTGGTCCAGAGCATCACCGCGACCATCGCGACCACGGTGAGGCCGTCCACCACCATCGTCTTGATCGCATCGGCGCTGGCCTGGGAAACCTGCTCGGCACCGTAGATCACCCGCGAGACCACCTGCCCGCCCGGTTCGCGGTCGAAGTAGGCCGCCGGCAGGCGCTGGTACTGTCCGAACACCAGGTTGCGAAGATCGCGCACCACGCTACGGCCGATGCGCGCCATGCCGTAGTCGCTGGCGAAGGTGGCAAGGCCGCGCAGCACGAACAGCCCGACCAGCGCCACGGGCATCCAGAAGATCACGTCCGGATCGCGCAGCACGAACAGATCGTCGAGCATCGGCTTGATCAGCCGGACGAAGGCACCCGAGGCGGCGGCATCGAACACCATGCCGATGCCCGCGACGATCCACAGCGGCCAGTACGGCCGCACCAGGCCAAGCAGCCGGCGACGGGTGCCTGGCACCTTCGGGCCAGGGCTCATTGGGCGGAGCTGGTGTCGGGTGCCGGGACGGTGGCGATCGAGAGCCGGGAGAACCCGAGCTGGCCGATCGCGTCCATCGCCGTCACCACGGCCTGGTGCGGCGTCTTGGCATCGGCACGCAGGACCACGGTGCGGTTCTTGTCGTCTCCCGCGACCTTGCCGATGGCCTCGCGCACGGAGGCCACGTCGCGGCGCAGCACTTCCGCGCCGCCGACGAAATAGCGTCCCTCGGCATCCACCACCACGACCAGCGGATCCTTCGGCGTCTCGGCCGTCTGCCCGGCGGCTTCCGGCAGCGCGACCTTCATCGCGGCCCGGTCCTGGAAGGTGGTCGTGACGACGAAGAAGATGATCAGCGTCAGCACCACGTCGATCAGCGGCACCAGGCTGGTTTCGAGATCGTCCGAGCCCTGGCTTGGCGTGCCGATCCTCATCCGGCCGAACTCCGGCGCCGCGCGGGCGCGCCTGGGGCCGATGCCGGCGTCGGGGCCGGTGCGGGCTTGGGTGCCGCGATGCCGTCGAGCGTGTCGACCAGCGCGATGGCCTCGCGCTCCATTTCGATCACATACGCACCCACCAGCCCACGGAAGTAGCGGTGGAACACCAGCGCGGGAATGGCGACGCACATGCCCGACGCGGTGGTCACCAGCGCCTGGCCGATACCACCGGCCAGCTGCGCCACATCGCCCACGCCGTGGTCCAGGATGCCGAGGAACAGATGCATCATGCCGATCACCGTGCCCAGCAGACCCAGCAGCGGTGCCGCGCTGGCGATGGTTCCAAGGGTGTTGAGGAAGCGTTCGAGCCGATGCATCACGTGACGGCCGGTATCCTCGATGCGCTCGCGGATCACCTCGCGCGGACGCCGCCGCACGTCGAGCCCCGCCGCCAGCACCTCGCCCAGTGGGGAATTGCTGCGCAGCGCGTCGATATGCTTGGGGTCCAGGTGCGCGTGTCGCGCCCAGTCGCGCACCTCCGCACCCAGCCCGGGCGGCAGCACGCTCTTGCGGCGCAGGGTCCAGAGCCTTTCCAGCACGATGGCCAGCGCCAGTATCGAGATGAAGGCGATCGGCCACATCACCCAACCACCGGCCTTGAACAGTTCCAGCACGCATCAGCTCCTTGCAGCTCGGGCGGCTCCGGGGCCGCCGCACCATAGTATCTTCAGACCGGGGCGTTCCGCCGATCAGCCTCTGGCACATCCCGCCAACTCCAGCCGCTGGCCGGGTCGGATCAGGTATTTGGGACCGTGCACCGCGTTGGCGCGGGCGATGGTGGCCACCTTGCAACCGTGCTTGCGCGCGATGGAATGCAGCGAGTCACCCTTCTTCACCACATGGCTGCCCCCAACGGTCCCACCGCGCGCAATCGCCGGTGCCACCGGCGGGCGGGCATCGTGCAGTTCGCGGCTGAGGGCCAGCAAGGGGCCGTCCTGGCACTGCCGCAGGTAGGCTTCGCGCGCCGCGCCCGGCAGCTCCAGCTCCGTGCCCGCCGGCAGCCGCTGGCCAGCCTCCCAGCGCGGGTTGAGGTTGCGCAAATGCCTGAACCAGCCGCGCGGATTGCCGCTCTGCCCCAGGCACACGGCCAGTTCGTTGATCGACATCTCCCGTTCCAGGGTCACCGGCAGGGGCGATGGATCGAGCTGCGGCAGACTCAGGTTGTAACGCTCCGGGTGCAGGAACAGCCACGCCGCCGCCATCACCATCGGGACGTACTCGCGCGTCTCCGCCGGCAGTGCGTTGAACACCTGGCTGCTCCAGAAGTCGCGCGCGCCCTTGCCCGACAGCCGCGCGATGCGCCCTTCGCCGCCGTTGTAGGCGGCCAGTGCAAGGGTCAGGCTGCCGTTGAGTTCGGCGAAGCGTTCGTTGAGGTATTCGGCGCTGGCGCGCGCCGATTGGGCCGGATCGAAGCGCAGGTCGAAGCGCCCGCCGCGGTTGAGCCCGAAGCGCGCCCCGGTCGCCGGCATGAACTGCAGCGGCCCCGCGGCACCGGCGCGCGACACCGCGTGCACGCGCCCGCCCGACTCCTTGGCCAGGATGCCGAACAGCAGCGCCTCGGGCAAGCCGGTCTTTTCATAGGCCGGAAACATCAGGTGGCGCATGTACTGGTAGTTCTCCCAGCTGTCCAGGAGCTGCGGGCGCATCCAGGTCAGCCATTCTTCCAGCGCCGCCTTGACCGGCTCGTTGACCTCGATGACCCGCGCCAGATCGCGGCCGTTGAGAATGGCCACGGTACGCGCGGCTTCGGGCATCACCAGCAGCACCGGTGAATCGCCTTCGCCTGCGAGGGTGGCGTCCGCGGCGTCGATCGGCTCCGCGTCCTCGGTCGCACCGGCCAGATGGCGACCCTGGCGCTCCAGCAGGGCATCCTGCGCCGCAAGCACGCGGCGCACGTCGCAACCCGCAAGCGCCAGGCACTCATCGGCAAGCATCCCGAGTTCGGCGCGAGCCGTCCCGAATTCGGAAGCGGCACCCGCCGCGTCGCCGCTCTTGTAGAGCGACAGCGCGTCATCGAAGCGCGCCGTGGCGGCATCGATGCGCGCATGAATCGCGTTGAGCCCGGCATCGGACACCGGCACTGCGGTCGGCGGCCTTCCGGGCGTCGCGGCGCATGCGCCCAGCAGCAGGATCAAAAGCAACAGGCAAGCGCGCATGGAAGCGTTCCGGAACAGACGTGCGCGGAGCCTAGTCAAGCTCGCTCGGTGCGACAAGCGACGGGTTCGCAGAATCGCCCGGAACCTCTTCGCGCAGTTCCTTGGGCAGAGCGAAGATCATGCTCTCGCGCGCGCCCGAAACCTCGCGCACCACCGGTGCGCCCAGCTCACGCAGGCGCGTGAGGACGCCCTGCACCAGCACTTCCGGGGCCGACGCCCCGGCGGTGACGCCGATGCGGCGGCGCGAGGCCACCCAGGCCGGATCGATCTCGTCGGCACTGTCGATCAGCCAGGCCACCGCACCCTCGCGCTCGGCCAGTTCGCGCAGGCGGTTGGAGTTGGAACTGTTGGGCGAACCGACCACCAGCACCGCATCGCAGCCACCGCGCACCAGCTCGCGCACCGCGTCCTGCCGGTTCTGCGTGGCATAGCAGATGTCGTCGTGACGCGGCCCCTGGATCGCGGGGAAGCGCACCCTGAGCGCGGCGATGATGTCGCGGGTGTCATCGACGCTGAGCGTGGTCTGGGTGGTGTAGGCGCAGTTGTCCGGCTGGCCCAGGATGAGCGAGGCCACGTCGTCGATGCCCTCGACCAGGTGGATATGCCCGGTTTCGCCGCGCGCGGTCCACTGCCCCATCGTGCCTTCCACCTCGGGATGGCCGGCGTGGCCGATCAGCACCATGTCGCGCCCGCGCCGATTCTGCCGCGCGACTTCCAGGTGCACCTTGGTGACCAGCGGACAGGTCGCATCGAACACCTTGAGCCCGCGCCGCTCGGCTTCGACGCGCACCGCCTGCGAGACGCCGTGCGCGCTGAAGATCACCGTGGCCCCGTTCGGCACTTCATCCAGTTCCTCGACGAACACCGCCCCGCGCGCCTTGAGGTCATCGACCACGAAGCGGTTGTGGACGACTTCGTGACGCACATAGATCGGCGCGCCGAACAGTTCGAGCGCGCGCTTGACGATCTCGATGGCGCGATCGACACCGGCGCAGAAGCCGCGGGGATTGGCTAGGAGGATGTCCATGGGCGGGGATTGGGGATTGGGGATTGGGGATTTGCAAGAGCCAAGGCGGAAGCTGCGCGATGTGGTTGCGGAGGGTGCCGACTGTTGAATCACCCATCATACAGCGCACGCACTGAAGACCCGCCGCGCGCCGCTCTCACCAATCCCGAATCCCGAATCACTAATCCCCGGCCTTCGCCAGAAGGCCGAAAAGCGCAATCCCGATCGCGCCGATGACGATGGCGGAGTCGGCAATGTTGAAGGCGGGCCAGTGCGCGGTGCCCCAGTAGGCGTCGATGAAGTCGATGACGTGGCCGTGGACGAGACGATCGACGAGGTTGCCGAGCGCGCCGCCGATCACCAGCGCGAACGGCGCGGCCTGACGCCAGTCGCGGCGGTCGGTTCGGGCCAGCCAGACGGTCAGCAACGCGCTCATGCCTACCGCCAACGCGGCGAAGAACCAGCGCTGCCAGCCCGACGCGTCGGAGAGGAAGCTGAAGGCCGCGCCCGGGTTGTAGACCAGGGTCCAGTTCAGCAGCCCGTCGATCACCGCCACCGGTTCGCCCAGGCGCAGGTGTTCCAGCGCCAGGCCCTTGGTGACGGCGTCGAGCCAGATCACCAGGCCCGAGAGCACCAGCCACGCCAGCGCATTGGGCGCACGCGGGGCTGCGCCCTCGTCTGCTTTTCCGTGCGCCTCAGAAATGGCGGCGGTCCTCGCCGGCACCTTCGACATTCTCGACGCAGCGTCCGCACAGCTCGGGGTGGTCGGCGTGCCGGCCCACGTCCGCGCGGTAGTGCCAGCAGCGCACGCACTTGGCGGCCTCGGTGGCGCGCGCCACGATCCAGGCCTCCAGCCCATCGGCCTTCACCGCATCGGCCGGGCGCTCGCCGGCCGGTTTCAGGACCAGCTGCGAGGTGATGAAGAAGAAGCGCAGTTCGTCGGCCACCGGAGCCAGCCGCGCCAGCAGGCCATCATCGAGATACAGCGTGACCTCGGCCGCGAGCGAAGCGCCGATGACGCCATCGGCGCGCATCGGCTCCAGCACTGCCGTCACCGCCTCGCGCAGCGCGAGCAGCTGCTCGAACCCGCTCTGGCCGAGCGCGGCATCCGGCGGCATGCGATCCAGATCCTCGCGCCAGGTTGCCAGCAGCACGCTGTCCTCGCGCGCGCCGGGCAGGTAACCCCAGATCTCTTCGGCGGTGAAACTCAGGATCGGCGCGAGGAGGCGCGTCACGGCATCGGCGATGCGGAACATCGCGCTCTGTGCGCTGCGCCGCCCGCGCGAATCCTCCTGCATGGTGTAGAGCCGGTCCTTGGTGACATCCAGGTAGATCGAGCCCATGTCCACGGTGCAGAAGTTGTTGAGCGCCTGCACGATGGCGGGGAAGTCGTAGCGCCCGTAGGCCGCCTTGATCTCGCGCTGCAGGTCGGCGGCACGCTGCACCGCCCACTGGTCGAGCAGCAGCAGTTCGGCGTTGGGCAGCAGGTGCCGCGCCGGATCGAACCCGTGCAGGTTGCCGAGCAGGAAGCGCAGGGTGTTGCGGATGCGCCGGTAGGCGTCGGCCGTGCGCTTGAGGATTTCCTGCGACAGCGACATCTCGTTGCGATAGTCGGTGCTGGCGATCCACAGGCGCAGGATGTCGGCACCGAGGGTCTTGAGGATCTCCTGCGGCTCGATGCCGTTGCCCAGCGACTTGGACATCTTGCGGCCGTGTTCGTCCACGGTGAAGCCGTGGGTGAGCACCTGCCGGAAGGGCGCGGCGCGGTCCATGGCGACGGCAGTGAGCAGCGAGCTCTGGAACCAGCCACGGTGCTGGTCGGAGCCTTCGAGGTAAAGGTCGGCCGGCTTGCCCAGGCCGCGCGGCACCAGCACGCCCTCGTGGGTGACGCCCGAATCGAACCACACGTCGAGGATGTCGGTGACCTTCTCGTAGTGCTCGGCGTCATCGCCCAGCCAGTCGCGCGGATCAAGCGCGTGCCAGGCGTCGATGCCACCGGCCTCCACGAGATCCGCGGCGCGCCGCATCAGCGCGACGGTATCGGGGTGCGGCTCGCCGCTGAGGCGGTGGGCGAACAGCGCTATCGGCACGCCCCAGGTGCGCTGGCGGCTGATGCACCAGTCCGGCCGACCTTCCACCATCGAACGAATGCGCGCCTCGCCCCACTCCGGGAACCAGCCGCGTTCGCGCCCGATGGCGGAAATCGCGTCGAGCGCATCGCTGCGCAATCCGGCCTGATCCATCGAGATGAACCACTGCGGGGTGGCGCGGAACGCCACCGGGGTGCGGTGACGCCAGCAGTGCGGGTAGCTGTGCCGGATCTTCTCGAACGCCAGCAGGTGGCCGTTCCCGCGCAGCAGTTCCACTACCGCGTCGTTGGCCTTCCAGATGAACTGGCCCTCGAAGATCGGCGTGCCCGGCAGATACACGCCGTTGCCGCCCACCGGGTTGATCTGCGCGGCGCTGTAGTGCACGAGCAGGTCGTACTTCCGCGCCACCGCGAAGTCTTCCTGGCCGTGGCCGGGCGCGGTGTGCACCGCGCCGGTGCCGTCTTCGGCCGAGACGTGGTCGCCGACCAGGATCGGGATTTCGCGCTCGGGGTAGAAGGGATGGCGCAGGCGCAGGTTTTCCAGCGCGCTGCCCGGCGCGCGGCCGAGGACCTCCGGCGCGCCGATGCCGTAGCGCGCTGCGGCCGCCTCCACCAGCGCCTCGGCCAGCACCAGCCAGAGCGGGTGCCCGCCGCGATCCGCGCCGCGCACCAGCGCGTAGGAAAGTTCAGGGCCGAGCGATACCGCGAGCGAAGCCGGCAGCGTCCAGGGCGTGGTGGTCCAGATCGGCACGGCGATGATCGCCGCATCCGCACGGGTGACGCCGAACGCCGCCGCCATCGCGTCAGGGTCGATGGCGTCATAGGCCACGTCCACCGCGCTGGAGGTCTTGTCGGCGTATTCGATTTCCGCCTCGGCCAAGGCCGAACCGCAGTCGAAGCACCAGTGCACCGGCTTCACGCCGCGTGCGAGGTGGCCGTTGCCGACGATCTTCGCCAGCGCGCGCAGCTCGCCGGCCTCGAAGCTGCGATCGAGGGTCTGGTAGGGGTGGTCCCAGTCGCCGATCACGCCCAGGCGCTTGAAGTCGGCGCGCTGCAGGTCGATCTGCGCCAGCGCGTACTCGCGGCACTTCTCGCGGAAGGCGGCGGCGTCGAGCTTGACCCCGACCTTGCCGTGCTTCTTCTCCACCGCCAGCTCGATCGGCAGACCGTGGCAGTCCCAGCCGGGCACATAGGGCGCGTCCATGCCATCGAGCGAGCGCGACTTGACGATGATGTCCTTGAGGATCTTGTTGACCGCGTGGCCCAGGTGGATCGCGCCGTTGGCGTAGGGCGGGCCGTCGTGCAGCACGAAGCGCGGCGCACCGGCGCGCTCGGTGCGCAGGCGCGCGTGGATGTCGATCCGGTACCAGCGCTCCAGCGTGGCCGGTTCGCGCCTGGGCAGGTCGCCGCGCATCGGGAAGTCGGTGGCGGGAAGGTGGATGGTGGCTTTGTAGTCGCGGCTCACGGACGGGTCTGCTCGGAATGCGGGTTCTAGGATAAGGAAAACCACCGCCACGCCCCGCACCGCGGCGGCACTGCCCGGCCCGGAGTACGGGCCATTGATGGCATCGGGACGCATCGCGCTGGCAGCCAGCCAAAGGCACTGGACCGGCTATCGCGGGACGGGCGCAGGCGGATGACGGACTGGATCACGACGTCGGATGACACGGAAGCAGGCCGGCACATCCGGATCGCGGACTGAAAGGAACGCCGGATTATAGCCATGCCGCCGCGGTTTCCGCAGCGGCAACCGGTCGCGCGACGCCCATCAGCCGGGGCACTTGCGCACCGCATGGCCAAGGCATCGTGCGACACGCCGGCCAAGGCCCCTCAGCCGGACGCCCGATCAAGCGGACGTGCCGCAGCCGGAAGCCGCACTGGCGCGCGTGGAATTCACGGTAACGCTTCGGTACCATCGATCACGCGTGGTCATCCTTCTGCTGCAAACAACCGGCAACCGGTCAAGGATGAACCCAGGAGGCAACCGGATCACATCCGCCCCCGTCGTTCAAACAGGAAGCCAGAACCATGAAGTTCCACACCTTCATCCAGCGTCTCGCCGCGGCCATCGTCCTGACCCTCGTCGTGCCATCGATTGGTCTGGCCTCCGAGATGAAAACCCAGAAAAAGTGGGAGTTCGCGGTCGATTCCGCTGCCGAATTCGAACCCATGGCGGCCGAGATCCGGCAGGAAATGGAGGCCGGGAAGTATTCCCACCTCGCCGAGCGCGATCGCCTGGCGGTGGATACGGACCTGAATCGCGTGAACCGCCTGCTGACCAAGCGTGACCAACGCTCCAAGCTCGCCCAAAGCGATCAGGTGGAACTGGTGAATGCGCAGGAGCGCATCAACGCCATCCTGATCGACAACGATGCGGATCGCATCATCTGCAAGCTGGAGGCCAAGGTCGGCACCCGCATGAAGACCAAGAACTGCCTGACCGTGCGCGAATGGGCGATGGTGAACGCCGCCGCCGAGCGCACCATGCAGGACATGCGCGTGGGCGGCGGAAAGGTGCCGCAGATCGAGGACAATCAGTGACGCACGCCTCGTGACGCCCGGCGGTACCGGCTCTGGCGTCAGCACTCCGCCGCCGCTTCCCGGGCGGCGGTGGCTCGGTCACACCCCGCGCGCCCGATCCGGTGACCGCACGGTGCGGTCCTGACACGTAACGCCTGCCGCACATCCTTCCGCCTTGCAGCCCGGCGATCCGGGCCGGCTCAGAATACGGGCTGCCGCAAGGCTGTTGCCGCTGCCGCACCCAGCACGCGGCGGGCATCATCGGCATCGCGATGGATCTGCTCGACCATCGCATCCAGATCGTCGAACTTCAGCTCCTCGCGCAGCTTGGCGACGAACTCCACCTCGATGCGACGACCGTACAGATCGCCGTCGAAATCGAACAGGTGCGCCTCCAGCAGCGGCTCGCGTCCATTGACCGTGGGCCGCGTGCCGAGGCTGGAAACGCTGGCGCGCGGCGAATCTCCAACGCCATGCACGAATGTCGCGTAGATTCCTGACAACGCTGGAGTTTTTCCGCCGAATCGAAGGTTTGCCGTAGGATAGCCGAGCCGCCGGCCGAGCTGCGCGCCGCGCACCACGCGCCCGTCGATCGCATAGCGCCGGCCCAGCAGCCGCGCCGCGTGGTCCAGTTCACCCGCCACCAGCGCCTGGCGGATGCGCGAGCTGGACACGCGCTCGCCGTTGATCGTCACGTCCTCGATGGCATGGACGCTGAAGCCCGCCCGCGCGCCCATCGTCCGCAGCGCGCCCACGTCACCCGCGCGGCCGTGGCCGAAGCGGAAGTCGCGCCCGACCCAGACCTCGCGCGCCGCCAGTCGCGCCATCACGGCGCGCGCGACGAACTGCTCCGGCGTCATCCGCGTCATCGCCGCATTGAAACGCAGCAGGCCCACCACGTCCGCGCCGAGGCGCGCCAGCCCGTCGATCTTGGTGCGCGGCAGCACCAGCCGCGGCGGCTTGGCACCCTGCGCGAAAAACTCGCGCGGCAGCGGTTCGAAGCTCAGTACCACCAGCGGCAGACCGCGCGCCCGCGCCGACGCGCGCGCCGCCTCGATCAGGGCGCGGTGCCCCAGGTGCAATCCGTCGAACGCACCGATGCACACCACGCTGCCTGAAGGACACAGAGGGACGCCGTCGATGTCGCGGAACAGGCGGAAGTCAACGCCGGGGGCGGTCACAGATTCACTCGCAGGTGGGCGCGCCGCGCGCGTGCAACGCGTCGGCCGGGTGGAAAATGCGCAAGTATACCTTCGCCGATTCGTCCGTTCGGACGGCTTCAGCCGCCTTCGGCGCCGGCAGCGCGGATCGCGGCCTGCCGCACTGGCCGCCGCGACGTGCCCCAGCGCAGCGCCGGCCGCTCGACCAGATGCCAGGACGCCAGCGCAAGCGGCAGCACCAGCACCGTGGAGACCACGCACAGTGCCGTTGGTGAAAGCGACGGCCAGGTCGCCATCACCGCCTGCTGCACCGGGAATCCATAGAGAAAGATGCCGTAGGAGTAGTCGCGGTTTCCCGGCCAGCACAGCCGCGGCAGGCGGTAGGCCACCCAGAGCGTGAACAGTACCGCCACCAGCGGCATCGCCAGGGCGATCCAGTCGCCTGCGCGGGCCAGCCACAGCAGCACCAGCGCCGTCATCGCCCACCGATGCGAGGGCCGCAGGTACCGCCCCCACTGCGCCGCGAGCGCCGCCAGCAGGAAGGTCTGCGCCAGCGCGCGATAGCCGAGCGGATCGGGCACACCCTGGATCGATTGCCATGCGGCGTGCAGCAGCCATGCCCCCACCACGACGGTGAATGCGCGCCGGCGGCGCACCATGCCCAGGGCCAGCAGCAGGCCGAGCCAGAAGTACCAGCGCACCTCCAGCCCCAGCGACCAGAGCGAACCATTCACCACGCCCGGATAGGGATTGCTCTCGAACACGCCCGGCAGGGTCCAGACGAAGCTTGTCGGCATCAGGTTGTGGCGCAGATGTTCCCGGGTTTCCGGTGCAAGGAAATAGTCGGCCAGCGGCCAGCTCGTGAAGCACGCGCCCAGCGCCAGCACGCACAGCAGCAGGCATACCAGATACGCGGGATAGATGCGCAGCACCCGATGCCAGGCGTAGCGCAGCACCGAAGGATGGCGCAGCAGGCTGGAGGTCAGCAGGTAGCCGCTGATCGCAAAGAACAGGAACACGGCGCAGCGGCTGATCGAAAACCCCGGCAGCCAGGCGTGAAGCACGTCCTTCTGTTCCAGGACGTTGTTGCCCAGCGGATAGCTGTGCCCGTAGATCACCAGCCACGCAGCCAGATGGCGCAGCGGCAGGAAATTGTCGATGCGCCGTTCGGCGGCGTCGACCAGCGAGGGAAACGCGCTCATTGCGTCCTCAATCCGAATGCCGCAGTTCGCGCGGCCGCCAGCCGAACGCCAGCAGCGCCACGGCGTAGGTTCCGGCACCTGCGGCGATGACCAGCGCCAGCCACAGCCAGCGCGTCGCGCCGTGCAGCGCGCGCCAGTCCCACGGCCCAATCCGCAGCGCGATGAGCACCGCCACCATGGCCACGCCGGCCACGGCGATGCGCAGCAGCACCCTGCCCCAGCCCGGTGCCGCCGTCCACACGCCGTCGCGGCGCAGGTAGCGCCACAGCAGGAAGGCATTGCCGATACCCGCCAGCGCCGTCGCCAGCGCGATTCCCGCGTGCGCCCCGTACACCCCGTAGCGCCACAGCGGCGTGACGATGGCGGTCATCAGCGAAATGTTCAGCACCACCGTGATGATCGCCGCGCGCATTGGGGTCTTCGTGTCCTGGCGCGAGTAGAACGCCGGTGCCAGCACCTTGGACAGCATGAAGGCCGGGATCGCCAGGCTCATCGCGGACAGGCTCATCGCGGTCATCCGCGCGGCTTCGGCGCTGAACTCGCCGCGCTGGTAGATCGTGGCCACCAGCGGCTCGGCCAGGAACAGCAGGCCGAGCGCGGCCGGCACCGCGCCCAGCAGGACGGTGCGCAGGCCCCAGTCAAGCGAGGCGCTGAAGCCGGCGGCATCGGTATCGGCATGGCGGCGCGAGAGGTGCGGCAGGATCACCGTACCCAGCGCCACCCCGAACAGCCCCAGCGGAAGCTCCACCAGCCGATCCGAATAATAAAGGTAGGCGCGGCTGCCCTCGGCCAGGAGCGAGGCAAAGATCGTCCCCACGATCAGGTTGAGCTGCGCCACCGAGGAGGAAAACAGGGTCGGCAGCATCAGCGAGAACACGCGGCGCACGCCCGGATGGCGGAAATCCAGCCGCAGGCGCGGAAACAGCCCGTAGCGGCGCAGCGCTGGCCACAGCAGCGCCATCTGAAGCGCGCCGGCGGCCAGCACGCCCCAGGCCAGCGCCATGATCGGGCGATCCAGGCGCGAGGCCAGCCACAGCATCGCGGCAATCAGCGTGAGGTTGTGCAGCACCGGCGTCAGCGCCGGCAGCGCGAAACGCTGGAAGCTGTTGAGCACGCCGCCGGCGAGCGCCGTCATCGAGATGAAGAAAATGTACGGAAAGACGATGCGCAGCATCTCGGTGGTGAGTTCCAGCTTGCCCGGCTCGGCGGCAAAGCCCGGTGCCATCGGCGTCGCGATCCAGGGAGCGGCGAGCATTCCCAGGCCGGTCACCACCAGCAGCACCGCGCACAGCGCGCCGGCCACGTGATCGGCGAAGGACTTCAGCGCCGCCGCATCGCCCTTCTGGCGCAGTTCGGACAGGACGGGCACAAAGGCCGAGGCGAACGAGCCTTCCGCGAAGATGCGGCGCAGATAGTTGGGCACCTGATAAGCCACGGTGAAGGCATCCACCAGGCTGCCGGCACCGAACAGGCGCGCCTGGATCACGTCGCGGGCAAAGCCCGCCAGGCGCGAGAGCAGCGTCATCGCGCCGAACACGGCGGTTGAACGGAACAGCCCCCCGCCGCGGCTCACGACACCCCCGATGAATTGACGAAAGCGCTGGAAATCACCATAATTAGCGGTCTTTTCCCGAATCTGCCACCCGAATCCCCAGGAGCACTCCCTTGGCCAACATCAAATCCTCGAAGAAGCGCGCCCGCCAGGCCGTCGACCGCAATGCCCGCAATGCCAGCCAGCGCTCGATGCTGCGCACCTATGTGAAGAAGGTGCTCAAGGCCATCCAGGCCAACGACGCGACCGGTGCCCAGGACGCCTACAAGGCGGCCGAGCCCATCCTTGATCGCTACGCTTCCCGCGGCCTGATCCACAAGAACAAGGCTGCCCGTCACAAGAGCCGCCTGACCGCGCGCATCCGCGCGATCAACGCCGCCTGACCGGCACCCGGCAGACTCGGAAAATCCTGCAAGGCCGGCATTCGCCGGCCTTGTTTTTTGCCTCGCGCGCATGGCGAAACGGTGGCCGATCCGGGGCATCGCGCGGACGCCCGCGCCTGCGGATACGCCCGCGGCACGCGCGATGCGGCTGTCAGTCACCATCGCCGACGGTGCCAATCGGCCCTTCCGCGTCCGCCTCCCGGTCCTGCGCCCGGTCAGCGACGGCCTCGCGCTCCTGCGCGCGCAGCGCATCCAGGGCTTCCATGAGTCGCTGGCAGACGCTCCAGGTACCGTCCTTGGCGATGGCCGAAATGGCGAACGCCGGCGCGGTCCAGCCCAGCGCCGCGAGCACCGCGTCGACGCGCGCCGCGCGTTCGTCTTCGGGCAGAAGGTCGATCTTGTTGAGCAGCAGCCAGCGCGGCTTCTCCAGCAGCGCCGGATCGAAGCGCGCCAGCTCGGACTCGATCGTCCGCACTTCCCCGGTGATCACCTCGACCGGGTCCCGATCCAGCTCGAACGGGGCCACGTCGACCAGGTGCAGCAGGATGCGGGTGCGCTGCACGTGCTTGAGGAAGGTGATGCCCAGGCCCGCGCCTTCGGCCGCACCCTCGATCAGGCCGGGAATGTCGGCCACCACGAAGCTCTGGTCGCGCGCGATGCTGACCACGCCCAGGTTCGGATAGAGGGTGGTGAAGGGATAGTCCGCCACGCGCGGGGTGGCCGCCGACACGGCGCGGATGAAAGTGCTCTTGCCGGCGTTGGGAAAGCCCAGCAGGCCGACGTCGGCCAGCAGCTTCAGCTCCAGCCGCAGATCCCGCTCGTCGCCGGGGGTTCCGGGCGTGGACTGGCGCGGCGCGCGGTTGGTGGAACTCTTGAAGTGCATGTTCCCCAGCCCGCCACGGCCGCCCTCGGCCACCTTGAGCCGCTGGCCGTGCCGCACCAGGTCGCCGATCTCCTCATCGGTGGCCAGGTTCATGACCACGGTGCCGACCGGCACGCGGATCTCGATGTCTTCGCCGCCGCGGCCGTACATCTGCCGGCCCATGCCGTCCTCGCCGCGCTGCGCCTGGAAGCGGCGCTGGTGGCGGAAGTCGACCAGGGTGTTGAGGTTCTCGTCGGCCACCAGCCAGACGCTGCCGCCGCTGCCGCCGTCACCACCGTCCGGCCCGCCCTTGGGAATGAACTTCTCGCGGCGGAAGCTGACGCAACCGTTCCCGCCGTCACCGGCCTTGACCAGGATGTCTGCTTCGTCGACGAGTTTCATGGGGTAGGAGCCGGGATTGGGGATTCGGGATTGGTGAAGCGTAGCGTGACGGGGTGCGGAAGTGGTGCGGGCGCGACGACGCGGGAAACCCGACGTCGTTTCGATTCCCGATTACTCACTCTCACCCCCACAAAAAACCCCGCCGCAGCGGGGTTTTCCGTGGTGCCGCAGGGGGCGGTCAGGCCGAAACGACGCTGACCGTGCGGCGGCTGTTCGGACCCTTGACCGAGAACTCGACGGTGCCGTCGACCAGGGCGAACAGGGTGTGGTCGCGCCCGAGGCCAACGCCCGGACCCGGATGGAACTGCGTCCCGCGCTGGCGCACGATGATGTTGCCGGCGTCGATGGCCTGGCCACCGAACACCTTCACGCCCAGGTACTTGGGATTGGAATCGCGGCCGTTGCGGGTGCTGCCGCCTGCCTTTTTGTGTGCCATGGCTCGTGTCTCCTGTGCCTGGGATCAGCCGGCGATGCCGGTGATCTGGATCTCGGTGTAGTGCTGACGGTGGCCCATCTGCTTGCGATGGTGCTTGCGGCGGCGGAACTTGATGATGCGGATCTTGTCCGCGCGGCCATGGCTCTTGATCGTGGCCGTGACCTTGGCCCCGTTCACCGCATCACCGATGCGGACGTCCTCACCCGTACCCACGAGCAGCACCTGGTCGAAATCGACCGTGGCACCGACCTCGGCATCCAGCTTCTCCACGCGCAGGGTCTCGCCCGGCATCACGCGGTATTGCTTGCCGCCCGTCACAATGACTGCATACGACATACTTTACCTCTGTAGTTATTCTCGAACCGGACGAACGCCCGGAAGGGTAGCCTCCCGCGCACGACACGCAAACGCGCAGGGAGCCGTGAATTATCGCTGCCGCCGGTCGCCGCGTCAAACCCGCCCGCTCCGACAATCGGCCTGCGCGCTTCGGGCGGCGGTGTTGATCAGGTGCGCTTCCGTCCCCAGATTGCAACGCATCGCGACTGCTAGACTGCCTGGTCGCCTCAGGCTTCCTACCCGGCATGGACACCATCCGCCTGCGCGGTGCGCGCACGCACAACCTCAAGAACATCGACCTCGACCTGCCGCGCAACCGCCTGATCGTCATCACCGGGCTGTCCGGCTCGGGCAAGAGTTCGCTCGCCTTCGACACGATCTATGCCGAGGGCCAGCGCCGCTACGTGGAATCGCTGTCGTCCTACGCGCGCCAGTTCCTCTCGGTGATGGACAAGCCCGACATCGACCACATCGAGGGCCTGTCGCCGGCCATTTCGATCGAGCAGAAGTCGACCTCGCACAACCCGCGCTCGACCGTGGGCACGATCACCGAGGTCTACGACTACCTGCGCCTGCTGTATGCGCGCGTCGGCACGCCGCGCTGCCCCGACCACGGCTTCCCGCTGGAGGCGCAGACCGTCAGCCAGATGGTCGATGCCACGCTGGCGCTCGATCCGGAAAAGCGCTGGATGCTGCTGGCCCCGGTGGTGCGCGAGCGCAAGGGCGAGCACGTGCAGGTGTTCGAGCAGCTGCGTGCGCAGGGACTGGTGCGCGCGCGGGTGGACGGCGAGGTGATCGAGCTGGACGACCCGCCCAAGCTCGCGCTGCGGGTCAAGCACACCATCGAGGCGGTGATCGACCGCTTCCGCCCGCGCGAGGACATCAAGCAGCGCCTGGCCGAATCCTTCGAGACCGCGCTGCGCCTGGGCGACGGCCTGGCGCGGGTGGCGGACATGGACGATGCATCGGCACCCGAGCAGCTCTTCTCCTCGCGCTATTCCTGCCCGGTGTGCGACTACGCCCTGCCCGAACTGGAGCCGCGCCTGTTTTCCTTCAATGCGCCGATGGGAGCCTGCCCCGGCTGCGACGGGCTGGGCGTGACCCAGTACTTCGACCCGGCGCGCGTGGTCACCCATCCCGAGCTGAGTCTGGCCGCCGGCGCGGTGCGCGGCTGGGATCGGCGCAACCATTATTATTTCCAGCTCATCGCCGCGCTGGCCAGGCACTACGACTTCGATTTCGACACGCCCTGGCGCGCACTGCCGGAAAAGGTGCGCAACGTCGTGCTGCACGGCAGCGGCGAGGAGCAGATCAGCTTCACCTATGTCACCGAAGCCGGATCGCGCAGCCAGCGCAGGCACCGCTTCGAGGGCATCGTTCCGAACCTGGAGCGGCGCTACCGCGAAACCGAATCCTCGCTGGTGCGCGAGGAGCTGTCCAAGTACATCAGCAACCGCCCCTGCCCGGACTGCGATGGCCAGCGCCTCAACCGCTCCGCGCGCAGCGTGTTCGTGGCCGACCGCACCCTGCCCTCGCTCACCGCGCTGCCGATCGACGAGGCCAGCGCCTTCTTCGCCGACCTCGCGCTGGACGGCTGGCGCGGTGAGATCGCGCGGCGCATCGTCAAGGAAATCCGCGAGCGCCTGCGCTTCCTGGTCGACGTGGGATTGGACTACCTGACCCTCGACCGCCAGGCCGACTCGCTCTCCGGCGGCGAGGCCCAGCGCATCCGGCTGGCGAGCCAGATCGGCGCGGGACTGGTCGGCGTGATGTACGTACTGGATGAACCCTCCATCGGCCTGCACCAGCGCGACAATGCGCGCCTCCTGGGCACGCTGGAGCGTCTGCGCGACTTGGGCAACACGGTGATCGTGGTGGAGCACGACGAAGACGCCATCCGGCTGGCCGACCACATCGTCGACATCGGTCCGGGTGCCGGCATCCACGGCGGCGAGGTGGTGGCGCAGGGCCGACTCGCGGACATCCTCGCCAGCCCGCGCTCGATCACCGGCCAGTTCCTCTCCGGACAGCGCGCCATCGCCGTGCCGGCGCGCCATCCGCCGGAACCCGATGCGTGGCTGCGCCTCACCGGCGCGCGCGGCAACAACCTCAAGTCGGTCGATCTGGAAATCCCGGTCGGGCGCTTCACCTGCATCACCGGCGTGTCCGGCTCGGGCAAGTCGACGCTCGTCAACGACACCCTGCATCCGCTCGCGGCCACCGCGCTCAACGGTGCTTCGACCCAGACCGCGGCAGCGTTCGACCGGATCGACGGGCTCGAACAGTTCGACAAAGTGGTGGACATCAACCAGGCCCCGATCGGCCGCACGCCGCGCTCCAACCCGGCCACCTACACCGGGCTGTTCACCCCGCTGCGCGAACTGTTCGCCCAGGTGCCCGAGGCGCGCGCACGCGGCTACGGGCCGGGGCGCTTCAGCTTCAACGTCCGGGGCGGGCGCTGCGAAGCCTGTCAGGGCGACGGGCTGATCAAGGTCGAAATGCACTTCCTGCCCGATGTCTACGTGCCCTGCGACCTGTGCCACGGCAAACGCTACAACCGCGAAACCCTCGACATCACCTACAAGGGCCACACCATCCACGACGTGCTGGAGATGACGGTGGAAGACGCGCTGGCGCTGTTCCAGCCCGTGCCTGCGTTGGCGCGCAAGCTCGAAACCCTGGTGCAGGTCGGGCTTTCGTACATCACGCTCGGCCAGCCGGCGACGACGCTCTCGGGCGGCGAGGCGCAGCGGGTGAAGCTGTCCAAGGAGCTGTCGCGCCGCGACACCGGGCGCACCCTCTACCTGCTGGACGAGCCCACCACGGGCCTGCACTTCCACGACATCGAGCAGCTGCTGACCGTGCTGCATCGCCTGCGCGACGACGGCAATACCGTGGTGGTGATCGAGCACAACCTGGATGTCATCAAGACCGCCGACTGGGTCGTGGATCTCGGCCCGGAAGGCGGACATCGCGGCGGCACCATCCTGGCCGCCGGCACGCCAGAAACCATCGCCGCGACGCCCGCTTCGCATACCGGGCAGTTCCTTGCCCCGCTGCTCGCTGCAACGAGGAAATCCGCATGACCGACACCGCGCCCGCGCAGTCCGAGTTCCAGTTCCGCATCGCGGTTCGCTGGGGTGATCTGGACGCCTACAACCACGTCAACAACGCCAGCTATCTGCGCTATCTGGAGGAAACCAGGGTGCAGTGGCTGCACACCTTCACCAGCGACTGGGACGCGATGGGCGCGGCGCCGGTGATGGCTGCGGTGCAGCTCAACTACCGGGCACCGATCGGCTGGCCGGCCGAACTCGTCGTCACCCAGAAAATCAGCCGCATCGGCAACACCAGCCTGACCATCGAGCACCGCATCGAGTCCGCCGATGGCCGGGTCCTGCACGCCGATGGCCACGTGGTGCTGGTTTGGATCGACCGCACGAGCGGCCAGTCCGTGCCCTTGCCCGACTTCTTCCGCCCCCCGGCACCTTGTTGATCCCGCCCACGAAATCTTCGTCGGGGGCTCAAAGCGGAACCGGCACCACGCCGCGCTTGCGCACGATCAGCATCGCCAGCTCCAGCGACTGCTCGTAGTTGAGGCGCGGATCGACGGTGGAGCGGTAGGCCCGGGCCAGGTCGGCTTCGGTGAGGTCGCGCGCACCGCCCAGGCATTCGGTGACATTCTCGCCGGTCAGCTCCAGGTGCACGCCGCCCAGGCGCGTGCCTTCGGCCGCGTGCAGGTCGAAGGCCAGCTCCAGCTCGCCGAAGATGTTCTCGAAGCGGCGGGTCTTGACGCCGACCGTGGTGTTCTCGGTATTGCCGTGCATGGGATCGGCCACCCACAGCACCCGCCGGCCTTCGCGCCTGACCACGTCCAGCAATGGCGGCAGGCCGCGCGCGATGCCGGCACGACCCATGCGGTGGATCAGGGTCAGGCGGCCCGGTTCGTTTTCCGGGTTGAGGCGATCGATCAGGCGGATCAGGTCGTCCGGCGAGCCGGATGCGCCCACCTTGACCGCGATCGGATTGCGCAGGCCGCGCATGTATTCCACGTGCGCTCCGTCGATGTCGGCGGTACGCAGGCCGATCCACGGGAAGTGCGTGGCGAGGTTGAACCAGCCCCACTGGCGCGGCACCTGGCGGGTGAGGCATTCCTCGTAAGGCAGCAGCAGCGCCTCGTGCGAGGTGAAGAAATCGACGCGGTTGACGTTGTGGATGCGCGTGCCCGACAGCGTTTCCATGAAGCGCACGCCGCTGCCGATGGCGTTGATCATGTGCTGGTAGTCGGCCGCGCGCGGCGAATGCCGCATCCAGTCCAGATCCCAGTATTCGGGGTGGTGCAGATCGGCGAAACCACCCTCGATCAGCGCACGCACGAAGTTCATCGTCATCGCCGAACGCGCGTGGGCCTTGATCATGCGGCGCGGCTCGGGTTCGCGCGCCTGCGCGGTGAACGCGGCGTCATTCACCAGTTCGCCACGATAGCAGGGCAAGGTCACCCCGTCGCGGGTTTCGGTGTCGGCCGAGCGCGGCTTGGCGTACTGGCCGGCGAAGCGACCGACCCGGATGATCGGCAGCCGCAGGCCGTAGACCAGGGCCACGCTCATCTGCAGCAGCACCTTGAGGCGGTTGGAGATGATGGTCGAATCGCAGTCGGAAAAGCTTTCGGCGCAATCGCCGCCCTGCAGCAGGAAGCGCTTGCCTTCCTGCGCCTCGGCGAGCTGGCGCTTGAGCTCGAAGACTTCCCACGAGGTCACCAGCGGCGGCAGCCGGGACAGCTCGGC
Organism: Denitratimonas tolerans; assembly: GCF_037203605.1. Classification (NCBI taxonomy): domain Bacteria; kingdom Pseudomonadati; phylum Pseudomonadota; class Gammaproteobacteria; order Lysobacterales; family Lysobacteraceae; genus Denitratimonas; species Denitratimonas tolerans. Next base: position 73,990 of record NZ_JBBDHC010000003.1, read on the forward strand.
CTTGGCCGCGGCCAGCGCCTCCGCATCGCGATAGACCGGCTGCTGCAGCGCCGGGAAACCCTGCCACGACTCCGGCGACCAGCGCTCGGCGTCACGGACGGGTTCGGGGCGATTCTCGGCAGCGCTCATGGCGGTTTCCGGAAAAATGTTGCGGTGCGCCATCATGCCACAGCGCGCCACGGCGCGCCCGCGCGGCGCTCAGCGCCGGCGGAACCCGGCCCAGAGCGCGCCCAGGGCCAGGAAGGCGAACCAGATCAGGGTCCAGGCCGGCATCGACAGGCCCAGGAAAAACCAGTCCGCCTTGGCACATTCGCCCGATCCCGTGAACACCATGGACAGGGCCTTCTGCATCGGGAACGCCTGCAGCATGTACTCCAGGCCCGGACCGCAGGCCGGCACCTGATCCGGCGGCAGGTGCTGCAGCCAGACGTGGCGACCCGCGATGCCGACGCCGACCATGCCGATGAAGAACACCAGCGTGCCGTAGACCTTGCGCCCCCAGCCCTTGGGACCGTGCAGGAAGCCCAGCAGGAAGACGATGCCCATGGCGATGAACACCACGCGCTGGAAGATGCACAGCGGGCAGGGATCGAGGAAAAGCTGGTACTGGGAGTAGATCGCATAGCCCAGGAGTGCCGCGCAGGCGAGGGCACCAAAGGCGAATTGCGCTCGAAACGGCCAGGTAAAGGGATTCATTGCGGTATCCGGATCAGATCGGGGGAGTCGGCGTGCGCCCGGGCGTCAGACCGCAACGCGGGCCGCGGGTTCGTCGCGAACCGGGCCGGGCCGGATCGGCCGGACCGCAGCGTCAGGACGCACGCAGGGCGGCAGTGTAACCGTCCGTGCGCCATTCCACTCAAGGTGCCTGCCTTTGCGCGACTGCACATGACGATGCGATCCAGTTGCCACTAGACTCGGCCGCGTTCACGATGCGACGCCGTTTCCCCCGGAGGCGTCCAACAGGGGTCGTCCGCCCACCGGGGCTGCCGTGTGACGCCATTGATGCCTGATCCAAGGTTCCTGCCTGTTTCAATTGTGCTGATGCTCGCACTCGGGACGCTCACGGCCCGGGCCGAACCCGCACCGAACTGGTGGTCGGTCGCGAACCTGCTGTCGCCCGTCGGCGGCACGGACTTCACCCCGCACGGCACCCAGCCGGGGCTGCTGTTTCCGCTGCAGCCTGCCGGATCGTGTGGCGGTTGCCACGGCGCGGCGAACAGCAGCCAGCAGCAGTACCGGCCTGCATCCACCTGGGGTGGATCGATGATGGCCCAGGCCATGCGCGACCCGCTGTTCTGGGCGGCACTCGATGTGGCCAACGCGGATGTTCCAGGCGTCGGTGACTTCTGCCTGCGCTGCCATACGCCGGCCGGCTGGTACGGCGGCCGGGTCTCCAAGACCGGCGGCGGCGGACAGGTCTCCGATCTGGCCAAGGGCGCGGCCGGCTGCCTGCTGGAAGGTACGCTCGATGCGACCGACTTCAACAGCGACTACGAAGGCGTGGCGTGCCACTACTGCCACCGCCTCTCGCCCGAAGGGCCCAACGGCGAACCGGTCCGGATCGGCAACGGCGATGCCTGGGTCGACGACACCGAATGCAACGGCAGCGACGGCGAGCCGTGCCGGCGCGGGCCGTACAGCTATGCGCCGGGCGGCTTCGGCCCGCCGCACCCCTGGTCGCAATCGGCCTTCCATGCCGACGGCGCGGTCTGCGGCGGCTGCCACGACGTCTCCTCGCCCGACCTCGGCACGGGGCCGTTCAAGACCCTGAAGCTCGACGACGGCACCGACACCGGGCAGCCCTTCCCGATCGAACGCACCTACAGCGAGTGGGAGCAGAGCGCCTACGCCCAATCCGGCGACCCGAACGCGCGCGCCTGCCAGGGCTGCCACATGCCCGACAGCCAGGACCCCAACGCCAGCGCCGCCGTCGGCGGCCCCAACCGCAGCGGCAACCTGCCGGTGCACGCCTTCGCGGGCGGCAATACCTGGATCCCGCAGATCATCCGCGGCGAGTACTCTGACACCTCCGCCATTCCCGGCAGCAGCGGCGGCATCGGCCGCCAGGCCGAGCTGACCAACACCGTCGAATGGGCGCGCCAGATGCTCGCCTCGGCCGCCGCACTGGAAGCCACGCTCACGGCCTACACCGCGCCGAGCGCCACCACGCCCGGCAGTCTGGGCGCGCGCATCACGGTCACCAACCGCTCCGGCCACAAGCTCCCCAGCGGCTACGGCGAAGGGCGGCGCATGTGGCTGAACCTGCAGGTGAAGGATGCCGCCAGTGCGCTGGTGTTCGAAAGCGCCGCCTACGACATCGCCAGTGCCACGCTCGACCAGGATCCGCAGGCGCGCGTCTACGAGGTGCTGCAGGGCATCTGGAACCGCAACGGCACCGGCACCTGCGACGTGAAGGACGACCAGGGTCGCCCCATCTTCCACTTCGCCCTCAACGACTGCGTGGTCAAGGACAACCGCATTCCGCCGCTGGGCTTTCGCCCCGCCACCGCCGTCGATCCGAACGGCTATCAGCTGCGGCCGGTCGCGCACGTCTACCCGGAAACCACGCCCGGCAGCGGCGTGCTGGTGAACCACGATCAGGCTGACTACGTCGTCACGCTGCCGGCCGGCGCGCAGGCCCCGTTCACCGTCACGGCGCGGCTCTACTATCAGACCTCGAGCCGGGAATACATCGAGTTCCTGCGCAACCAGGCGGTCGAACGCGGCTTTGCCGGCGAAAATCTCCTGTGCGCCGGCGGCCCCAACCGCCCCGCCGTGGTCGGCCCCAAGGACCAGACGCGCGGCCAGTTCATGCACGCGCTGTGGGAAACGTACGGCAAGTCACCGCCCGAACTGATCCAAAGCATCCATCTTGCGGTTCCGACGGAAATCTTCCGCGACGGCTTTGAATAGCCCCCCCGAATGCGCACCGCCCGGAGTTCCGCAAGCCGGACGGATACGCCACTTGTTCCCAGCAGGCAGTGACCCGATGAAATACATCATGTTGATTCCCCTTGCATTTTCCCTGGCGCTGGCATCGGCTGCGGGACATGCCGCCGACGCCAAGGCGTCGCCCACGTCGAAAGCCACCGCCGCGCAAACCCAATGGGCGGCCTGGGGCGGCTCGGTGGTGCTGCGCTGGAGCCAGTACCTGCAGGACGAAGGTGCCGTCATCGGCACCCCGGAACGCAGCCTGCCGCTCGACTCACCGCGCCTGACCGACAACGGCATCGGGTTGCGCCAGGCCGCAGTGGGCGACCTCTTCTCCATGCGCCGCAGCGGCAGCATCCAGTTCCGCACCCACCAGCACCAGTTCGACGGATTCACCGGCGGCTCGCTGCAGGTGGAAGGCGGCTACCTCATCACCCTGCCCAACGACGCCGGCACGATCGACCTCACCGATTTTCGCCTCCAGCCCAGTCCGCTCAACCCGATGTTCCTGGACGTCGTCAGCCAGGACGGCAAGGCCTGGTTCTACATCGACCGGCTGATGTACGAGATCGTCGGCCAGGGCCGCGTGCTGGCCATCTACACCGCCGACATGCGCATTTCCTGGCAGCTCGCCGAGCGCATGAGCGCGCCCTGGATGGCGCACCAGTCGGTGGCGGACCTGGAAATCCTCACCGAACTGCTGGTGGCGGACGGCCCCAACGGCGCCTTGATCCCGGCCGCCGATCCGGTGCCCAGCCACTGGCACGGCGATCCGGTACCGGGCCAGCCGGCCGGCACCATCTACCAGGCCGACCTCTTCATGCAATCGATGTCCCTGGTGCGCAAGCGCCAGAGCGGCACGACCGGGCCGGACGGCAGCGGGCGCATGGTGTTCGCACCCAGCTCCACCCTGCGCAACAACCGCAACAACGGCACCAGCCAGGTCACCATCCCCAGCCAGGGCGCGCTGGGCACCAGCACGGCGCTGTGGGGCGCCGATATTCCCTGGCGCCAGAAGTTCACCGGCAACTACGCGCCACACGGCAACGACCAGCACCCCTACCTGATCTGGAACCTGTACCGCATCAACGCCAACGGCCGCATCGAGCAGATCGCCCGCTCCGGGGTCAAGCACGCCTGGCTCACCACCAACAGCAGCTGTGAACCGGGTGAGAACCACGACAGCCACATCCTCGGACGCGGCTGCTCGGACACCTACAGCGACGGCAACAACGACACCAACGGCGATCTGTCCTTCCGCAGCGAGATCGTCCCGGCCCGGGGCCTGTGGGGCCGCTGCGGCTCGCTGTTCGATCCCGGCTGCGTCGGCAGCAACACCAACCCGCAACCTGCCAATGACGGCTACGTTCGCCGCATGGTCGTCCACGAGCCGCAGATCAGCGCCACCAAGAACCCCGGCGCGACCTATCTGTTCGACTCCTGGTACATCGCGCGCGACGATATCAACATCTACAACTCGCAGGCCTCGGTCGTGGCCACGCCGACCTGGAGCGGATCGGCCTGGAACCTGGGCTATTCCGACTTCAAGCTCGGCTCGGTCACGGACCGATGGGTGAGTGAAAGCGTGCCGGCCGGCACCCAGGTGGCCAACGTCGAGCTGGATACGCCCGAGGGCCGCGCCAAACTCGCGGTGCGCGCCACCGATCTGGGCAACGGCACCTGGCGCTACGACTACGCCCTGCACAACCTCGACTTCTCGCGCGCCGTCATGCAGGGCAGCGAGCCCAACCTGCGGGTGCTGAGCAGCACCGGCTTCGACCGCTTCAGCCTGCCGGTGCCGAGCGACGCCACGATCACCGATCTGTGGTTCAGCGACGGCGACCTGGACGCCGGCAACGACTGGATCGCCAGCAGCACCGGCGGCCAGCTTTCGTGGACCGCACCCGCCGGCGCAACGCTCGACTGGGGCACCCTCTATGCTTTTTCGATCACCGCGAACCGCCCGCCTGTCGCCTCGATCAGCGAGCTGCGCGTGGCCGAATCCGGATCGCCGGCAGGCTACACGCTGCAGACGCTGGCCCCCATCGCCGGCACCATTCCCGATCCGGTCGCCAGCCTCACGCCCGCGTCGATCAGCCTCAGCGCCAATGCCGGCAGCTCGGCCAGCGCCGCGCTGACCCTCGGCAACGGTGGCGGCCCGGGCAGCACGCTGGACTATCTGGTCACCACCGCTCCCGCCAGCTGCGCCAGCCCCGGCGCGGTGGCCTGGCTCGACGCGACGCCCGCCAGCGGCAGCGTGTCGAGCGGCGGTTCGACGCAGATCACGGTGACCGCCGACGCCGCGCTGCTGGCGGCCGGCAGCTACGGTGCCAGGCTGTGCGTCGACAGCAGCGATCCCGTCAACCCGGCGTTCGAGGTTCCCGTCTCGCTCACCGTGAACCCCGTGGCATCCTATTCCGTGGGCGGTGCGGCCAGCGGCACCTCCGGCAGCGGCCTGAGCCTGCGGCTCAACGGCGGCGCGGCGCTGGCGGTTCCAACGGACGGTGTCTTCACCTTCCCCACCCCGCTCGCCAACGGGACGCCCTACGCCGTGACGCTGAACAGCGCGCCCGGCGGGCAGACCTGTTCGATCGCCCACGGCAGCGGCACCATCGCCGGAGCCAACGTCACCAACGTCGCGGTGAACTGTGCCGACATCCCGCCGCAGAGCTACAGCATCGGTGGGCGGATCCGCGGGATGACGGCGGGCACCCTGGTGCTCCAGCTCAACGGCAACCTGACCCTGTCGCGCAGCAGCAACGGCCTCTACGCCTTCGCCCCCGGCCTGCCCTCGGGCGACGCCTATGCGGTCACCGTCCACACCCAGCCAACCGGGCAGGCGTGCACGGTGTCCAACCCGAACGGCATCGTGGGCGCGGCGAATGTCACCAACGTGGACGTGGACTGCGCAGCGGTGGCCGAAGCCATCTTCTCCGACGGATTCGAATCCGCTCCGCTGCGCTGACGGCGGCTGCCGCAGCGCCATACGCATCGGGCCCGCACATGGCGGGCCCGATTTTTTCTGCTGCGGGAACCCGCCCTGCGCCTACCAGTGCACCCCGCGCATCAGCGCCGCAAAGGCGATCTGCTCGCTGGTGGCCTGCGGCGCATCGCCCTCACGCGCGCCCGGGAGGCCCTTGGCAGCGGCCGAGTCGGGGAACAGCTCGAACGCGGTGCTCATCACCACTTCGTAAGCCTTCGGAGCCAACGCGTTGACCACGCTGGCGAAGATGCCAAGGCGCGTGGCGATACGGCTGGGCCGCTCGATGATGCCCTGCACGACGAGATCCGCCGCCTCGTCCGGCGTGAGCGTGGGCACGCTGTCGTACATTTTCGTCGGGGCGATCATCGGCGTCTTCACCAGCGGCATGTTGATCGTGGTGAACACGATGCCCTTGCCCGAAAGCTCGCCCTGCGCACAGCGACTGAAGGCGTCCAGCGCCGCCTTGGAGGCCACATAGGCCGAGAAGCGCGGCGAGTTGGCCAACACGCCGATGGAGCTGATGTTGATGATGTGCCCGCGCCGGCGCTCGGTCATCTTCGGCAGGAAGCCCATGATGAGCCGCAGCGAACCGAAGTAGTTGAGCTGCATGGTGCGTTCGAAGTCGTGGAAGCGGTCGTAGGACAGCTCGATCGAGCGCCGGATCGAGCGTCCGGCGTTGTTCACCAGCACATCCACGCCGCCGTGCTCGGCGACGACCTTGTCCACCAGCGCATCGCACGAGACCATGTCGGCCAGATCGCAGGTGTAGGCGTGGCAGGTGCCGCCCGCCGCGAGGATCTCGTCGCGGGTGGCAAAGAGCTCCTCCTCGCCGCGCGCCACGATGATCGTCGTGGCCCCGGCCGCGGCGACCTTCAGCGCGGTGGCCTTGCCGATGCCCGAGGAGCCGCCGGTGATCAGCACCACCTTGCCCTTGACCTTGCCCTTGAGGCTGCGGTCGACGAACAGCGCCGGGTCCAGATGGCGTTCCCAGTAGTCCCACAGGCGCCAGGCGTAGTCGTCCAGGTCGGGAAGCCTGATTCCGCTGCCCTTGAGCGCGCGCTCGGTCTCGCGTGAATCGAAACGGGTGGAATAGGTGATCAGCCCGATCACCTCCTTCGGAATCCCGAGGTCGCGCAGCAGCATGCCGGTGAAGCGCTTGACCGGCGGCAGGTTGCCCAGCGTCGCCTTGATCGGGAACGGCACGAACGAGAACATCCGCGCATCCAGCCGCATGGTCATCTGCGGCGCGTGGCCGGCGCGGGCAAACAGGTTCAGCACCTCGCCAATGCGGCGCGGGTTCGGATCGGTCAGGTGGAAGCAGCCGCCGTTGAGGCCGGGCTTGTGCGCGATGTGGTCCATCGCGTCGGCCACGTAATCCACCGGCACCAGGTTCACCCGCCCGCCCTCGATGCCGATCATCGGCATCCACGGCGGCATCATCTCGCGCAGCTTCTTGAGTGCGCCGAAGAAATAGTAGGGCCCATCGATCTTGTCGATCTCGCCGGTCTTCGAGTGCCCCACCACCATGCCGGGACGGTAGATGCGGTACGGCCGGCTGCATTCCTCGCGCACCACTTTTTCCGAATCGTGCTTGGTGCGGAAATAGGGGTGATCGAGGTCCTCGGCCTCGTCGAACATGTCCTCGCGGAAGGTGCCCGGATACAGCCCCGCGACCGCGATCGAGCTGGCGTGGTGGAAGCAGCCGGCGCTGATGGCTTCGGCCAGCGCCACGGCGTTGCGCGTCCCCTCGACGTTGGCCAGTACCTGGCTCGGTCCATCGGCCGCCAGGTCGTAGATCGCGGCCAGGTGGAAGAAGTGCCGGACCTTGCCCTTGAGCTCGTCCACCTTGTCGGCGCTCACGCCCAGGCGTGGCTTGGCCAGATCGCCCGGCACCGCGACGATGCGCCGCGCGTCCCAGCCCATGCGTTCGACCAGCGCGTCGAGTTTCTTCTGCGACCCTCGGCGCACCAGCACATACACCGTGCCCTTGCGCTTTAGCAGGTTGGCGACCAGGTGGCGCCCGATGAAACCGGTGGCACCGGTGACGAAATAGCTCATGCTCCCCTCTCCTCGTGCATCGGCCCGCGTCCGCGTCTGCGCCCTGCGCGCCCCCGCACCGCGTGACTGATCGTTCGCGCAACGATAACCAGATAGCCCCGCACTGTCACCCGGATATCGGGCCCGCCTTTGACGCATTCCCGGGCGCATGTTATGACACTGCCCACGCGCGATGCGCTCGACCACAAGGAACCTGCCGTGCCCGATCTTTCCGCCCAGTTCGAACAGGCCGCCAAGGACGTGAAAAGCCTTGTCGAGCGCCCCGATGAAAACACCCTGCTCAAGCTCTACGCCCTCTACAAGCAGGGATCGGAGGGCGACGTCAACGGCCCCAAGCCCGGCTTCTTCGACTTCGTGGGCACCGCCAAGTACGACGCCTGGGGAAAACTGGCCGGCACCTCGCGGGAGGAGGCGATGAAGAAGTACGTCGCGCTGGTGCGAAAGCTCGTCGGCTGATCCATGGCACGCGGCACGCGCGAGCGCATCCTCGACACCAGCCTGGTGATGTTCAACACGCTGGGCGAACCCAACGTCACCACCAACCACATCGCCGACGAGCTGGAAATCAGCCCCGGCAATCTCTACTACCACTTCCGCAACAAGGACGACATCGTCGCGCACCTGTTCGCGCGCTACGAAGAGCGCATCGACCGGGTGCTGATCGTGCCCGACGACCGCCTGCCCGGGCTGGAAGACCTCTGGATGCAGCTGCACGCGGTCTACGAGTGCATCTGGGACTACCGCTTCCTGTTCCGCGATCTGGTCGACATCCTGACCCGCAACCGCAAGCTGCGCCTGCACTTTTCCCGCATCCTGAAACGCGCCTCGGACAACGCCACCGGGGTGATGCGCGCCATGGTGCGCGCCGGCGTGATGCGCGCCTCGGCCGACGAGATCCGCGCCACCGCCGACAACATCCTCGTCATCGCCACGTTCTGGCTGAACTTCAGCGCGGTGCGCGGCGAGCGCGACGAGCAGGAGGCCATTCGCCTGGGCATCCACCAGGTCTTCATGCTGCTGGCCCCGTTCCTGCGCGACGCCGAGCGTCTGCACCTCAACCAGCTGGCCGAGGCCTACCTGCCGGATCGGCGCTGAGGATGACGGCGGCGCGTTCGGCGTGTCCGCACTGCGGCCAAGCCGTCATCCCGTGCTGGAAGAAACTCGGGTTGGGGCCGATGCGGCGCATTCCCTGCCCGGCCTGCGGCAAGCCGATCAGCGCGGCGTGGCTTCCGGCCATGGCGATGCTCGCGCTGTCGGCACTCATGGTGCCTGCGGTCTTGGTACTCGACTTCATGCTGTTCGGATCGACGGCGCGGCACTGGCCCCTCTCGCTGACGATCTGCTTTGTCGCCATCGCCCTGCCGCTGACCTGGGCCTGGTGCCGTTTCATGCCTCTCGTCGCACGCCGCGACTGAAGCACGCCGCGACTTTCCTTCCCCAAAACGCGACAGGCTCCGAAACCGGAGCCTGTCGTTGCCGCACTTGCCGGCAGCGGATCAGGCGGCTTTCTTCACCGTGCCGCGCGCCGCGCTGCCGGCCTTCTTGACGGACTTCTTCGCCGCGGTGGACCTGCTCGCGACGGCCTTGCCGGCGCTGGCCTTCTTTGCCGGGGCGGCCTTGCGCGCCGACTTGGCCTTGGCCGGCTTCTTCGAGATCGCCGCCACGACCGGCGACAGGCGCGCCTCGATCCCGCTCTTGACCGCACCGTAAGCCTCGGTGGCGCGTGCCAGCAGCGGGTCGATGCCCGCCTCGACCCTGGCCTTCACCTCGTCCAGATTCGCGCGCGCCTGCTTGTTCAGCGCATCGATGCGCTTGGCGGCGGCATCGCGGAACTGGGTGCCTTCCTGCACCAGGGTGCCGTAGGTGCTCGTCGCCTGCTTGCGGGTCAGGGATACCACACCCAGGCCGGCCAGCCACAGGTCGCGCGGATCGACGCCGGGATTCTTCGCTTGCTTGACCATTGCTTTCATCTCCTGAAGGGTCGGCCACGCGGCCGGGAACGGTTCTGCCAGTCGCAGGCTAGGCAGCGCGGGTCGAGCAAACACACTATCCGCGCCGGCGCGACGGACTTCGATTGCGCACCGCGCGGCCGCACCGCCGCATCCGGGGCTGCCGCCTTGCCAAGCGCCACCGCGATTGCAATGCTGGCCGCACTTCGCCACGAGCTGCCGTCATGTCCAAGAAAACCCGCTGGGCTCCGTTTCCCCATCCCGACCCGAAGTTCGACTACGCCGGAGCCAAGCTCGCCAAGGCGTGGCCCAAGCTGCACGCCGGCGATCTGGAGCCGTTTCCCGACGAGGCCCGCGTCGCCGCGCTGCTGAAGCAGCACCCGAAGCTCGGGAAGGTGGCGCAGGCGGGCGAACTTGCCGAGGCGCTGGCCGAGGCCTGGCGCGCGTTCCACCGCGGCGACTTCCAGCAGGCGTTCGAGGCCGGAACCGGGCTCGGTCCGCTCGGCGCGTCCGTGGCGATCAAGGCCGCAGGCATCCACGCCACCCACCTCGCCGACGACGATGCGGTGCGCGAGAAGCGCTACACCGAGCTGGTCACCCTGGCCGAGGCCGCAATGGCCGCGCTGCCGGACGAGGCCAACTCGCACTACCGCTACGCCTTCGCGCTGGGCCGCTACAGCCAGTCGATCTCGATCGCCAAGGCCTTGACCCAGGGCTTGGCGGGCAAGGTCCGCGACGCGCTGCAGCGCACCCTGGAACGCGCGCCCGACCACGCCGAAGCGCACACCGCGCTGGGCCTCTACCACGCCGAGGTCGTGTCGAAGGTGGGCGGGCTGATCGCCGGCCTCACCTACGGGGCCAAGGCTGCGACCGGCGAAAGCCTCCTCAAGCGAGCGATCGAACTGACCCCCAATTCCCCCATCGCCCACATCGAATACGGCAACGGCCTGATGCTGCTGTACGGCAGCAAGAAGGAAGACCAGGCCGCCGGTGAATACGAGAAGGCCGCAAAACTGAAACCGCTGGATGCGATGGAAAAACTCGACGCCGAATTCGCCGCTTCGCAGATCGAGGATTGACCCGGACGCGGCGTCTGGTTTGACATCGATCCTGTCTCCCGTGAGCATCCGGGATACAGGGATGCGCGGCACGCCCGGGCGCGCCGCTGACGCGGAGGTTTTCGCACGCCGCAGTACAGCCATGCGAAGCCGGCTTTCGAATCCTCCGTCCCGCTGTCAGGACGCTGCCAAGGCCACGCCCATGTTCCGTCTCAAACGCCGCCACGCACCGCGCCTCGCGCGGCCTGCCGCATCGATGCTTGCCGCACTGATGGCCGTACTTCTCTGCCTTCCAGGGCTCGTGGCCGCCGTGCCGGCCGAGTGGGCCAAGGTCGAACCGGGCCACAGCGCCATGTGGTTCGACGTCTCGCGCAGCGGCGAGGGCTGGGTGCTTGAAGTGCTGCCCGGCGACGGCGCGGTGCTCTACTGGTTCACCTTCGACGACGACGGCAATCCGCGCTGGCTCGGCGGTGCCGGTCGCATCGAGCGCGGGGAGGACGGTGACACCGTGGTCTTCGACGACCTCTACGCCGTCCACGGTCCGCGCTTCGGGCCGCAGTTCGATCCGGCCGACCTGGTGCGCGAGCGCCAGGGCCGCGCCACCCTGCGATTCCGCGACTGCGACCGCGGCACGATCGCATTCGATGCCTACGGACGACAGGGCGAGTTCGCGCTGACCCGCCTCACCCGCACCATGGGTTCGGGCTGTCGCCCCGCCCACGGCGTGCCGGGCCAGCCGGTGCTGAATCACGCCGGACAAAGCGGAAGCTGGTACGAGCAGGCCACGAGTGGTCAGGGATTTTCGCTGGCGTGGTTGGCCGATGGCAGCGTCGGCGTGGTGTGGTTCACCTTCGATCCGCAGGGGCGGCCTTACTGGCTCACCGGCACCGGGCACCTGGAAGCAGACCGCCTGGTGTTCCCCCGACTTCAGTCGGCGCGCGGCGGGCGATTCGTCGATCCGTTTTCGCCCGCGGGCGTCGAGCGTCGCACGTGGGGCCGGCTCGAACTGCGCCTGGACTGCACGACGGGCGACGCCGCCTACACGCCAACCGAGCCCGGCTTTGCCGCCGGCACGATGCAGCTGCGCCGGCTGACTGCACTTGCGGCACCGGCCTGCCCGTGGGTCAAGCCCGCGCTGACCGACCTGTACGCGATCAGCCTCACCGAGCTTCCGGCCACGGTGGGGCCGCCACGCCTGGCCATCACGCCGCCGCCCGGCACGGAGCCGCCGCCCTGGCAGTACGGCTGGCAGGATCTGGTGCTCGCCACCACCGTGGCCGACGACGGCACCGCGCATGGCTACGCGCGCCAGGAGGCGGTGGACTACATCTCGCTGCTGCCCGGCGAGCATCCCGGCTTCATCGACCCGGCCTACCGCGCGCGCTTCCAGCCGATCATCCTCGCGCCGGGCGCGACGAGGTGGGAACGCACGGGTTCGCGCAGCGACGGCGTGGTCCCGATCATGGCCCATGCCGGGACGCTCCTCTACAACCATGCGGTCTTCACGCCGTACGGCATCCAGACCGGCCTGACCCCGATTCACGCGGACCTCAGCGGCCCGGGCTTCGTCGACATCACCTTTATCGACGGCCGTTTCCCTGAGCCGTACTGGAACCAGGCCATCGCCGCCTCGCGCGACCTGCGCTACGCGGTGGGCGAGGCCGGACGGGTGAAGTCCGGCGAGTCGGGCATCGGCGAAAGCGACGCCTATCCGTGGAAATGGAGCATCGACGGTGGTCAGGAGGCACTGCCGGCAGGCCGCGCGATCTACGCCCGCACCAAGCCGCTGTGCATTTCGGACGACGGAAGCCGGATCATCGGCGCGGCTTGGCCGGCGGGCGCGGCTCCCGAGTCCGCCGACCATTCAGTCGCGGTGCAGTGGGACGGCCCGCGTCTGCCTGCCGAACTGCGCAACGCCGCCGGCCGAACCCTGATTTTGCCGACAGCCTGCAGCCGCGATGCCGGCATCGTCTACGGCCAGTGGCGCGCCAGCGACATCGATGCCGACAACAAAGTGGCGGGATTCTGGACCCGCGACGGCCGCAGCGCGCCCACCGGCCCGCTCGAAGCCAGCGCGGAGGATCCGCGAGGCTGGCCCTATGTCATCCAGCACGTCTCGGCCGACGGCAGCCTGGCCGCCGGCGAATACGCAAGTCACGACGATCCGCCCGTGCGCGGTGCCCTGCTCTGGGGCCAGGACATCGGCCTGGTCCGGCTTTCGGAGGTTCTGAAAAGCGCCGGCCTGCAGCCGGACTGGCCCCAGATCCACGTCCGCGGCATCTCGCCCAGCGGCGAATACCTGCTGCTGGCCAGCGACCCGATCCGCAACGGACCGGCGCGCGGCGACGGGTCGACGATCCACACCCTGCTGCTGCGGCTGGAGAAACGCCGACCCTGAACGGCGGATGCCGCCGCAGCGACGCTGGCAACGCACCCGGCGCTTGGCGAAGCGCCGCCGCGTCCCCATGTTGTCATGCCATGTCCCGCAGACACACCCCATGACAACCTTGTTCGATCCCCTGCCGATGGGCGCGCTGCACCTGCCCAACCGCATCGTGATGGCTCCGCTGACCCGCAGCCGCTCGCGGGGCGGCATTCCCGGGCCGCACACCGCCACCTACTACGTCCAGCGCGCCAGCGCCGGCCTGATCATCAGCGAAGGGGTGGCCATCAGCCCGCAGGCGCAGGGCTACGCCAACGTGCCGGGGCTCTACACGCCCGCGCAGCGCCATGCCTGGCGCGAGGTGACCGAGGCGGTTCACGCCGCCGGCGGGCGCATCGTGGCGCAGCTGTGGCACGTCGGACGCATCTCGCATGTGGCCCTGCAGCCGGGCGGCGCGGCGCCGGTAGCGCCGTCGGCGCTGATGGCCAGGACGAACACCTACCTGATCGACCCACGCGGCGGCGGCGACTTCGTGCCGGTGTCGGCCCCGCGCGCTCTGGAGGCCAGCGAAATCCCCGGCGTCGTGGACGACTTCGCGCGCGCCGCCACGGCGGCCCGCGAGGCCGGATTCGACGGCGTGGAGATCCACGGTGCCAACGGTTACCTCATCGACCAGTTCCTGCGCGCCGGCAGCAATCACCGCGACGATGCCTGGGGCGGATCGATCGGGAACCGCGTGCGCTTCCTCGATGCGGTGGCCGCAGCCGTGGTGCGCGCCATCGGTGCGGACCGCACCGGTGTCCGCCTTTCGCCCGTCACCGCCGCCAACGATGCCAACGATACGCATCCCCAGCCGCTCTTCGAGGCCGCCGTGCGCGCGCTGGCCGTACACGACCTCGCGTTCGTGCATGTGATCGAGGGAGCGACCGGTGCCGCTCGCGATTTCCAGCAGGGCGAAACGCCGTTCGACTACGACGCGCTCAGGCGCACCTGGCGCGAAGCCGGCGGGCGCGGCGCATGGATCCTCAACAATGGCTACGACGGCGAACTCGCCGCCGCCGCGGTCGCTTCCGGCCGCGCCGACGCGGTGGCCTTCGGCCGCGCCTTCATCGCCAACCCGGATCTGGTCAGGCGGCTGCGCGAGGGTGCGCCGCTCAACCTGCCCGACCGCACCACGTTCTACGGCGGCGACGAGCGCGGCTACACCGACTACCCCGGCCTTGCCTGAGCGATCCGCCGGGAGAGTTTGATCCTTGTCATGGCGCAACGGGTCAGCGCCTGCCATCCTGACTTCATCCTGACCCCTGATTCCCTCACGGAGTACTCCCATGTCGATGCGAATCCTTGTCCCGTTTCTCACACTCGCCGCAGCCGCGCTGACGCTGCCGGCCTGCTCGCCGTCGGCCCCGCAAAATCAGGAAGCGGCGCAGCAACAGGCCCAAGCCACGCCGGAAGATCGCGCACCGGCGGTCGACCACGCCGACCATGCCCCCCCCGCCGACTCCGCCGATCATGCCGACCACGCGGCTCCCGCCGACGCGAGCGAGCATGACCACCACGACGGTCACGCCATGAGCGAGCCCGTGGCGCTGCCGGACACGCCCTGGGCGACCGATCCGCCGCTGCGCGCGAACATGCGCCTCATCCGGAGCGCGGTCGATACGCTCGAACACTACGAGCACGGCCATATCGATGCAGCGCAGGCGGCGACGCTGGGCACGGACATCCAGAACGCCGTCAACACCATGTTCGCCGAATGCAAGCTGGAAGCCGAGGCCGACGCCGCCCTGCACGGCCTCCTGGCCACGTTCATGGTCGGTGCCAAGGCGGTGCGCACGGAAGCCGAGCCGCCGGCCCAGGCCATTGCGCAGATGCGCGAGGCGCTGGCGCTCTATCCGCAGATGTTCGACGACCCGCAGTGGCTGCAGGACGCACAGTAAGGTCGCGGCGGCGCACCTGGCCCCGAGACGCGGCGGCCATCCACTCGCGGCCGCGTGCGCGCGGCGCGGAGTGGAAAACATCGTGCCGCAGCGCGATCATGATCGCGGCGCGCCGGCGGGTTTGCCGCCGGCGCGCCGCTTCCGCTCCGTTTCCGCGAGTCATCTCATGGAATACACCATTAACCTGAGCGCCGCACCGGTAGACGTCGATCGGGTCCGCGACGCGCTGGAAGACATCGACCCGGCCGCGATCGTGGACCTCGACCCGCGCGGCCAGGGCCTGCGCGTCGCGGCCAACATGCTCGACCGCGAGCTGTTCGGCGCGCTCGAGCGCGCCGGCCACCCCGCCGATACGGTCGAGGTCGTCCGCCTGCCGTCGGTGTGCTGCGGCAGCTGCAGCGGCTGAGGAGCATCCCCGGCGCGGGTCAGCCGCAAGGGAAGCTCTGAACAAGAATTGATCCCTCATCCCGGCGAAGCCGAGATTCCAGCTGAAGTTCGGAGCACTATCCCATCCGGGGAATGGACGGACCGGCGCACGTGGGCTAGCCTCCCGGGACGGGGGAGTTTCTTTGCCGCTTGCGGAGGTATTTTCCATGGTCCTGATTCTTTCGCCCCGGCTGCCGCTGCGCAGCATTTTCTCCCGATTTTTCCCCGCTTTTCTCTGCGCCCTGCTGCTCGCCGCGCTTCCGGCCGCGGCCCGCGCCGAAGCCCCCTACGTTCCGATCCAGCCGGGCCACAGCGCGATGTGGTTCGATCCGGCGCGCGCCGGCGAGGGCTGGATCGTCGGGATTTTGTCGGAGGAATCCGCGGCGCTGTACTGGTTCACCTTCGACGACGCGGGCGAGCCGCGCTGGCTGGAAGGCGTGGGCCGCATCGTGCGCGATCCGGGCGGCGATTCCATCGTATTTTCCGAACTGATCGCCCCGCGCGGCGGGCGCTTCGGCCCGGACTACGACCCGGCCCAGGTGGTGCGCGAGGTGAAGGGCAGCGCGGTGATCTCGTTTTCCGACTGCCAGCACGGCCGGGTGGCGTTTTCCGCCTTCGGCAAGAGCGGCGATTTTCCGCTGACCCGGCTGACGCGCACGATGGCCGCAGGCTGCGCGCCGATCCACGGCACGCCGGGCGAGCCGGTGCGCGCCGAGGCGGGCCAGAGCGGGGGCTGGTACGACCCGGCCTACGGCGGACAGGGCTACGTATTGACCTGGCTGGCGAACGGCAGCGCCGCGCTGGGCTGGTTCACCTACGACCCGGAAGGAAACCCGTACTGGATGGTGGGCACGGGCGCGCTGGAGAACGGGCGGCTGGTGTTCCCGGCGCTGTATTCGGCGCGCGGCGGGCGCTTCGGGGAGGCGTTCGATCCGGCACAGGTGGAGCACACGCCGTGGGGCCGGGTGGAGCTGGACCTCGCCTGCGACAGCGGCGCGGCGGAGTACGCGGCCACGGCCACGGGCTTCGGTTCGGGCCGCTTCGATCTGGACGTGCTGGCGCGGCTGGCGAAGCCGGCCTGCCCGTGGGTGAAGCCGACGCTGACGGAGTTGTATGACCTGGAATGGACGGAGCTGCCAGTCCCCGCGTACACCACGCCGCTCAGCCCCGTGCATTTCGAGATGAACTCGATCGCGGATGACGGCACCGTGCTCGGCGGCGGCCGCTGGGATGGCTGGGCCGGCGTTGTGCGCCTGCGCCCGGGAGGAACGGAGTGGGAAAAACTGCTGGAAGGCGGCGGGCAGCCATTCGTTACCCCGGATGGTGCAACGGTCTACGCCTACCAGGTCATTCCCTCACCCCCGGAAGAAACGGGTCGCAGCACATATGATCAGTTGGTGATGTGGCGGGAAGCGACCGGCTGGCAGCCCTTGCCTGGCACGGTTTACGCCACCAACGTGACCTATGGAATGTCGCAGAACGGAAAGTGGCTGACGGGGGCTGGCCGTTTCGTCAATCATGAAGGGTATGCCCCCCCGTGGAAATGGAGCGAAGAGACCGGGCAAATCCTGCTCGAAGACTATTTCGCAACCCCTCTGGGAATATCGGATGATGGCGATACCGTTGTTGGTGCGATTCTCGTGTTTTCCAGCAGGGCGGCGATATGGATTGACAATGCCATGCAGTTCATTTTCGACAACGATGGTGTCCAGCTCGGGATTGCCAGAACGTGCAATGCCGACTGCAGCCTGATAGTCGGGTCTGGCCGCTATATGGGCAACCCAGTTCCCCACTCGCCCCTGAGTTGGTATCGGGACCATTCCGGCGCTGTCACCTATCTGGACCTGAGCATGCCGGAAGGAGCAACCGCCAGCAGCGCAACGGTCATGAGCAGCGACGGCAGCCTGATCGTCGGGGATCAGGTGGTTTGGGAAGAGAGTTTGTCCAAGCACCTCACGGATGGATGGCTCTGGACCCAGGACACCGGCGCTGTCTCGCTGAGGGACATCCTTGAAGGCGAAGGCGAATTCCAGTTAACGGATCGCTGGAACAGGAGCATCGTAGATGTCTCTTCGGACGGCACCAGGATCCTGTTTTCGGGGTACACGACACCCCCTCGGGGAAGTTTGCAGCAATATCGGGCGGGAGTGCTCCGCCTGATTCCCAAGACATCGGGAGGTGCCTTTCATCAGCCGCAAGGAGTAATGCGACATGAAATCAGTGAATAGCTGCTGCGTGAAGCAGGCTTTGGCTGTTGCCGTCATGGCGGCCTGTGCGTCGTTGAGCGCGCAGGCGGGCGAGCCTGGCAGTGTAGATAAGAGCGTGCTGGCACAGGTGATGGCGCTGAACGGATTGGATGAGCGTGGTGCAATCGAACGCCTCGCCGCCGAGGAAGCTGGGGCAGATTCTGGATTGGCCTTCGATGTGGGTTACAGCGATGTCTCCGAGCGGGGAATACCTCGTGGTGACCACGGGAGAAATATTTCAGCCTGGCATGGGCACGCCCTCCACGGCACGTTCCGCGCTGCTTCGGTTGATAAAGAAATAGAAGCATCTCGCCTCTCGGCGGGTTGATTCCTTGTTCAATCTTGTCGTGTCGTCAATTTTCACCGGGCCGGGGAGGCTCCCGATTTCCCACGGCATCATGTGATGCCGGCTGATTTTTCTAACGAGCGCCCTCACGAAAGCAAGTGGATTTTTGGCCATGAAACATTTAATAAGATCATTTCCCATACCACTCTTGTTGGTGATAATGACAGCCTGCACTGCAAATAGTTACACGGTTGTTAACACAATTCATTTCAAGACGAAGCGTGGTGCTGCCGTTGCAATCAACACCGCTCAAGTAGGCAACGGGAGGGCGACGCATGAAAATGAATATTTACGCCGGATTAAATTGGGCGCATCGCAGACAGATGAAATTGTGATAAACGTTTTGACCACCAGCCAAGATTACTCGCCCGATCCCGCGCTCATTGATCTCGCGCTGGATAACATACAAAAGATCTGGGGTAGAATGGGTGGCATGCGCGAAGGTTCGAAATTGCGCCTCCCTAAATTATCCATCGATTTCTGGATTCTCCCACAAGGGGCATCTTTTAAGCACCATGGTGAATCCATTATTGATCCATCCCACACACTTGATTTGACCTTTGCTTCAGATTTCAGCAGTGACAAGCCGGCCATCGACGGAGTCGCTGAATTTGTCAATGTGCTAAGCCATGAATTGTATCATGTTTCTCAATTCGGGCGCTTCGAAGTCGATAGCTTGATAGAAGAGGTCAACGCACATGCCTGGGGATATTGTTCGAAATTCAGATTTGCCTTGGCTTCTGGTAAAAAAATGATTATTCGCTGGTATGTCAAGCCTTCTTGGAAAGATCGGGTACGGATTAGTGCAGGTGTTCTGATGGTCCAAGTTCCGCCTAACATAGGGACGCCAGTACTGCGCTCCCAATTTGGGCTTGCAATATTTTATCAATATCTCTCAATAATGCTTGATTCGGATAGCCTGGATGCCTCGAATGCGAAGCAGATGACGATTATTGAGAAGTTGTGCAGTCGCATAGAAGGACAGGAATTGAATATTGTAATGGAGTAGTTTCGAGCCATTCGGATTTATAGCGATCATTTGACCACTCTGTTACGAAGGTGTATGACGGCGAGTATTTGAAAGTGATGTTTCCTTATAATCAAATCTGATCGAAGTAGATTTAGAATGAGACGTATCATTATTCCAGTATGCATCGCGAGATGCTTGCCAGGTGCCGCTTGTGCGCCCACTAAAGTCAAAGTGTATGCAAAATGCAATACAAAAAAACGTACCTGGTCGCAGCCCCCGCGCAGCACCATTCCGCCGGATGGTGAGCGACAATCAGACCCTCCCAAGGCATTGAGAGGCGCGCGGTTGACCTGAATCAGGCGGCGACAGGGCTTGGTGCCTTAACCTGAGCGCATGACCACGCCCGACCTTCCTCCCGGCCTCACCGCGCCGATCCCCGACGCCGAGCAGCGCACGCTCGATGCCTGCTTCCTCGGCCCCTATGGCGAGAACGACGCCCTGCTCGAACGCCTGGTCGTCGAGTTCTTGCGCGACCACGTGCACTGGCGGCGCAACTTCCATCCGGAAGACCCGCCGGCCATTCCCACGCGCGCCTCGCAGCATCCGGCCTATCAGGCCTTCGAAGCGCGGATGCGCAACGAGCTGCACCAGCTCTCGGCGGCGCTCAAGCGCTCGGTGCCCTTCCACAGTCCGCGCTACCTCGGCCACATGGTGTCCGACCTCCTGCTGCCGGGTCTGGCCGCGCAGATCCTCACCCTGCCCTACAACCCCAACAACGTCACCGAGGACGCCGCGCCGGTCACGCTGCGGCTGGAGATGCAGGCCGGTCTGCAGCTGGCGCGGATGCTGGGCTGGCCCGATGACCCCAAGCGTCCGGACTGCGCGATCGGGCACCTGACTTCGGGCGGCACCCTGGCCAATTTCCAGTCGCTGCGTCTGGCGCTGGCGCTCAAGGGCTTTCCGGTGGCGCTGCTCGCGGCCGGCGTGCCCGATCTGGGGCTTCCGGCCGACGACTGGCAGGCGTTCAACCTCGGCCCGGCGGCCGGGATCGAGCTGCTCGGAAAATGGCGACACTGGCTGGCCGCGCAGTCCCCCGAGGACCGTACGCGCTGGCGCGCGCGCGTGCAGGCCCGGCGCATCGAGCACCTGGGCCTGCATGCCTTCTTCGAACGTCATCCCACGCTGCGACCGCCCGTGGTGCTGGCCCCCATCACCGCGCATTACTCCTGGAGCAAGGGTGTCAAGATGATCGGCTTGGGCCGCGACCAGCTCCAGCTGATCGCCGCACGCGGCATGCGCCTGTGCCCGGAGGCGCTGGAGCAGGCGCTCGCGGACTGCGAGCGCGAGCGCCTGCCGGTGCTGATGGCCGTCGGCGTGCTGGGCACCACCGAGTACGGCACGATCGATCCGATCGCGGCCGTGGTCGATGCGCGCGCGCGTTTCGGCGCGCGCGGCCTGGGGTTCTCGATCCATGTGGATGCGGCCTGGGGCGGCTACCTGACCACCCTGTTCCGCCATCCCGACGGCCGCCTGCGCACGCTTGACGAAGTGCGGCAGGACTATCGCCAGTTCCCGATGCCCGAGGTCCACGCCGCCTTCGCCGCGCTCGAACAGGTGGATTCGGTCACGATCGACCCGCACAAGCTCGCCTATCTGCCCTACGGCGCGGGCGCCTTCGTGTGTCGCGACCACCGCGCCATGTCGCTGCTGACCGAACAGGCCGACTACGTGTTCGACAGCGCCGACAGCGCGGGCGACGCGCTCGACCACCGCCACTTCGGCCAGTTCATCCCGGAAGGCTCCAAACCCGGCGCGATGGCGGCGGCGGTCTACGTTGCGCACCGCGTGCTGCCGCTCGACCACGCCCACTTCGGCCTGATCCCGCGCCATACCGTGCAGGCGGCGGAGGCGTTCCGCGAGCGCGCCGAACGATTCGTGCGCGACATGAGCGGGCGCATCCACGCCCTGGTGCCGTTCCCGCCCGACAGCAACCTGGTGTGCCTGGCGCTCAACCCGCAGGGCAACCGCAAGCTGTCGCGCGCCAACGCTTTCCTGCAGCGGCTCCACGCCCAGCTCAACAGCGATCCGGACCAGCCCATCCAGGTCAAGCAGTTCTTCGCCTCGACCACCACGATCCGCCCGGCGGTCGTGGGCGCACGGGACATGCAGCGCATCCTGGAGGCCTTGGGAATCGATCCGGCCACGCTCGACCCGGATGACGGTGACGCCGACCGCCTCATCCTCCTGCGCCACACCCTGATGAACCCCTATCTGATCGACCACGAGAACCGGATCAGCTACATCGACCGCTATTTCGGTTACCTCGAAGCCTGCATCGGAAACTGCTGATGCGCCTCGCCTGACGCCCGCGGCAAACCCGCGCGGGGTTGACGCAAGTCAATGACGCCGCCGGCCGGCGGGCCCTAGGGTGAATCCATCGCCCGCGCATCTCGCGTCGCGCCATTGCGGCAGGCCGGAACGATGGTGGATTCCGGGGCGCGCGCTCCGGAATCCGGTGGACAGTGTCGCCACCCGGTCGCGACCGCGCACTCCCGACAGGCCAGCGTGAACCGACCCGTGCTTCCAGCCTCTCCGACGCCCATCCACATCTCCTGTCGCGACCAGCCCCACCCGGGCTGCCTGTGCCATCGTTCGGGCAGACCGTTCTCGATCCGGGGTGCCGAGCAGGCGCTGCGGGACGCGGCGGCGGGAACGAACGGCGATCCCATCCCCCGGCCGCTCTCCATTGCGGTGCATTTCCCGAGCCGAATGCGCCCGGGCGAGGCCGCCGCCGACGAACCGCATGGCGAGGCCTATCTCGCGCGCCTGCGCGGGGAGCTCGCGCTGCTCTCTCCCCTGTTCGACCGCGATCGTCAGGTCGAACAGGTGCACCTGATCAATCAACCCCTGGCGCACCTGGCGGCGACGCGGATCCGCGACCTGCTGGACACGCTGGCGCACCATTTCTCGTTCGCCGTGACCGGGGCCGCGCTGCGCCTGGTGGAACTGGACCCACTCGCCACGACGACTGGCGACGTCGCAGCTCTGGCGGCAATCGGTATCAACCACGCGGCGATCTTCATCGGCGTGGCCGCCTCGAATGCACCGGACGATCCGGCGATCCGCGCCGCCCGCACCCTGATCGAAACCTGTCGCCAGCACGGCATCGTCCACGTCCATGTCCATCTTTCCGCGGGCGATGGCCCTGTCGCGGAAACCCCGATCCGCGCGATCGAATCGGTGATGGCGGCGCGTGTCGATCGCATCAGCCTGCACCACGCGCTGCGTGAACCCGAGGCGGGCGCAGACACCGGCGCGTCCACCTTTGCGCCAGGTCGCCGCGAAGCGCTCTTTGCGCGCCTGCTGGAAGGCGGATACCGGCACGTCGGCCTGTGCTGCTTCGCCTTGCCGCACGACGAACTGCTCGAGGCGCGCCGGCACCGCGCGCTGCACTGCGACCTGCTGGGCTACAGCGCGCACCCCGGTTCCGACCTGGTCGGCATCGGCGTCGGCGGCAACAGCCACGTTGGCGCGACCCTGTTCCAGAATCCGCGCGATCCGGCGTCCTGGGAGGCGTCCATCGACGCCGGCCGCCTGCCGGTCTGGCGCGCCGCCCGGCTCGGCGCGGAAGACCTGGCGCGCGCCGATGTGGTCCAGCAGCTGGTGTGCCGGGGCGAGATCGACTTCGAGGAAGTCGCGCGCTACCACGGCATCGTTTTCCGCGAGCATTTTTCCCGGGCGCTGGAGCGGCTGCAGCCGCTGGTGACGCGCGGCCTGGCAGAATTCCTTCCGCACGGCATCCGCGCCACGTCCGCAGGCGAACGCCACCTGCACCTGCTGACCGCATGCTTCGACGAGCGCCACGGAGACGCGATCGGAACGCCTTCACCGCATCTCGCGCGCTTCCCCTGACGAAGCTGCGCGTGGCCCCCCCACGGACGGCAGGAGCGGCGACGACGCTCCGGCCGCCGCGCCAATCAGGCCGGTGCGCTGCTGCGGATCAGATGGTCGAAGGCAGAGAGTGCCGCAGTCGCACCGCTGCCCATGGCGATGACGATCTGCTTGTAGGGTGAGGTGGTCGCATCGCCCGCGGCGAAGACGCCGGGTACGCTGGTCTGACCGCGCGCATCCACCGCGATTTCGCCATGGCGCGTCAGCTCCACACCGCTGTCCTTGAGCCAGTCGGTAACCGGCACCAGGCCGATCTGGATGAACACACCGGCCACGTCGACCTGATGCGAGGTGCCGCTGGCGCGGTCGGCGTAGGTCAGACCGGTCACGCGACTGCCGTCGCCCAGAATCTCGGTGGTCTGCGCATTCTTCACCACGGTGACGTTGGGCAGGCTGTAGAGCTTGCGCACCAGCACGCCATCGGCCTTGAGCTCGGGCAGGAATTCGATCAGCGTGACGTGCTCGACCACGCCGGCCAGATCGATGGCCGCCTCCACGCCCGAATTTCCGCCGCCGATCACCGCGACGTTCTTGCCCTTGAACAGCGGGCCGTCACAGTGCGGGCAGTAGGCCACCCCGCGGGTACGGTACTCGGCTTCACCCGGCACATTGATGTCGCGCCAACGTGCGCCGGTGGCCAATACCACGGTCTTGCCGACCAGCGAAACGCCGTTCTCGAACTCGACGGTGATGCCTTCGGGGCCGGGAACCAGCTTTTGCGCGCGCAACCGGTTCATGAGGTCCACCTCGTACTCGCGCACGTGGGCTTCCAGTGCGCCGGCCAGTTTGGGCCCGTCGGTTTCCTTCACCGAAATGAAGTTCTCGATGCTGTTGGTGTCCAGCACCTGCCCGCCGAAGCGCTCGGCCGCCAGTCCGGTGCGGATGCCCTTGCGCGCGGCGTAGACCGCCGCCGCCGCACCCGCGGGGCCGCCGCCGATCACCAGCACGTCGAACGGGGCCGTGTCCTTGAGCTTCGCGGCCTCGCGTGCCTCGGCACCGCTGTCGATCTTCGCCACGATCTCTTCGATGCCCATGCGGCCCTGGCCGAAGCGCTCGCCGTTGAGGAAGATCGTCGGCACGGTCATCACCTCGCGCGCCTCCACTTCCTCGGGGAAGTAGGCACCGTCGATGGCGACGTGGTGGATCTTCGGGTTCAGCACGCTCATCAGGTTGAGCGCCTGCACCACGTCCGGGCAGCTCTGGCAGGACTGGGAGAAATAGGTCTCGAAGCGGAACTCGCCATCGAGCGCCTTGATCTGTTCGACCAGTTCGTCCTCGACCTTGGGCGGATAGCCACCGGTCTGCAGCAGCGCCAGTACCAGCGAGGTGAACTCGTGCCCCATCGGCAGGCCGGCAAAGCGCAGGTGGATGTCCTGGCCGGGGCTGGTCAGGGCGAAGGACGGGACGTGCACGCCGTCTTCCGCGCGCAGCTCCAGGGTGACCTTGGGCGAGGCCGCAGCGATGTCGTCGAGCAGCGCGCGTACCTCGCGCGAAGGCTCGCCATCATCCAGCGCGGCCACGATGTGCACCGGGCGCACGAGGCGCTCCAGGTAGGCGGCGAGCTGGGCCTTCAGACCGTCATCGAGCATGGTGCGTCTCCTTGGGTTTCAGGTGAGTTGCAGCGCAGTGCCCCGCCGTGCAGGGCACTGTGGCCTGGTCGTGGAAGCAGATCCCGACCGCCGCGTGCAGCGGCCGGGATCTGCTCCCACCCCCGCGCCGGCGGGGATGGGAACAGCGATGGGGCGTGGATCAAATCTTGCCGACCAGGTCCAGCGACGGCGCGATGGTCTTGGCACCTTCCTTCCACTTGGCCGGGCAGACCTCGCCCGGGTGCGCGGCGGTGTACTGCGCCGCCTTGAGCTTGCGCAGGGTCTCGCCGACGTCGCGTGCGATCTCGTTGGAATGCACTTCCATGGTCTTGATCACGCCTTCCGGGTTGATCACGAAAGTGCCGCGCAGGGCCAGGCCTTCTTCCGGGATATGCACGCCGAAGGCATTGGTGAGCGCGTGGGTGGGATCGCCCACCAGCGGGAACTTCGCCTTGCCCACGGCCGGCGAGGTCTCGTGCCACACCTTGTGCGAGAAGTGGGTGTCGGTGGTCACGATGTAGACCTCGGCACCGGCCTTCTGGAACTCGGCGTAGTGCTCGGCCGCGTCCTCGACTTCGGTCGGGCAGTTGAAGGTGAAAGCGGCCGGCATGAAGATCACGACCGACCACTTGCCCTTCATGCTCTGGTCGCTGACCTTGACGAACTTGCCGTTGTGGAAGGCATCGGCCTGAAACGGCTGGATCTGGGTGTTGATGAGGGACATCGCGTTCTCCTTGGGTCTGTGTGGGGGTGACATCGGCGGAGCCATTGGACTCCGACACCGGCCATTGTAGGGATCACAAGACAATAGGTAAAATTGATTGTTACAATGAATATGATAGTTACAACCTATTACCAAAGACGTCGGGCCGGCGCATCGGCGCTGCGGATGCCCGCAGTTCACCGCCCTGTCGTATAATGCGCCGCACCATGAGATGCCCGGGCGCAGACGATCCACGATCGTCTGCGTTTTCGTGTTCCCGTGAAAAAGCGCGCGCCCGGACTGCGGGTGCTGCCGCCGAACGCCGACTGCCACAGAACTGCCGATTCCGACCATGACCATCCAGAGCCTGCGCAACATCGCCATCGTCGCCCACGTCGACCACGGCAAGACCACCCTCGTCGACAGCCTGCTGAAAAACTCCGGGACGCTGAACGAACGCACCGTGCTGGCCGAGCGCGTAATGGACTCCAACGATCAGGAAAAGGAGCGCGGCATCACCATCCTGGCCAAGAACACCGCGATCAACTGGCGCGGCAACCGCATCAACATCGTCGACACTCCCGGCCACGCCGACTTCGGTGGCGAGGTGGAGCGCGTGCTGTCGATGGTCGACTCGGTGCTGCTGCTGGTCGATGCGATGGACGGCCCGATGCCGCAGACCCGCTTCGTGACGCAGAAGGCGTTCGCGATGGGCTTCAAGCCGATCGTCGTCATCAACAAGGTCGATCGCCCCGGCGCGCGGCCCGAATGGGTGGTGGAACAGGTCTGGGATCTGTTCGATCGACTCGGCGCGACCGCCGAACAGATGGACTTCCCGATCATCTACGCCTCCGGCCTCAACGGCTACGCCGGCCTGACCGACGACGTGCGCTCGGGCGACATGACGCCGCTGTACGAGGCGATCATGCAGCACGTACCCGCCCCGCCGGTCGATCCGGACGGTCCCTTCCAGATGCGCATCAGCCAGCTCGACTACAGCAACTTCGTCGGCGTGATCGGCATCGGCCGCATCCAGCGCGGCACGCTGAAGAAGAACATGCCGGTGGCGGTGATCGACCGGCACGGCAAGAAGCGCCAGGGCAAGGTGCTGCAGGTACTCGGCTTCCTGGGGCTGGAGCGGATCGAGCAGGACAGCGCCGAGGCCGGCGACATCGTGGCCATTTCCGGCATCCAGGAGCTGACCATCTCCGACACCGTCTGCGCGCTGGACTGCCCCGAGGCGCTGCCGGCGCTGACGGTGGACGAGCCGACGATCTCGATGACCTTCCAGGTCAACAATTCCCCGTTCGCCGGCAACAAGGATCTTTCCGGCGGCAAGTTCCTGACCAGCCGCCAGCTGAAGGAACGTCTGGAGCGCGAGACCGTCCACAACGTCGCGCTCAAGGTCGAGCAGCTCGAGGACGCCGACAAGTTCCTCGTGTCGGGCCGCGGCGAACTGCACCTGTCGGTACTGATCGAGAACATGCGCCGCGAAGGCTTCGAGCTGGCGGTCTCGCGCCCGGAAGTGATCATCAAGGAAATCGATGGTCAGCCGATGGAGCCGATCGAGCAGCTCGTCGTCGACGTGGAGGACATCCATCAGGGCGGCGTGATGGAGAAGCTCGGCGCGCGCAAGGGCCAGCTCAAGGGCATGGAGCCGGACGGCAAGGGCCGGGTGCGGCTGGAATACCAGATCCCGGCGCGCGGCCTGATCGGTTTCCAGAACGAATTCAAGACCCTCACCCAGGGCTCGGGCCTGCTGTTCCACGTTTTCGACCACTACGGTCCCAAGGAGCAGGGCCCCATCGCCAAGCGCATCAACGGCGTGATGATCGCCAATGCCGCCGGCACCACGCCGGCCTATTCGCTCGGCCCGCTGCAGGAGCGCGGCAAGCTGTTCGCCGCCGAAGGCGACAGCGTCTACGAGGGTCAGCTCGTGGGTATCCATTCCAAGGACAACGATCTCACCGTCAACGCCATCAAGCCCAAGCCGATGACCAACATCCGCGCCGCGGGCAAGGACGACACGATCCAGCTCTCGCCGGCGATCAAGTTTTCGCTGGAGCAGGCGCTGGATTTCATCGACGACGACGAGCTGGTGGAAATCACGCCCAAGGAAATCCGCCTGCGCAAGAAGCACCTGACCGAGAACGATCGCAAGCGGGCCAGCCGCGCGGCCTGATCCCGTGCCCGGCGAGGTGCCCTACGCGCGCTTGACGCCCGACGCGGTGGTCGACGCGGTCGAATCGCTCGGACTGCAGTGCGACGGGCGCCTGTTGGCGCTCAACAGCTACGAGAATCGCGTCTATCGCGTGGGCATCGAAGACGCCGCGCCGCTGGTCGCCAAGTTCTATCGTCCGGCGCGCTGGAGCGACGCGGCCATCGAGGAGGAGCACGCCTTCGCGCGCGAACTGGCCGATGCCGACCTTTCGGTGGTCGCACCGCTCGCCTTCGACGGCGCGACCCTGTTCCACCACGCCGGTTTCCGCTTCGCCCTGTTTGCCTGCCAGGGCGGCCACGCGCCGGAGTTGGACGATGCCGACACGCTGCGGCAGCTGGGCCGGACCCTGGCGCGCCTGCATACCGTCGGCGCGCGGCGGCACTTTCGCCACCGCCAGACCCTGGATGCCGCACGGTTCGGCCACGAGCCGCTGCGCTTTCTGCTCGACTCGGGCCGGATTCCCGCCGATCTGCGCATCAGCTTCCGGCGCCTCGGCACCGCGCTGCTGGCGCAGGTCGATGCCGCCTTTGCGCGCGCGCAGCCCCTCGCCACGCTGCGCCTGCACGGTGACTGCCATCCCGGCAACATCCTGTGGCGCGACGGCGTCGCCCACTTCGTCGATCTGGACGATTGTCTCACCGGCCCGGCGATTCAGGACCTGTGGATGTTCCTTTCCGGCAGCCGCGACGAACAGCAGGCCCAGCTCGAACGGCTGACCGAAGGCTACGCCGAGTTCCGCGACTTCGACTGGCGCGAGCGCCATCTGATCGAACCGCTGCGCGCCCTGCGCCTGATCCACTACCACGCCTGGATCGCACGCCGCTGGCACGATCCGGCCTTTCCCCGTGCCTTTCCCGGATTTGCCGAGCCGCGCCACTGGGAAGAGGTGCTGCGCCAGGTGCAGGAACAGCTCGCGGTGCTGGACGAAGCCGCCTGAGGCCCCGCGCCGCGCTGGCAGGCGGCGCGCGCCTGCGCCATGCTTCGCTCCTTTCCCCGACCTGCGGCCCAGATGTCCCCGACCCACGCACCGGTTCCGTTCTGGAATCGCCTTCCCGAGATCGCACGCTATCCCTTCCGCGGCGCGGCCCTGATCAGCCTGATCGTGTTCAGCCTGGGCAGCCTGCTCGGGCTTCTGCCCGGCATCGGCTGGATCCTGCGCATTGTGATCTGGCTGGCGACCTACCGCTACGCCTTCGAAATCCTGCTGCGCACGGCGCACGGGCAGATGGAGGCCCCCGAAATCACCGCCCATACCGACGCCGGCGTGGCCTGGCGCTTCCTCGGCCTGTGGGTGATCTATTTTGCGCTCTTCCTTGCGGCGGGCCTGATCGCCGGCCTGGTCGGCGCGATCCTGGCAATGCTGGTGCTCACCCTGCTGCTGCCGGGTGCGATCATCTCGCTGGCCATCGACGGGACGCTTGGGCACGCGATCAATCCGGCCACGTCGTTCGCGATCATGTCGCGCATCGGCGCACCCTACTTCGCCGCCTTCGGCCTCCTGTTCGTGATCCAGACCAGCGCCGCCACGGCGGAATACTGGCTGTCGCAACACGCGCCCGTGCTTTCGCTGCCGCTGTCCACCGCCGCGGCGGTGTGGGGCATCTTCGCGGCCTTCCACCTGATGGGCTACCTGGTGTTCCAGTACCGCGAGGCACTGGGCTTCGAGCCGGGCGACGGCTTCGGCAAGCCCGCGCTGCGCAACCGCGACACCGACCTGATGGACGAAGCACAGGCGCTGGTGGCCGACGGCCAGACCGAGGCGGCGCTCGCCCGCCTGACCGGAGAAATGCGCGAGCGCGCCCTGCCGCTCGACGCGCACGAGCTTTACCGCAAGCTGCTGCGCGCCAAGGGCGACGGTGCCGCGCTGCTCGCGCATGCGCCGCCCTATCTCGACCGGCTGTTGCTGGAAAAGCAGGACCGGCGCGCTCTCGGGTTGGCGCGCGAATCGCTCGACGCCAGCCGCGATTTCACCCCGCACCAGCCCGAGGACGGCCATCGCCTGGCGCTGCGCGCACGCGACAGCGGCCAGGCGCAGCTGGCCATCGACCTGTGGCTGGCCATGATCAAACGCTGGCCGCGCGATCCGGTGCGGGGCGACTGGGCGCTCGGGGCCGCCGACCTGCTCGTCCAGCGCGACCGGCTGACGCTGGCGCGACAGGTGCTGGAGTATGCCGCGCGCGGCCTTGATCCCGAGCCTGCGGCGCGCATCCAGGAGGCGCTGGCCAGGCTGCCCGCCGCGTGAGCGCCAGCCCCGCGCACCGCGTACATGGCCTGACCGGCGACGAGGTGCCGCCGGACTGGCCGCCGCTGACGCTGGACGAGCTTGAGCCACTGTTCGCGCGCTATCCGGAGCTGAGCGCGCCGCAGGCGATCGGCTGGCACAGCCCGCGCCCGCTGGCGGCCGCAGCGCGGGTCGAGACGGCGGCCGGTCCGGTGTTCGCCAAACGCCACCACGCCAGCGTGCGCAGCGCCGCGACGCTGGCCGAGGAACACGCGTTCGCGGCCCACCTGCGCGCGAACGCGATTCCGGTGCCGCCGATCCACGCCGACGCGGATGGCCGCACCGCAGTCGCCCTGGGCGACTGGACCTGGGACCTGCACGCGCCGGCCGCGGGCCAGGACCTCTACCGCGACGCGCCATCCTGGACGCCGCTGGACGATCTCGCGCACGCGCGCGCCGCCGGCGCGATGCTGGCACGCCTGCACGCCGCCGCGCAGGGATTCGAGGCCGCGCAGCGCGGCACCCATCTGCTGGTCGCGCGCACGGAGCTGATCGAGGCCGGGGACGCCATTGCCGCACTGCGTGCCCAGCTGCCCGAACGCCCGGCGCTGGCGCGCTGGCTCGATGGCCGCCGCTGGGACGCGGATCTGGGCGAGGCGATCGCCCCCCTGCACGCGCGCGTGCAGGCGCGCGCCGCCGCGCAGCCGCGCCTGTGGACGCACGGCGACTGGCACGCCTCCAACCTGTTCTGGAGCCGGGCCGATGCGAACGCAGGCGTGAGTGCGGTGGTCGATTTCGGCCTGTGCGCGCGCACCTTCGCGCTGTTCGACCTCGCCACCGCGATCGAACGCAATGCCATCGCCTGGCTGGAACCGGACGACGACCGGGGACAGGCCGCCATCGCCCGCGCGCTGATCGCAGGCTACCGCGAGGTGAGCGCGCTGAAAGCGGACGACATCGCCTTCCTGGCCGATCTCCTGCCCGTGGTGCATCTGGATTTCGCGCTGTCGGAAGTCGAATACTACGCCGGCATCACGCGCTCGGAAGCCAACGCCGAGGCGGCCTGGAGCGACTTCCTGCTCGGCCACGCGCGCTGGTTTTCCCGTGCGCCGGGGCGCGCGTTCCTGCACGCGCTGCGCGCGGCCTGAGTGGCGCGGTGGGCTGCGTCGCACCGATTCTGCACGCGGGCGGCATCCGTGGTTCAATAGCGCCCTGAAGCGGGGGTGCCCGGCGAACGCCGGGCTGAGAGAGACCCTTCGAACCTGACCCGGTTAGGACCGGCGTAGGGAGCTTGATTCAGGACGCGACCGGCTTGCCCGGCGCGCGTCCTGCCGTCGCTTCGTCCTCCTCCACTGACGAATGCCGACCATGAAACTCGCACGCACCACCCTGTTCCTCTCCCTGGCCGCGCTCCTGTGCCACGGCGCGCACGCCGCCGATGCGCCCTCGCAGACCACGCGCCTGTCGAAAGTGGAGGTCGAAGCCAGCGCGCCTGATGAAGCGGAGCCGGTCAACGCGAATCCCTGGGGCGCGATCCCGCTGAAATCCACGCCCGCATCGGTCAGCGTGATCGGACGCGAGCAGATCGACGAGCGCCACATCCGCAGCCTGAGCGAGCTGGCGCGGGAAGACGCGGCGATGGGCGACAACTACGCGCCGGTGGGCTACTACCAGAACCTCATCATCCGCGGTTTTCCGCTGGACCTCGGCACCGGCTACCGCCTCAACGGGCTGACGATCGCCGGCGAGCAGATTCTGGCGTTCGAAGACAAGGCGCGGGTGGAGATCCTCAAGGGTCCGGCGGCGCTGCGCGCCGGCGCGATGGAGCCGGGCGGCACGGTGAACTTCGTCAGCAAGCGCCCCGAAGAGGTGCGCACGCTCACCCTGGGTACCGATTCGCACGGCTCGCGCCTGGCCGCGCTCGACGCCGGCACCTGGCTCACGCCCACGCTCGGCATCCGCGCCAATCTCGGCTGGGAGGACATCCATTCCCATGTCGAGCACGCCGACGGCCGGCGCAATTTCTACGCCCTGGCGCTCGACTGGCGGCTCTCCGACCGCACCGTGCTGGAAGTCGATTCCAGCTACCACGCCAGCGCGCAGCGCTCGGTCTCGGGCTACCAGCTGCTGGGCGGCAGCGTGCTTCCGGAAGACGCCAGCGCCACGCGCATGCTCGGCTACCAGCCGTGGCAGGAGCCGGTGCGCGTCCACACCGCCAACACCAGCCTGCGCCTGAGACACGCGCTGACCGATACCTGGCGGCTCGGGCTTGCCGGTGGCCACAGCCGCAGCGTGATCGACGACAGCGTGGCCTTCGCCTACGGCTGCTACTACCAGCCGACCTGCTGGACGGGCGAGGTGCCGGGCAACACCTTCGCGCCCGACGGCGGCTACGACATCTACGACTACCGCAATCCGGACGACACCCGCAGCGGCGACGAAGTGCGCGCGAGCCTGGACGGCCGCTTCGCCACCGGCGCACTGCGCCACGACCTGAGCCTGGGCGTGGGCGTATTCCGGCGCGAGATCGAACGTCACCTGCACGTCAACGACTACGTCGGCAGCGGCAACATCCACGACCCGCAGGTGCCCGTCTTCGCCCCCTCGCCCGAGGAAACCGGCCCGCGCGTGCGGCGGCTGGCGAGCTGGCAGCGCTCGGTGTTCGCGCTGGATCGCGTCGAGCTGGGCGAACGCTGGCAGGTCATCGTTGGCGCGCGCCGGGTGGAGCTGGACGAGCGCGCCTGGAGCAAGCGCGGGAAGCTGGAGCGCGACGCGCGCATCCAGCACACCCTGCCGCAGGTCGCCACGCTGTGGACGCCCGCCGATCCCGTGACGCTCTATGCCAGCTACAGCGAGGGCGTCTCGCTGGGCCACGAGGCGCCGTTCTGG
The DNA here is from genome assembly GCF_037203605.1 of Denitratimonas tolerans. Lineage (NCBI taxonomy): Bacteria > Pseudomonadati > Pseudomonadota > Gammaproteobacteria > Lysobacterales > Lysobacteraceae > Denitratimonas > Denitratimonas tolerans. The sequence goes on from NZ_JBBDHC010000003.1 coordinate 106,854, forward strand.
ACCAGCAACGAGGGCGACCTGCTCGGCCCGCGCCTGGCGCGGCAGATCGAGGCCGGAGTGAAGTTCGGCCGCGGCAGCGACATCGACTTCAGCGCCGCGCTGTTCCACATCCGCCAGCCCTGGCAGCACGCCGAACCGGATGCCAGCGAAGCCGGATACACCTTCGTCGAGCGCGGCAGCGAGAACCACCTGGGGCTGGAGCTTTCCGCCAACGTGCGGATGGGCGAGTACCTGCGCCTGATCGCCAGCGGCAGTCTGATCCGGGCGCGCGGGGAAGGCGCGGACAACACCGCCTACGAAGGCCACCAGCTCACCAACGTGCCGCGCGCGCGCGCCGCCCTGCATCTGGACTACACCGTGCCGGCCCTGCCCGCGCTGAGCCTCACGGCCGGCGCGCGCCACGCCGCGCGCAATCCCGCCACCCCGGACGGCTTGGTGCACGCGCCGGCCTGGACGGTGTTCGACGCCGGCTTGCGCTATGGCACGCGCTGGGGCGAACGCGACCTGGTGTGGAGGCTCTCGGTGGACAACCTGTCCAACCGCTTCTACTGGCGCGACGTGGGCAGCTCGCAGGGCGACAGCTACCTGTTCCCCGGCGCGCCGCGCCTGGCCCGGCTCAGCGTCACGATCGATTTGTAGCCATGAACCCGATCGAGATCCTCGCCGCGGTCCTCAGCGCGCTCGGCGTCTGGCTGATGGCCAGGCGCCGCCCCTGGGCCTGGCCGATCGGACTGGTGTCGGTGCTGATCTACGCCTGGGTCTTCATCGAGGTGCGGCTGTACTCCGACGCCCTTTTGCAAGGCGCGTTCGCCGCGATGCTGGTCTACGGCTGGTCGCGCTGGCTGCGGAATCTGGGCGAGGACGGGCGGGTGCGAATCGCGCCGCTGCCGCTGCCGCGCGCGGCGCTGCACCTGGTCATCGGCGCGCTGGGGGCACTGGCGCTGGGTGCCTTCATGGCGCACTTCACCAACGCCGACCTGCCCTGGCTTGATGCCGCGCTCGCCGCTTTCAGCCTGGTGGCGCAGTGGTGGCAGGCGCGTCGCCATACCGCCGCCTGGTGGCTGTGGATCGGGGTCGATGTGATCTACATCGGCATGTACCTGCACAAGGACCTGCAGGTCACGGCGATGCTCTATGCGCTGTTCCTGGGGCTGGCGGCGAGCGGGCTGCGGCAGTGGCAGCGCGCCGCGCGCGCGTCGGGCATGGACGCCCGGGAATAAGGGAATCGGATCAGCGGCTCACGACAGCAGGGCGCGGCACACCTGCCACTCGCCGTGCATCCGATTCTCAGTGCCCGTGTTCCAGCATGAAATGGGCCTTGCCGGCCTCGGGAGATGCCGGAAAGCGCGCGACGATCTCCTCCAGCAGGGCGTGGTGCAGATCACCTTCGCCACGCTCGCGCGCACGCAGCACCAGCTCGAACCAGTCGCCGGCGGTGGCACTGTCGGCCAGCCACGCCTCCAGCAGCCGTCGGCACTCGCCCAGGCATCCCAGCGCGAGCCAGCGTCGCCTCACGCCCTCGCGCCAGGCACCGCCGGGTACCGGCCGATCCAGCGGAAAGGCTTCTTCCAGCAGTGCGAGCTGCAGTGCCACCTCGGCGGTATTGCGCGCCGGGATGTCCAGCGCCTGGAGCGCGCGGCGCGCGGCCTCGGGGCGGCGCGCCCCGAGCACGGCGAGCCGGTAGCCCACCAGGCTCACATCGAGCCGGCCCGGCACCCTCGCGTCGAGCGCATCCAGCGCCTCCTGCGCCGCGGCCAGATCCATGCGCCCGGCCCTGGCGCGGATGGCATCCAGCTCGGTCGCCACGTCCGGCGCGACGTCGGTTTCGTCCAGAAATTCATGACGCACCTGCCCGGTACGCACGAACGCCCAGCCCAGCAGCGCCCCGCTGAAAAGCCCACCGAGATGGGCGTCGAATCCGACGCCTGCCTCCGGGTTGAACACCAGGTTGAGCGCCTCCCAACCGACCCATACCGGAAGCAGCCAGATCGCCGGTTTCTTCACATAGTCGAACAGCACGAAGAACCACCAGAAGAAGCGCACCGGACGCCATCCCCAGATGAGGGCAAAGGCACCCATCAGCGCCGCAATCGCACCCGAGGCACCGAGGGCGGCACCGGCCTCGCCCCAGCGCCAGGCGAGCGCGAACAGGCTCGCGCCGACCGCGCCGGCCAGATACAGCAGGATGAAGCGCCACGGCCCCAGCGCACCCTCGACCAGGAGGCCAAGCGCAAGGAGAAAGAACATGTTGCCCAAAAGGTGCATCGCGCCACCGTGCAGGAAGGCCGCGGTGACCCAGCGGAGCGGCGCAATCTCGCCGTAGCGCAGGCGATATTCCAGCGTCACGACGCGCGAAGCGCGCGCATCGAAGTCACGCTGCAGCGCGCCGGCATGGCCCGCCTCCCGCGCGCCGGCCCCATCGCGTGCGGCCTGCGCCAGCGCGCGCTCCAGCGCGAGGTCGCGAAGGCGCGCATGGAACAGCACGCCGGCCCGATCGGCGTCCGGCACCTGCGCCAGCGCTTCGCGCGCGAGCGGCCCGTCGCGCGCGGCCTCGAAGTCCAGATATGCCGGCCATTCGGCCTGCGCCAGGCCCGACTCCCCGTACCACGCTTCCAGCGCCTCCAGCCGGGACCAGTCACCGGCCTGGAACAGGACGAAGATCGCCACGTTCAGCACGACCAGGAGGGCGGTGACGATCGGAAACGTGGCGCGCGTCAGCGGCCGGTGCAGGGGCAGGATGAGCATGGATCGAAGGCGACGAACGAAAGCCCGACTTGTAGCACATCGTCCGCACGCATCGCTTCTTGCCCGCCGCTTCCGACTGCGCCACGCTTGCGATCATCATGAAGACAATGCCCTTCCCATGAGCCGCTGGCGTCCGCCGGCGGAAGCCTCCACCGCCATCATCACCCGCGCCGGATTCGAACGCCTGCGCGCCGAGCTGGATACGCTCTGGCGCGTGCGCCGCCCCGAGGTGGTCAAGGCGCTCGCCGCCGCCGCCGCGGAAGGCGACCGCTCGGAAAACGCCGAATACATCTATCGCAAGAAGCAGCTGGGCGAGATCGACCGGCGGGTACGCTATCTCAGCAGGCGGCTGGAGCAGCTCAAGGTCGTCGAAACCCGCCCCAGCGACCCGGAACGCGTCTACTTCGGTGCCGAGGTCGAACTGGAAGATGCCGCCAGCGGGGAAGTGGCGCGCCACCGGCTCGTGGGGCCGGACGAAACCGACGCGCGCGCCGGCTGGATCAGCATCGATTCGCCGCTGGCGCGCGCGCTGCTGGGCAAGCGCGTGGACGACGAGGTGGAGGTCGAACTGCCCGGAGGCAGGTGCCGCTACTGCATCATCGGCATGAGCTATCGGTTCGACCCGACCGCACCCGGCTGAGCCCGCCGCGGCACTGCGGGTTCAGTCCTGCCCGCCCTCGCCGCCCGCGCTCCGCGCCGCGACCGAAAGATCGGCCAGCACCTGCCAGGAGCGCAGCTCGCGCCCGCCCAGGTGATGGCGCAGCACGTCGCGCATCAGCCGACGCAGCTCCCTCAGCCCGACTGCATCGGGCACGCGGTCTTCGCCCAGCGCGAGCAGCGCCGCGCCCGAGATGGTTCCCGGCACCGGCGCATCGCGCACCTGGTACGGGCCCGACACCGGGTCGAAGCGGTAGCGCACCTCGGAATCGAGCGCCCGTCCGCTGTCCGCCTCCGTCTCAAGTTCCAGCGCGTAGCCCGCGGCGGCGAGCAGGTCGCGCTCGAAGCGCCGCAGCTCCCAGCCAGGCGCGTGCGCGCCCTCGGCCAGCAGGCCCAGGCACTCGGCGTAGCGCCAGAACAGCGCGATCTGCGCCTCACCGCGCGGCAACAGGCGCAGTACCAGCTCATTGAGATAAAAGGCCGACAGCAGCGCGCTGCCCTCCAGCGCCAACGCCGCACCTGCCGGTTCGGCGCCGGTCATGCGCATGAGATCACCCCGCCCGCCCCAGGCCAGCAGCAGCGGCTGGAACGGCTGCAGCACCGCCCGCAGCGCCTGCCCCTTCGTCCCGCGCACCCCGCGCGCAATCACCCCGATGCGACCGTGGTCACGCGTGAACGCCTCCAGCAAGAGGCTCGTCTCGCGGTAGGGCCGCGCGTGCAGGATGTAGGCGGGGTGCATTGGGTGATCGGGATTGGGGAGTGGGGATTCGGGATTGGTGAAGAGCGCCAAGCGCCGCTGCCATCATCGAATCCCCGATCCCGAATCACCAATCACGTCGTTACTCATACCCGAACCCGCGCAGCGCGGCCTCGTCGTCGGACCAGGATTCGCGCACCTTGCACCACAGCTCCAGGAACACCTTGCGCTCGAACTGGCGCTCGATCGCGATGCGGGCGGCCTGGCCGATGGCGCGCATGCGGGTGCCGCCGGCACCGATGACGATGGCCTTCTGGCCGCTGCGTTCGACATAGATCGTGGCGGCAATCCGCAGCAGTTTGCCCTCGGTCTTGAAGCTGTCGATCACCACCGCGGTGGCGTAGGGAAGTTCGGCGCCGAGCTGGCGCATCAGCTGTTCTCGGATCAGCTCGGCGACGAGGAAGCGCTCGCTGCGGTCGGTGATCTCGTCCTCGCCGAACAGCGGCTCGGAGGCGGGCAACAGGTCGAGCAGCCCGCGGCGCAGGTCGTCCAGCCCGGCGCCCTTCTCCGCCGACACCGGGAATACGGCGGCAAAGCCGCGCCCTTCGGAAACCTTGGCGATGAAGGGCAAGAGCTCGGTCTTGTCGCGGATGCGGTCGACCTTGTTGATGATCAGCACGCGCGGCAGGCCGGTCTTCTCCAGCGTGGCGAACGCGGCCTCGTCGGCCTCGCGCCACTGCCCGGCTTCGATCACCAGCGCGCCCAGCTCGACGTCGGCCAGCGCGCCGCGCGCGGCGCGGTTCATGTAGCGGTTGATCGCACGCTTGCCCTCGGCGTGCAGACCGGGCGTATCGACGAACACGATTTGTCCCGCCTCACCGGTGTCGATACCCAGGATGCGGTGACGCGTCGTCTGCGCCTTGGGCGAGACGATGCTCACCTTGTAGCCGACCATGCGGTTGACCAGGGTCGACTTGCCGACGTTGGGGCGACCAATCACCGCGACCAGGCCGGCGCGGAATGCGGGTTCATTCATGCAGTGAGTTGCTCAAGGACGCGCACGGCGGCGCGCTGTTCGGCCTGGCGGCGCGAGCTGCCGTCGGCCACGGCTTCGATCTGAGGTGAAGCGAGGCGGCACAGCACGTCGAAGACCTTGTCGTGCTCTTCGCCGCGCGTATCCACCAACACATATTCGGGAAGCGGCAGCGCGCGCCCCTGCAGCCACTCCTGCAGGCGCGTCTTGGCATCCTTCTCGGTGCCCGTCGCGGTGAGGCTCTCCAGGCGCGAGGCGAACCAGCCCAGCACGATGCGCCGGCAGGTCTCGAAGCCGGCATCGAGGTGGATGGCACCGATCAGCGCCTCCAGCGCATCGGCCAGGATCGAATCGCGGCGGTAGCCGCCGCTCTTGAGTTCACCCGGCCCCAGTTCGAGCTGTTCCCCCAGCTGCAGCTCGCGCGCGATGCCCGCGAGCGTGGCCTCGCGCACGAGTTGGGCGCGGGCACGGGTCAGCCAGCCTTCGTCGGCAGCCGGATGGCGAAGGTAGAGCGCCTCGGCCACGATCACGTTGACCAGCCCGTCACCGAGGAACTCGAGCCGTTCGTTGTTGCGGCCGCTGGCGCTGCGGTGGGTCAGCGCACGCTGGCGCAGAGCCGGGTCGGCAAAATGGTGGCCGATACGGTCAGTCAACGTCCCTGGCACCCAGTTCGACCGTCTTGTCGAACACCGCGACGAAGTCGAGGTTGTACATGAGGTTGCGACGCACTTCGTAGGCCACCTGCATCTGGTAGCCATCCTTGCGGCTGATCTTGACGTTCTGCGGCAGCACCGAATCGACGTAGCTGATCTGGAAGCGCCGGAACAGCAGGTTGCGCACTTCCTCGGGCGACTTCTGCTTGATGCCCGGCTCCGCCGCCAGGCCCTTCATGTCAGTGACCACCGAGTAGTACTCCGTGTACACCGGAAACAGCTTCATGCCGATGTAGATGAAGAAGCCAACCACCGCGAGCACGATCAGGAAGCTCGTCAGGGTCAGGCCGGACTGGGTCGATATACGCTTCATGCAGTTCCCCGCAAGGAGTGGAAAGGTCTGGTGCCCGAACGGCCACGCCGCCGGCGCGCCTAGTGTATGACGGTTCCGAGGCGGGAAAAATCGATCCCGCCGTTCTTGCCGTCCCAGTTCATCCAGATGAAGAAGGCCTTGCCCACGAGATTCTTCTCGGGCACGAAGCCCCAGTAACGGCTGTCCAGGCTGTTGTCGCGATTGTCGCCCATCACGAAGTAGTGCCCGTCCGGCACGGTCCAGCTGCCCTCGCCGACGCTGCCGCGCTGCACGCGCGGATCGATCAGGATCTTGTGGCTGACCTCGCCAAGCTGCTCGCTGAACGCCTCGGCACCGGTCATTTCCCGGCCCGAGCCGACGCCGACATAGGCACCTTCCCGCACCGCGGCAACGAACTCGCCGTTCACCCGGAGCACCTTGTTGCGGTACTCCACCACGTCGCCCGGCAGCCCGACGACGCGCTTGATGTAATCCTCGCGGGGGTTTTCCGGGTAGCGGAAGACCACCACGTCGCCGCGCTCCGGCTCACCGAGCGGGATGATCTTGGTGTCGGTTACCGGCAGGCGGATTCCGTAGCCGAACTTGTTGACCAGGATGAAGTCGCCGGTCAGCAGCGTGGGCATCATCGAATTGGACGGGATCCGGAACGGTTCGGCCAGGAAAGATCGCAGCACCAGCACGATCAGTAGCACCGGAAAGAACGAGCGCGCGTACTCGACGAGCAGCGGTTCCTTGCGTCCTTCCGCCTTGCGCTTGCGGCCAAAGGTCAGGTGATCGATCAGCCAGATGACGCCGGTCAGCGCGGTAGCCAGTACCAGAAAAGCGGAAAAATTGAAGTACACGGGCATTCCTTGGATCGATCCGGGTTATTTGGAATCACTCTGCAGCACGGCGAGGAAGGCTTCCTGCGGGATGTCGACGCGACCGACCGACTTCATCCGCTTCTTGCCTTCCTTCTGCTTCTCCAGAAGCTTCTTCTTGCGCGTGGCATCGCCGCCGTAGCACTTGGCGAGGACGTTCTTGCGCAGCGCCTTGACGGTGGAACGCGCGATGATCTGCGCACCGACCGCTGCCTGGATCGCCACGTCGAACATCTGGCGCGGAATCAGATCCTTCATCTTCTCGCAGATTTCCCGCCCGCGGCGGTCGGCATGGCTGCGGTGGCAGATGATCGAAAGCGCGTCCACCCGATCGCCGTTGATCAGGACATCCAGGCGCACGAAGGGTCCGGCCTCGAAGCGCACGAAATGGTAGTCGAGCGAGGCGTAGCCGCGACTCACCGACTTGAGCCTGTCGAAGAAGTCCAGCACCACCTCGGCCATCGGCAGCTCGTAGCTGACCTGCACCTGGCTGCCCAGGTACTGGATGCCGGTTTGCATCCCGCGCTTCTCCTCGCACAGCTTGATCACGTTGCCGACGTAGTCGGGCGGGGTGAGGATGTTGGCCAGGATGATCGGCTCGCGGATTTCCGCGATCCGCGTCGCGGACGGCAGGCGCGCCGGGTTGTCGAGCGAGGACACCGCGCCATCGACATCGACCAGCTCGTAGATCACCGTCGGCGCAGTGGTGATGAGGTTGAGGTCGTACTCGCGCTCCAGCCGCTCCTGCACGATCTCCATGTGCAGCATGCCGAGGAAGCCGCAGCGGAAACCGAAGCCCATCGCCTCCGAGCTTTCCGGCTCGAAGCGCAGCGCGGCGTCGTTGAGGCGCAGCTTTTCCAGCGCCTCGCGCAGGTCGGGATAGTCGTCGGCATCGACCGGGAACAGGCCGGCGAACACGCGCGGCTGCATTTCCTGGAAGCCCGGCAGCGGCCCCGGCGCGGGTGCCGCCGCCAGCGTCAGCGTGTCGCCCACCGGCGCGCCGTGCACGTCCTTGATGCTGGCGGTCATCCAGCCTACTTCGCCCGCACCCAGCTTCGCGATGATCTTGCGCTTGGGGGTGGACACGCCGACCTGATCGACCTGATGCACGCGCCCGGTGCTCATCACCAGGATCTTGTCTCCGCCCTTGATCTCGCCCTGCATCACCCGCACCAGCGAGACCACGCCCAGGTAGTTGTCGAACCAGGAATCGACGATCAGCGCCTGCAGCCGGTCGGTATCGCGCGGCTTCGGCGGCGGAATGCGCTGCACGATGGCTTCCAGCACGGCGCGCACGTTCAGGCCGGTCTTGGCGCTGACTTCGATGGCGTCGTCCGCCTCGATGCCGATGACCGCCTCGATCTCCTCGCGCACCCGCGCCGGATCGGCCGTGGGCAGGTCGATCTTGTTGAGCACCGGAATCACCTCCAGCCCCATCTCGACCGCGGTGTAGCAGTTGGCGACCGACTGCGCCTCCACGCCCTGCGCGGCGTCAACGACCAGCAGCGCGCCCTCGCAGGCGGCCAGCGAGCGGCTGACTTCGTAGGAAAAATCGACGTGGCCGGGGGTGTCGATGAAGTTGAGCTGGTAGACCGTGCCATCCAGCGCGGTATAGGGTAGCGAGACCGCCTTGGCCTTGATCGTGATGCCGCGCTCGCGCTCGATCGGATTGGAATCGAGCACCTGGGCTTCCATCTCGCGCTCGGTCAGGCCGTCGCACAGCTGGATGATGCGATCGGCCAGGGTCGACTTGCCGTGGTCGACGTGCGCGATGATGGAAAAATTGCGGATGTGCTGCATGAAAAGTCCGTGCGGGGGAACCGGGGCGGTCCCGGGCATGAAACGGGGAATTATGCCACGGCGCACGCCACACCGTCGCGCGCGGCATCCTGACGACAGCCCGGCACCCTCCATCGCCCCGCCCCGACGCGCGGCAGTAGACTGCGGCAAGGTCCCACCGGTTCCCGGTCCGTACGAAAACGCCATGCGCACTTTCAAAGACAGCGCCGACCAACCATGGCAGGCCGCCCTGCTGGACGCCTCCATGGGCAGCATCCGCCTCGTGTTCAGCCCGGTTCACGGCACCGATCTGCGTCAGCAGCCGCTCGCCGTGGAGAACATGGCCGACGCGCTGCGCCATCTGGAAACGATGGACGACGACACCCTTCGCGCGCTGCTCGAAAGCGCCGCGGCCTGGGATCCGGCGAGCGGCGGATGAGTTTCCTTCCTGATCGATAATCTGTCACCAACGTCCCGGCAAAGGGGCTTGTGGCGTCTTTCCCCGCGGCAGCGGCCTTGCAGACTTCACCATGGGTCACGCCCAAGGCCCTGAGCTGCCTCCATGCCGGCGGCCGGCTCGATGCGCCATGGCACCGCCACGGGTTTGCGCGTACGGCACCAGACCCTCCCGGCCGGTCCGCGTGTCGGTCGCCCCCCTGGCACCAGGCTCATCCAGAGCTTTTGCCTTCGCCACATCATGCTATTACCGTGGCCCTGCGGCCCTGCCGCGGTCGGGCGCACGGGGGATCCAGTCATCTGACTATCACTACCAGGGAGTTCCAATCGATGAAACCCATCTCGACGAACCTCAAAAAACTGCTCGGCATCGGGCTGCTCGGTGCGAGCATGCTGCTGGCCGGTGGCTGCAGCAACTATGTCAAACGCGCCGACCTGGACGCGGCGCTGGCCGATCTGCGCGCGCGCGACAGCGCGATCGAGGCCAAGGCGGATGCCAATACCGCCGCGCTGGCCAGCCTGCGGCAGGAGCTGTCCGAGCGATTTGCGCAGTACGACAAGGCCATTTCCGAGGCTCAGGGCAAAGTGCGGGTAGATGCGATGGCGCATTTCGATTACGACTCTTCCACGTTGCGTGAAGAGGACAAGGCAGCGCTGGAGGACTTTGCGCGAGTGATTCGCGACCACCACCCGGGCAGCCTGATCACGGTGGAAGGTTTCACCGATCCGGCCGGCAGCGTCGGCTACAACCAGCGCCTGGGCCAGGCGCGCGCCGACGCGGTGCGCGAGCACCTGGTGGCCAACGGCCTGCCCGCCGACACCGTACGCGCAGTGAGCTACGGCAAGGCGAGCAACCGCCTGGTCGCGCCGGGAAACTGGGGCGATTCGGGTCTGCCCAACCGCCGGGCTTCGCTGGTGGTTGACCGCGCAGGAAGCTGACCGGCGCAAGCCGCTGGAAAAAACATCGCCGTGCTGCGCCAAATTGGATGGCGCAGCACGGCGTTTTTCATGGGCGGGTGGTCGTAGCCGTAGAGCCGAGCTTGCTCGGCTTGCGAGCGGCCGAATGGTGCCTGGTTCAGCAGCGCAGCGACTGCATCGTCGCCGCGGACTCGCGGATCGCCTGCAGCACATCGCTTCGGCCCAGGCCCACGTTGTCCTGCTCGAGCACGCGCTCGGCGCGGTAGCTGGAGCGCACCAGCGGGCCGGACACCGCTTCCAGAAAGCCCTTGGACAGCGCCGATTCGCGGTACTCGTGGAACTTTTCGGGGCTGACGAAGCGCTGCACCGGCAGGTGGTTCTTGGTCGGGCGCATGTACTGGCCCATTGTGACCACATCGACATTGGCCGCGCGGATGTCATCGAGTGCCTGCTCGATTTCCTCGTCGGTCTCGCCCAGACCCAGCATCAGGCTGGTCTTGGTGATGACGCCCGGGGCGTGGCGCTTGGCGAAGGCCAGCACGTCCAGGGTCTGCTCGTAGCCGGCGCGCGGGTCGCGCACCGGATGGGTCAGGCGACGCACGGTTTCCAGGTTCTGCGCGAACGTGGCCAGGCCGGCATCGAGCACCGTGGCCACGTGCGCGTGCACGCCCTGGAAATCCGGCGTGAGCGCCTCGATCGCGGTGTCCGGCATGCGCGCATGGATGGCGCGGATGCAGGCGGCGTAGTGTCCGGCACCGAGGTCAGGCAGGTCGTCGCGGTCCACCGACGTCAGCACGACATACCTGAGCCCCATCAAGGCCACCGCGTCGGCGACGTTGGCCGGCTCCATCGGATCGAGCCAACCGCGCGGGTTGCCGGTGTTGACCGAGCAGAACTTGCAGGCGCGGGTGCACACCGAACCCATCAGCATCAGCGTGGCGGTGCCGCGCTCCCAGCACTCGGCGATATTGGGACACTTGGATTCGGCACAAACGGTGGAGAGCCTGTGCGACTGGACGATGTCCAGGACTTCCTTGTACCTGGCACCGCTGGGCAGCCGCACGCGCAGCCACGGCGGCTTGCGCTCGGCATCGGGAACGGCGCTGTCGGCGTTGGGCTTGATGCCGTCCAGCACCGCCGTGGTTCCCTGCGGACTGAGGATCTTGCTGCCCGATACCGGGCGCTGCGCGTTGGAGGATTCGCTCATGGACTCGATGCAGGACGACCGCACAGGGCGCGCGGGCCTGCCATTGTATCGGCGGGGACCGAGCTTTGCTGCGAGGCAGCATCCACGGCCGGGAGCCGGACGAAAAAAGGAGCGGCCCCGGTCGCGCCGGAGCCGCCCCGGATCCCTCACGCCGGGATCAATCCTTGGCCGGGGTCACCGTGATGAACTGGCTCGCATCGCCGCGCCGCACCAGCAGCATCACCGGCTCGCCGGCCTTTGCGTTCTTCGTGGCCTGGTTGAACTGGGCGACGCTGCCGACCTTGACCTTGCCGACCATCAGGATCACATCGCCTGCGCGCAGGCGCTGCGCAGCCGCGCCGGAGACCCTCGTCACCACAACGCCCTCGTCCTTGCCCAGACCGACCTGCTCGCGCTGCTCGGCGCTGAGGTCTTCCACGCCGATGCCGAGCCGGTTCGCCGTGTCCACGCTGCCTCCCGGACTGCCGGCAACCGCCTCGTCACCGCGCGGGGCTTCGCCGACCGTCACCGGCAGGGTGATTTCCTTGCCGTCGCGGAACACCTTGAGGCTGGCCTTGCTGCCCGGGCTGACGGCACCGACCATCGGCGGGAGCTGGGCGGAACGGGCAACCTCCTGCCCGTTGAAGGCGAGGATCACGTCCTGGATCTTGACGCCGGCCTTGTCGGCCGCGCCACCTGGCTCGACCTGGAAGACCAGCGCGCCGCTGGAGCGCGGCAGGCCGAGGCTGCGCGCCACGTCGCGGGTCACTTCCTGGATGCGCACACCCAGCAGTCCACGCGAGACGTAGCCCTTGGCCTTGAGCTGCTCGGCCGAGCGCATCGCCGTCTCGATGGGGATGGCGAAGGAAACGCCCATGAAGCCGCCGGTATTGGAAAAGATCTGCGAGTTGATGCCGACCACCTTGCCGTCGATGTCGAGCAGAGGGCCGCCGGAGTTGCCGCGGTTGATCGCCACGTCGGTCTGGATGAAGGGAACGTACTGCTGCCCGGTGACCTGCGAGCTGCGCCCCACCGCGCTGACAATGCCTGCGGTGACCGAATGATCGAAGCCGAAGGGCGAGCCGATCGCCACGACCCACTGCCCCGGCTTGAGCGCGCTGGAGCTGCCGATCCTGACCGCCGGAAGGCGGCCCTCGTCCACCTTGAGCAGGGCCACGTCGGTTTCCGCATCGCTGCCGACCAGGGTGGCGCTGAGCTCGCGCCGGTCCGCCAGCTGCACGTGGATGTCGTCGGCACCGTCGATCACGTGATGGTTGGTGAGGATGTAGCCGTCGGCCGAGATGATGAAGCCGGTACCCTGCGAGGTCCGGTCGCGCGGTGCCTGCGGCGCGCCGGGCGCACCCGGCATCCCGGGCTGGCCGAAGAAGCGCCGGAAGAACTCCTGCATCTGAGCGTCCTCGTCCGCGCTGGGGGCATTGCGCAGGTTCGCCTTGGCCGTGCTGGTGGCCATCACGCTCACCACGCTCGGGCCGGCGTCCTCGACCAGGCCGGTGAAATCGGGAAGCTGCGCGTTGGCGGCACCGGCGAGAAGCAGCACGCCGAGCGCCAGGAACACCTTTCGGAACAAATGGTTCATTGGACCCTCATCGGATGCGAAGGAAGGAGTATTGGAAAGCGGGTGGCACCCTGCGCGTCACGCGGGCACGTCGAACGCGGCCGGGTGCGTCAGGTGCTGCCGTGAAACCGCAGGGCCGGCGGGCTACCTCGCCGGAGCATCCTGCGCCGGCGGAGCCAGCGGGGAAAGCCACGGTGCGGCCAGCTCCACGCTGCGGCCGTTGACCGCCTGCTGGTGGCGCAGCCAATAGGCTTCGAAGCGCGGGTCGTAGCGCACCTGGCCACCGCGGCGTGCGTCCTCGCTCGACGACACGGTCTGCGCATCGAAGCGATACGGCGGACGCAGGTCCTGCACACGGTAGGGGGAAGGCGCGACGATCGATTCGGATACGGCGGCCTCCTGCGCTCCGGCCAGCGCCTCGCCCGCAGGCGGCGCGAGCGGATCTGCGCCCGGGCGCGCGAACAGCAGCGCCACCAGCGCCACCGATGCCGCAACGGCGAATCCACCGCCCCAGCGCAGCGCGCCCGAAGCGCGCGGCGATGCGATCGCGCCGACGGCCTCTTCGTCCAGCCGCGCCGCGATCTGGCGTGCGAAATCCTTGCGCAGCGGCAGCGCGGTGCCGCGCATCGCCTCGCCAAAGAAATGCCAGCGCTGCCAGACCGCCACCAGCTCGGTATCGTGCTCGGCGCGCTTGAGCAGAAAGCGCGTGCGGTCGCGATCGAGCTCGTTGTCGATCAGTGCAGACAGTTGCTCACGGATGTCCTGGTTCATCATGACGCTCTCCCGCTGCGTTCCTTTCTGCCCGTTGCATCGCCCATCAGCGGTCGCAACTGCTGGTCGATGGCCTCGCGTGCCCGGAAGATGCGCGAACGCACCGTGCCGATCGGGCAACCCATGGCTTCGGAAATTTCCTCATAGCTCAGCCCGTCGACTTCGCGCAGCGTGATCGCCACGCGCAGCTCCTCGGGCAAGGCTTCGACCGTGCGCGCCACGGTTTGTTCAATTTCCCGGCGCATCGCCTCGTTCTCCGGCGTGCCGGCGTCGCGCAGCCGAGCGCCGCTTTCGAACTGCACCGCATCCTGCGCGTCGATGTCTTCGGTCGGTGGACGCCGGCCCAGTGCCACCAGATGGTTCTTGGCGGTGTTGACGGCGATCTTGTAGAGCCAGGTGTAGAACTGGCTGTCGCCGCGAAAGTTCGGCAGCGCGCGATAGGCGCGGATGAACGTCTCCTGCGCCACGTCCTGGCACTCGGCCCAGTCGTGGATGAAGCGGGAGATGATGCCCACTACCTTGTGCTGGTACTTGAGCACGAGCAGGTCGAAGGCTCGCTTGTCCCCGTCCTGCACGCGTTTGATCAGTGCCTGGTCCACGTCGTTCTCACCCATTCGGGCCTGCCTTGTCGTTGTTCTGGCGGCTCGTTCACGGCTTGGATGGACCGGGCGTGGCCTGGAAAGTTCCCGCGCCGGCATGCGCGCACCGGATTCCGGCGGGGCCGCGCGGGCGCGCACCATACCGTGGCGCATTGACCGTACACGGCTTGAACCGGGATCATAGCCACTTTGCCGCCGGGCCACGGGCCCGCATCAGGAGAACCCCATGTTCGACGGACTGCGTTTTCGCCACTGGGCCACCGAGCAGCGCGCCGACGGCGTGCTCGTGCTCACCCTCGACCGCGCCGACGCGCCGGTCAACGCGCTGTCGCAAGCGGTACTGGACGAACTGGACGCCCTCATCGAGCGCATCGAGATCGGCAAGCCCAAGGCGGTGGTGATCCGCTCGGGCAAGGAGGCCGGATTCATTGCCGGTGCCGACCTCAAGGAATTCCAGGAGTACGACGCCAAGGGCACGGTGATGGATGCGATCCGCCGCGGCCAACGCGTGTTCGAGCGCCTCAACCGCCTGCCCTGCCCGACGGCGGCGGCGATCCACGGCCACTGCATGGGCGGCGGCACCGAGCTTTCCCTGGCCTGCCGCTATCGCGTCGCGTCCAGCGCCGAATCCACCCGCATCGGCCTGCCGGAAGTCAAGCTCGGCATCTTCCCCGGATGGGGCGGTTCAGTGCGCCTGCCGCGGCTGGTGGGAACGCCCGCCGCGATGGACATGATGCTCACCGGCCGCGCACTTTCGGCCGCCAACGCGCGCGCCATCGGCCTGCTGGACAAGGTGGTGGAACCTGCGATGCTGCTGGATGCGGCCATCGAGCTCGTCCAGCGCGGCACCACGCGCCCGCTCAGGCAGCGCGCGCTGGCCTGGGCCACCAACCTGTGGCCGACGCGCCAGGTGCTCGCACCGATGCTGGTCAAGCAGGTGTCGCGCAAGGCGAAGAAGGCGCACTATCCCGCGCCCTATGCGCTGATCGATACCTGGAAACGCGGCGGCGGCAGCACCGATGCGCGCTTGAAGTCCGAGGCCCGCGCGGTGGTGAAACTGGCCGGCGGCCAGACCGCGCGCAACCTGATCCGGGTGTTCTTCCTGATGGAGCGGCTCAAGGGCCTGGGCGGCAAGGAGCACGGGATCGAGCACGTCCACGTGGTCGGGGCCGGCGTGATGGGCGGCGACATCGCGGCCTGGTGCGCGCTGCGCGGCTTCAGCGTCACGCTGCAGGACCGCGAGATGAAGTTCATCCAGCCGGCGCTGGATCGCGCCGCGGCCCTGTTCGAGAAGAAGGTGAAGCGCGAGGACAAGCGCGCCGCCACCGCCGCGCGGCTGGTGGCCGATGTCGAAGGCGCGGGCGTTGCCAAGGCGGATCTCGTGATCGAGGCGATCTTCGAGAACCTTGAGGCCAAGCGGGCGCTGTATGCCGAACTCGTGACGCGGCTCAAGCCCGAGGCGCTGCTGGTCTCCAACACCAGCTCGCTGGCGCTCGACGACCTGTGCGAAGGCATGTCCCACGCCGACAACTTCGCCGGCCTGCACTACTTCAATCCGGTGGCGCTGATGCCGCTGGTGGAAATCGTCCGGCACGCCGGCATCTCGCAGGACACCGAGCGTCGCCTGGCGGCGTTCTGCAAGGCCATCGACAAGCTCCCGGTCCCGGTCGCCGGCACGCCCGGCTTCCTGGTCAACCGCATCCTTGCGCCCTACATGGAGGAGGCCATCATCGCCTTCCGCGAGGGCATCCCGGGCCGCGCCATCGACAAGGCCGCGCTCGACTTCGGCATGCCGATGGGGCCGATCGAACTGGTGGATACCGTGGGTCTGGACGTAGCCGCGAGCGTGGGAAAAATCATGGCCGAGTTCCACGGCCAACCCGCGCCGGATTTCGCCTTCGAGCCGAACGCACGCGGCAAGAAGGACGGCCGCGGCCTGTACGAATGGCAGGACGGCAAACCGCTCAAGCCCGAGCTGCCGAAGGACTACCGCGCGCCCGACGATCTCGCCGATCGCCTCGTGCTGCGGCTGCTCAACGAGGCCGTGGCTTGCCTGGCCGATGGCACCGTGGCCGACGCGGACCTGCTCGATGCCGGCGTCATTTTCGGTACCGGATTTGCACCCTTCCGCGGCGGCCCGATCCAGCACATCCGCAACGAAGGGGCGGCGCGTCTCAAGCAGCGCCTGGAACAGCTCGCCGGCCGCTACGGCGACCGCTTCGCGCCGCGCCCGGGCTGGGATGCGCTGATCGACTGAGCGACGGCACCGCCACCGCAGCCGGCACGCACCGGCCGCGGCGGCGTCAAGCTACGGAGCTTCGACGGTGTAGCCGCGTGCCGCCAGCGCGGCCAGCTGGCCCTTCTCGCCCAGAAGATTGCCCATCGGCAGCGCCGCGAAGCTGGTTTCGTGCCCGGCGATGATGGCCTGCGCGTGCTCCAGCCACATTGCATCCAGCCGTTCGCCCAGATCATGGATGCCCTGCTCTTTCGCAAAGCGCGATTCGAAAACCGCTTCGAGACAGGCCTGGCTGGGGTTGGTGAAAGTGACTTCCCGCAGGGTCAAAAGATCGCCGCGCGCCCAGGCGTTGGCGCGGATGCGCATGTTGTTGAGGTCGTTTTCCAGATGATCGAGCATCTGGTGGAAGCACTCCGCGTCGTCGATTTCGGCCTTGCGGAAATCGCGGATCGCGCCCTTCGGATCGTCGATCCGGACTTCCAGCCGCGGCCGTTCGATCTCGATGCCGTGCTGCCTGGCGACCTTTTCGATCAGCGGTGACACCACGCCGCGATACTGCAGTCCGCTCTTCTTCAGCGCCGCCGCATTGAGCTCGCTGGCCGCAAACACCGGGCGGAACGTCTCGACCTTGCGGTCGCGCCCCAGGTAGCGCTCCTTGAGCACCAGCCAGCGCGCGTAGTCATCACTCGCCACCTTGTCCTTCAGCCGCTCGCCTTCCGGATTCTTGCGCGCGCCCAGCATCCTCGGCAGCAGCAACAGCTGGCGGAACTTGCCGATGCCCAGATCGAACTTCACCCGCGGCGGCATCAGCACCTTTTCCGCCGCGGCGACGCGCCCGGCCACCTCGTCCGACTCCCACTCCATGCGCCGTGCCACCGGCTGCACCGTGCCGAGGATCCACATGACGTGGCCATCGCGGCTCACCTTCCACAGCCCGGGGCCGGGCATCTTGCCGCTCACCACCAGAGTTTCGAGCACGATGGCGTCCTCGCGCGCCGGGGCCTGTTCGGCGGCCGGGGCTTCATCGGCGGCCGGCGCGGCGTGGGCGAGAGGGAGCCCGGGCAACAGGCACAGCATCCCGAGCAGGTGGAAAAACAGGCGATGGCTCACGCGCGAAGCTCCCGGTCGAAAAAAACGGATGGTAGGTTCGCGGCGGCGCGCGCCGGCCATGCCGAAGGTCGCCGCTGCGGGCAACGGTTCAGCTTGATGCTGCGGGCCACACCGCCGGATTGAAAAAGTACCGGATCACTCCTGTTTGACCTGGGTCATGGGAACCATTCGCATCGCGGGCGAGACTGGTGCATCCTCCCGGGAGACCGACCATGGCCATGCGCTATCCCATCCTATCCTCCAGCATCCTCGACGCCATCGGCGACACGCCCATGCTGGAGATCGACGGCATCTTCGCCAAGTGCGAGTTCCTCAATCCTTCCGGATCGATCAAGGCGCGCATCGCCCACTACATCGTCGAACGCGCCGAGCGCGAGGGCCTGCTCAAGCCCGGCGACACCATCGTGGAGGCCACCAGCGGCAACACCGGCAACGCCTTTGCCATGGTGGCGGCGGTCAAGGGCTACCGCATGATCGTGGTGATGCCCGAGGGGCTTTCCACCGAGCGCGTGGCGATCTCGCGCGCCTACGGTGCCGACGTCCTGTTCTGCGGCAACTTCCACGTCAACGAGGCCCTGGAGCGCGCCCGCGCGCTGGGCCGGCAGCCGGGCTTTTTCTTCCCCGGCCAGTTCGAGAACGAGTGGAACGTGGAGGAAAACCGCGAGTGGCTGGGACAGGAAATCCTGCGCCAGCTGCCCGAGGGACGGGTGCCCGACGCCTTCGTGCACGGCGTGGGCACCGGCGGCACCCTGATCGGCGTGGGCGAGGCGCTGCGCGCGGTGAATCCGAACGTGCGCCTGTTCGCGATGGAGCCCTCCGAGTCGCGCACCATCCTGTGCGGCGAGGTCGCCCTGCACCGGATCGAGGGCATTTCCGACGGGTTCGTGCCGGGCATCTTCCAGCGCCACCGCGACCTGGTGGGCCGGAACACGGTAAGCGTGGCCAGCGAGGATGCGGTGGCCGAAATGCGCAGACTGGCGCGCACCCACGGCCTCTTCTGCGGGCCGAGCTCGGGTGCCCACCTGCTCGCTGCCCGCCAGCTGCGCGAGCGATTCCCCGAGCTTGAGACCATCGTCACCATCCTCGACGACAAGGGCGAGAAGTACCTGCACGATTTCTTCATGCGCGCCGCTCCAAACGCAGAAAAGCCCCTGCCGTTCCACTGAAGTCACCGTCCCCCCGCACCGCACCCGCGCTCCGGGGAGCGCGCTCGCGTGCGCGGCCGTACGGAAGAAAAGCGTGACGGATGTCCTGATTTCGTGCCACGCTCCGTATCGCTGTACGGAACACCGCCGACCGGACCACGGGTCGATCCGCGACCAGGCGCGCGGCGGCGTTCCTCCGGCCTTGGCCGGACAGCGGCGTCAATGGCCGCGTCTTGCGTCTTCAGGGGGCGGGAATACCGCCGACGCAGGCCGCCCCGGCGACGCCAACGGCCACCCATTGGCCATGAGCATCCTAAAACCCGGGAGAACCATCATGTTGAAGACATCCACGAGCCTCGCGCTCTCCATCGCCCTGCTGCTGGGCGCGAGCAGCGCCTTCGCCGCCTCCAGCGACGGCATCCTCGATGGCACCAGCCCATCGATGCCGCAGTACGCCAACGATCTGGAATCGGATCTGGAGCCGGCTTCCAGCCTGGCACCGGAGCTGAGCTACCACTATCTGTTCATCGCCGGTTCGGCCCTCACTCCGCGCGACAGCACGACCACCGTCAGCTACCCGGGAGCCGGATGCACGACCGTGAGCTCCGCGCTGACCACCGACCTGCAGCTCCCGCACGGAAGCACCCTGCTCGGCGTGCGCACCTACTATTACGACAACGCCGCCACGGGTTCCGTCCATAGCTGGGTCACACGGTACAACGGGCTCGGCGACATCTCCGATCTCTTGAGTGTCTCCATGCCCCACGCCACGGGCTACGCAGACCGTTACGATGGATTGGGCACGGCCGAGGTGGTCGACAACGTCAACTATTCGTATGTGCTGATCGCCAACACCGGCACAGGCACGCGTATCTGCGGGTTCCGCGTATTTTATTCCATGCCGTGAGGAGCGCCGTCATGACGACCGTCAAGACCACGGCATCCGATCGGAGCCGAACCCTGCAACGCTTGCCGCTACTTTGTCTGGCGAGCGCTCTGCTTCTGGCCGCTCCCTGCGCAATGGCGCAGCCCGACGCGGCGACCAGCATCCTCGCTGTCGATGCACCGGACGCGCCCAGCGGTACCGAGGGAACTCCCACATTTTCCTACCGATGGCTGGCGGGCTCCACCTTCCACTCCGTCTCGACGCCCGGTTCGTACACATATTACGGTGCCGGCTGTATTCAGCCATCGGGCACCGGTACGCGGACCTTCCATCACAAGCTGCTGCTGCCCCAAGGCTCGCTGGTGAAGTACGTGCGCCTGTACTACCGCAACACCTCGACCGCAAACACACCGACCGCCTATTTCACCACCTACAACATGGTCGGTGGAATCACCGATCACGGCTTTGTTTCAGGCTCCAATATCGGAGGGTATAGCTCGGCGCTGAGCGGGGAAATGAACTACACCGTTGATCACATCGCAGAACCGATCAACATCGACGTCTCTCTGGGAAGCGTCACCGACGGCAGCGTGCAGTTCTGCGGCGTGCGGGTGGCCTATTACGCACCAGAACTGGAGATCGACATCTTCAAGGACGGCTTCGAGTAATCCCGACAGGGCGATATCCGCGGGATCAGTCGAGCGGCACCGCCGTCACTCCCCGGTTGCGGCAGGCAGTTCCAGCGCCTGCCGCAGCTCGGCGATCCGCGTTTCGCGCTGACCGACCGCGCGCCGCTCTCCGGGTTGAAAGCCCCACACCGGCGCTGGCCAGGCCGGATCGTCGCGGAACCGCGCGACGACGTGGATATGCAGCTGCTCGACCACGTTGCCCAGCGCCGCGACGTTGAGCTTGTCGGGGGAAAACAGGGTTTGCAGCGCGCGCGAGGCGCAATCGATCTCGTCGACCAGCGCCAGCCGGTCGGCGCGGGAAAGATCGACCAGCTCGCGCATCCCCGCGCGGCGCGGCACCAGGATCAGCCAGGGCCAGCGCGCGTCGTCCATCAGCAGCACCCGGCACAGCGCAAGCTCCGCCACCGGCACGGCATCGGCCGCCAGGCGCGGGTGCAGGGCGAAGCCGGCCTCACTCACGGCTGCAGGAATCGGGTGAAGAACTGCACGGTGCGCCGCTGCGCTTCAAGCGCGGCAGCCTCGACGTAATCCGCGCGCGTTTCGCAGTTGAATCCGTGGCCGGCGTCGTAAAGGTGGATGAAGGCGTCCGGCAGCGCCTCGCGATGGGCCTCGATGTCGGCCGGCGGGGTCAGCGGATCGTGTTCGCCGAAGTGCAGCATCAGCGGTGCCTTGGGGCGCTCGCCCAGAAAAGGCACGGTGCGCCCGCCGTAGTAGCACACCGCCGGCAGGCCGAGCCGGGCGTTGGCCAGGTAGGCCACGGTGGCACCCCAGGAAAAACCGACCACACCGACGTTTTCCACGGTATCGGACAGCGACCCGGCGGCGGTTTCCACGACGCACACAGCGCGCTCGAAGCCGACCGCTGCGGCCAGCTCGCGGGCGCGCGCCGTGCTCTCCGCATCGAAACCCAGCTGCACGTCGCGGGCGACCAGGTCGAACATCACCGGTGCCAGCGCCACGTAGCCGTGCACCGCAAAGTGGTCGGCGACCGCGCGGATGTGGCTGTTCATCCCGTAAATCTCGTGCACCACGACCAGCCCGCCGCGCGGGCGATCGGGTGGATCGCTGCGATAGCCGCCGATCAGTCCGAAGCCGGTGTCCAGGGTAACCGGGGCCATGTCGCTCTCCGTCGCACGCGCCACCGCGGCGCGCCCGGCAAAAGTGATAGCGCCAACCGCTGCCGCAGGCAAGCGGCACCGCGCGCCGCGTATAATCCGCGGCCCTTCCCAGCGCGCCGTGCCCATGCCCGCCAGCCAACCCAAGGTCGGATTCATCTCGCTCGGCTGCCCGAAGGCGCTGGTCGACTCCGAACGCATCCTCACCCAGCTTCGGGTGGAGGGCTACGACATCGTCGGCAGCTACGAGGCCGCCGACGTGGTGGTGGTCAACACCTGCGGCTTCATCGATTCTGCAGTGCAGGAGTCGCTCGACACCATCGGCGAGGCGCTCACCGAGAACGGCCGGGTGATCGTCACCGGCTGCCTGGGCAAGCGCCCGGAAAAGATCCGCGAGGCGCACCCGGACGTGCTGGCGATCAGCGGCCCGCAGGACTACGCCAGCGTGATGGACGCGGTACACACCGCCGTGCCGCCGACGCACGATCCCTTCGTCGACCTGCTGCCCGACTACGGCGTCAAGCTCACCCCGAAGCATTTTGCCTACCTGAAGATTTCCGAAGGCTGCAACCACCGCTGCAGCTTCTGCATCATTCCCTCGATGCGCGGCGACCTGGTCAGCCGCCCGGTGGACGAGGTGCTGCGCGAGGCGGAGAAACTGGTACGCGGCGGCGTGCGGGAACTGCTGGTCGTGTCGCAGGACACCAGCGCCTACGGCGTGGACCTGCGCTACGCCGAGCGCCTCTGGAACAACCGTTTCCACGCCACGCGCATGAAGGCGCTGTGCGAAGGGCTGGCCGAGCTTGGCGTATGGAACCGACTGCACTACGTCTATCCCTATCCGCACGTCGACGACATCGTCGAGCTGATGACCCGCCGCCACGCCGACGGCACGCCGCACCTCTTGCCCTATCTCGACATTCCCTTCCAGCACGCCAGCCCGCGCATCCTCAGGCTGATGAAGCGCCCCGGCGCGGTGGAGAAGACCCTGGAGCGGATCCAGCGCTGGCGCGCCGCGTGCCCGGATCTCACCGTGCGCAGCACCTTCATCGTCGGCTTCCCCGGCGAGACCGAGGCCGAGTTCGAGGAGCTTCTGGATTTCCTCGATGAGGCGCAGCTCGATCGCGTCGGTGCCTTCGCCTATTCGCCGGTGGAAGGCGCGTCGGCCAACGCCCTGCCCGATCCCGTGCCCGAGGACGTGAAGCAGGAGCGCCTGGCGCGCTTCATGCAGCGACAGGCACAGATCAGCGCGGAAAAACTCGAACGCAAGATCGGCAGCGTGCAGACCGTGCTGGTGGACGCCATCGACGGCGACCTCGCCTACGCGCGATCCATGGCCGATGCGCCGGAAATCGACGGCATCGTGCAGATCCAGGACGGCTTCGAGGCTGGCCTCAAGCCCGGCCAGTTCGCCCAGGTGCACATCCTGGGCAGCGACGAGCACGACCTCTACGGCTGTGTGGAGCTGCCTGACGATGCGGACGACTATCTGCCCGGCTGAACCCCGCCCGGCGGCGCGTCGATCACAAGGCTGATCGAGCGTGGCGCGCAACAGGTTCCGGGCACCGGCGCGCGCATCGCTGGATGCGCGCGTCTTCGCGCATCCGGTCTTTGCCGGCTGCGCGCGCCACCGGGCGCTGCTGTCCGGCCCGAACTGGCCCACGATCAGCCACCTGGACGAGTTGCTCTCGCGCGAAGCCGGCGTGCGTTTCATACAGCAGGACGATGCGCTGCTCGGCGACGGGGAGCACTATGAAACCCGCATCCACGCGCTTGGCACGGTGGCGACGCGAGCCGAGAACTGGCACGACTTGTTCAACGCGCTGATCTGGGCCATGCACGCACCCATCAAGCGCGCGCTCAACGCCCGCCAGGTTGCCGAGGTCGCGCGCCACGGCCCGCGCCAGCGCAGCCGGGCGCAGTGTGCGCTGACCCATTTCGACGAGGCCGGCGCAGTGGTCTGGGCCGCGCAACCCGACCTGCTGGCGGCGTGGGATGCGCACGACTGGCCGGCCTTCTTCGGCCAGCGCGCGGCCTTTGCCGGCGGCGCGCTGCGCGTGCGCATCTTCGGCCACGCCCTGCTCGAACACGCACTGGTTCCCGAGCGCCTGCCTACCGCCAAGTGCCTGGTGCTGTGCGGCGGCGATCCGGAAAACTGGCAGGAACGCCTCGCCGCGGCCATCTCGGCAGGCGTGGCGCTTGCCGATCCGCAGGAGCTGCGCCCGCTGCCGCTGGCGGGAATTCCCGGATGGGCCGACGGCCAGCAGGCACCGGGATTCTTCGACGGCGACTGCTTCCGCCCGCTGCGCGACGGGCGGCGCTATCCGGCACCGCTCGACGGCGCATCCGGCGCGTGAATCAGGGCCCGCCCGCGAGCCCGATGCGCAGGATCTTGCCCTCGGTTTCAGACAGCACGTAGAGGTAGCCGTCCGGCCCCTGCCGCACGTCGCGCAGGCGCGGCTTGCGCTCGGTGAGAAGCCGCTCCTCCGATACGACGCGTCCGTCCTCGTCCAGCGCCAGGCGGATCAGGTCGGTGCTGGCCAGCCCGCCCAGGAACAGGCTGCCCTGCCAGGCCGGAAAACGCTCGGCGGTGTAGAACGCCATCCCCGAAAGCGCCGGCGAACGCTCGAAGTAGTAGTGCGGCTGCTCGGTGCCCGGCGCGCTGGTTCCGATGGCCTCGGGAATCGGCTGGCCGGAATAGTTGATGCCCCAGGTCGCCAGCGGCCAGCCGTAGTTTTTGCCGGGCTGCGGAATATTGACCTCATCG
Organism: Denitratimonas tolerans; assembly: GCF_037203605.1. Classification (NCBI taxonomy): domain Bacteria; kingdom Pseudomonadati; phylum Pseudomonadota; class Gammaproteobacteria; order Lysobacterales; family Lysobacteraceae; genus Denitratimonas; species Denitratimonas tolerans. The sequence goes on from NZ_JBBDHC010000003.1 coordinate 131,105, forward strand.
CCACCGCGCGGCCCGTGCTCGCTGGTCCACAAAAAGCCGGTGGCCGGATGCAGCGCCGCGCCCTGCTGGTTGCGGTGGCCGTAGGACCAGATTTCCGGACGCGCATCCTCGCGCCCGACGAAGGGATTGTCGGAAGGCACGCTGCCGTCGAGGTTCAGGCGCACCACCTTGCCCTGCAGGTGGTCGAGCTTCTGCGAGGTGGGACGCTCGTTGTTTTCCCCAAGCGCCAGGTACAGATGGCCCTGCCCATCGAACACGATGCGCGAGCCGAAGTGCCCGCCCTGGGAGAGCTTGGGCTCCTGCCGGAAGATCACCTGCCAGTCCGCGATGCGATCGCCCTCCAGCCGCCCGCGCCCGAGCGCGGTGCCGGCGCGACCGCCTTCCCCGCCGCCTTCGGCATAGCTCAGGTAGATCATCCGGCTTTGTTCGAAATCGGGCGCGAGCGCCACGTCGAGCAGGCCGCCCTGCCCGTTCGCCCAGACCTCGGGCACGCCTGCGATGGGTTCGGACAGCGTGCCATCAGGCGAAACATGCCGCAGCCGACCGACGCGCTCGGTCACCAGCATCCGCCCGTCCGGCAGGAAAGCCAGCGCCCAGGGCACCTCCAGCCCCGAGGCCACTTCGGTGACCTCGACGCGCGATGCGACCGCCGGTGCGGGCGCGCCGTGCGGTGCGCTGACGCCCTGGGGCCGGACCGGAGCCGCGGCTGGCTCCCCGGTGGACGGCGCAGGTGCCCCGTTGCCGCAGGCTGGAACCAGCACCACCAGCGCGACGGCCAGCAGCGCCGGCTTCAGGCGGCGGGGAAAGGCCAGGGATCGACGCATTTCATCCTCCATTCGCGAGGCGCACGGGAAGCAGCGCCGATCATGCCAGCAACCGGCGCGCCCGTCCCGCGGCCGGCAAGCCAGCGGCTTGGTTCCTGCCGCATCCGGAGCCGCTCAAGCCAGTGCCCGACGGCCGGAACCGGTCAGGCGGCCTCGCGCGACCCGATCACCAGTTGCGCGACTCGTTGCGCACGACTTCGACCAGGGCGTTGAGGGCATCGGTCAGGGTGAAGATGCCGAGGAAGTCGCCATCTTCGTCGCGCACGATGGCGCTGCCGACCCTACGGCTGACCATCTCCATCGCCACCTCATCGAGCAGGGTCGACGCATGCACGACAAAGAGGTCGTCGGCCATCAGATCCTGGGCGCGGATCTGGAGCTGCTCGTCCAGGCTCAGCCCCTGCACCAGGCGCACGTCGCGCTCGCTGATCACGCCCACCACCTCGCCATCGCGCCGTACCGGCAGGTGCCGGACGCCGTGCTGATCCATCAGTTCGCGCAGCTCCCCGATGGCGGTCGTTTCGGCGACGGTCACGGGATCGGGCGTGGTGAATTCCTCAACTCGCATCCTGGAAGGCAGCATGTCGCGTCTCCTGCGGAGGCCCGGTGTCGGGCGGCGGATGGTGCCGCGTGCATCACGCGGCCGGATGAACCCGGCACCGCAGCGCGGGTCGGTGCCGCAAGTATGGGCTTCTTTTCCGATGCAGGCATCCCGCCGCAGGTTTCACTCGCCGCTGCGGCCGCGCGAGGCCAATCCGCACGCCGCATTCACGCGCGCGCCAGCATCCGCCGCGCAATCGCCAGATACAGCGCCGGCAGCGCGTCGAGGTCGGCCAGCGGCACGTTCTCGTCGACCTTGTGGATGCTGGCATTGACCGGACCCACTTCCACCACCTGCGCGCCGAGCGGGGCGATGAAGCGCCCGTCGGAGGTTCCGCCGGCGGTGTCTTCCCGCGGCACCCGGCCGCTGACCTCGGCGATGGCGGCACGCACCACCCGGCGCAGCGCGCCATCTCCGGTATGGAAAGGATCGCCGGAGCGGTGCCAGCGGATCGAAAAATCCAGCGCGTGGGCGCGCAGGGTGGCTTCGATGGCATCGATCAGCGCCTGCGCGCTCCAGCGCGGCCCGTAGCGCAGGTTGAACTGCACCTCCAGCTCCCCCGGAATGACGTTGCTCGCGCCCGTGCCCGCGTGGAGATTGGCGATCTGGAAGCTGGTCGGCGGGAAGTCGGCGTCGCCCTCGTCCCAGCGCCGTGCGGCAAGCGCGGCCAGCGCCGGCAGCGCGCGATGCACGGGATTGTCCGCCAGCTGCGGATAGGCCACGTGGCCCTGCACGCCGCGTACGCTCAAGGTGCCGGTGAGCGAGCCTCGCCGACCGATGCGGACGGTGTCGCCCAGCGCCCGGCTGGCGGTGGGCTCGCCCACCACGCAGGCGTCGATGCGCTGGCCGGTTTCGCGAAAATGCTGCGCGACCCGGCGCACGCCGTCGATGGCATCGCCTTCTTCGTCCGAGGTCAGCAGCAGCGCCACCGTGCCCGGATGATCGGGATCGGTCCGCACGAAGTCTTCCAGCGCCAGCACCATGGCCGCGACCGCGCCCTTCATGTCGGCCGCGCCGCGCCCGTACAGTCGTCCGTCGCGGACCTGCGGTTCGAAGGGCGGCGAGCGCCAGGCGGCGACCGGACCGCTGGGCACCACGTCGGTATGGCCGAGGAAGCACAGCACCGGCGCGCCGTGGCCGTGCGTGGCCCACAGGTTGCGCACGCTGCCGAACGGCAGCCGGGTGATGGAAAAACCGGCGGATTCCAGGCGCGCGGCGACGAGATCCTGGCAGCCGGCGTCCTCGGGCGTGACCGAAACCCGGCGGATCAGCTCACAGCTGAGGTCGAGGACGGCCGACACGGCGGTCAGACGCCGAAGCGCTTCTTGTAGAGCGCGTCCTTGAAACCCACCGACACGACGCCGTCTCCGGTGACCGTCACCGGGCGCTTGATGAGCTGCGGGTACTCCTTCAGCAGCAGCCTCCATTCGGCGTCCGAGCCGGGCTGCTTGCGATTGGGCGGGAGATTGCGCCACGTCGTCGAGGCGCGGTTGATGAGCGCGTCCCAGCCGCCGAGCTGCTCGGCCCACTGCGTGAGCACCGCCGGGTCGATGCGCTCGTCGCGGTAGTCGGTGAACTCGTGTTCGATGGAAAACCGCGCCAGCCAGCTGCGCGCCTTGCGGCAGGTGTCGCAGTTGGCCAGTCCGTACAGTCGAACGCTCATGCCTCGCTCCGCAGAAGTTCGTTGATCGAGGTCTTGGCGCGGGTGCGCGCGTCGACCTTCTTGACGATCACCGCGCAGTAGAGCGAGTGGCTGCCGTCGGCGGCCGGCAGCGCGCCGGCCACCACCACGCTGCCCGCGGGCACGCGGCCGTAGCTGATTTCGCCGCTGGCGCGGTCGTAGATCTTCGTGGACTGGCCGAGGAAGACGCCCATCCCGATCACGCTGCCGGCCTCCACCACCACGCCCTCCACCACCTCCGAACGCGCGCCGATGAAGCAGTCGTCCTCGATGATGGTGGGCGCGGCCTGCAGCGGCTCCAGCACCCCGCCGATGCCGACGCCGCCGGAAAGATGGCAGCGCGCGCCGATCTGGGCGCAGGAGCCGACCGTGGCCCAGGTGTCGACCATCGTCCCCGCGCCGACGTGGGCGCCGATGTTGACGAAGCTGGGCATCAGCACCACGTCGCGCCCGACGTGCGCGCCGCGCCGCACCACCGCGCCGGGCACCACGCGCGCGCCGACGCCGCGGAAGGCCGCCTCGTCGAATCCGGCGAAGCGCAGCGGCACCTTGTCCCAGAACGGCGCCGGCGCGGCATCCATCAGCGCGCTGTCGTTCACCCGGAACGACAGCAGCACGGCCTTCTTGAGCCACTCGTTCACCCGCCAGCCCGAGGCGGAGGGTTCGGCGATGCGCAGCGCGCCGCGCTCGATGTCGCCAAGGACGGCATCCACCAGCGGACGCACGTCCTCGATCTCTTCGGACGCAAGCGCGGCGCGCCGCTCCCAGGCGGACTCGATCGCCTGACGCCAGGCAGGATGGTGTGGGTTCATGGCCTGTTCGCGGCTCCCTTGAGTCGAAGGCGGCGCAAGCCTAGCAGCTTGGAAATCGCGAAACGCGATGGCGCTGCGGCTGGGCTACAATCGACCGACCCTTCTCCCATTCCACGCGACGCCCGCCATGTCAACACGCTCCACCCGCGCCATCGCCCTGTTCGGCCTGCTCGCCCTCGTGATGGCGGCAACCCGCATCCACCACTTCGCCGCGATCCCGGACGCATCCTGGGCGGTTTTCTTCGCCGGCGGCTTCTATCTCAAGGCGCAGTGGCGCTGGGCGTTCCCGACGCTGATCGCGATCGCATTCCTGGCCGACTGGTACGCCATCGCCGCGGCGGGCATCGACTTCCTCGGCCACTACTGCGTCTCGCCGGCGTACTGGTTCCTGCTGCCGGCCTATCTGTCGCTGTGGCTGGGCGGCGCCTGGCTGGCGGCGCGCCGCCCGGGACTGCGGTGGCGCTCGCTGGGCCAGCTCGCGCTGGCGCTGCTGGTCTCGGTGAGCCTGTGCTATGTGCTCTCCAACGGCAGCTTCTACTGGCTCTCCGACTCCTGGGGCGGCGCCGACGCGCAGCGCAGCCTGGGCGGCTGGTTCGCCAACATGGGGCACTGGTACCTGGCCTTCCTGCGCACCACCGCGATGTACGTGGCCGGCGCCGCGGTACTGCACGCGACGGCGCTGGCGGCGGCGCGCCCGTCGGCCACCGCCTCGCACGCCGGCTGAGCGGCCGGGGCGCCATGGGCAACCGTCTCTCGAAGATCTACACGCGCACCGGCGACGCCGGCACCACCGGCCTGGGCGACGGCTCGCGCGTGCCCAAGGACGGCGCGAGGATCGAGGCGCTGGGCGCGCTGGACGAAACCAACGCGCAGATCGGCGTGGTGCTGGCGCACGCGCTGCCCGAGGTCGCGCGCGAGGACCTGGTCGGCGTCCAGCACGCCCTGTTCGACCTGGGCGGGGAGCTGTGCATCCCCGGCCGCGCCGCGATCGACGAACGCGACGTGACGTGGCTGGAGCAGCGCCTTGACGAGCTCAACGCCGCCCTGCCTCCGCTCAAGGAATTCATCCTTCCCGGCGGCAGTCCGGCGGCGGCGCACTGCCACGTGGCGCGCACCGCCTGCCGCCGCGCCGAACGGGCGGTAGTGGCGCTGTCGCGGCAGGAGCAGGTGCGGCCGCAGGCGCTGGCCTTCGTGAACCGGCTTTCCGACTACCTCTTCGTGCTTTCCCGCGTCCTGGCGCGCGCCGACGGCGGCCGCGAGAGCCTCTGGCAGCACGGACTGCGACCGGAGTAGGCGCCATCCACCAGACGCTCGACACGCTGCGCATCTACAGCCATCCGGACTGCCTGCTGCACGCGAATGCGGCCATCCATCCCGAGTCGCCCGCGCGGCTGGCCGGCGTTCTGGAAGCCATCCGCGCGGCCGGGCTGCGCGGCATCGAATGGGTGGAGGCGCCCTGCGCGACGCGCGCCCAGCTCGGCCTGGTCCACACCGCCGCGCACATCGCGCGCATCCTCGATGCGCCGGCCGACGCGCCGCGGATGCTCGACGGCGACACCGGCATGAACGCCCACTCCGCCGTCGCCGCGCTGCGCGCCGCCGGGGCCGGCTGCGCCGCGGTGGACGCGGTGATGCTGGGCCAGTGCGAGCGCGCCTTCTGCGCGGTGCGGCCGCCGGGCCACCACGCCACGCCGGATCGCGCGATGGGCTTCTGTCTGTTCAACTCGGTGGCGGTGGCGGCGCGCTATGCGATCGAGGCGCACGGTCTGGAGCGCGTCGCCATCGTCGATTTCGACGTGCACCACGGCAACGGCACCCAGGCCTGCTTCGAGAGCGAGCCGCGGGTGATGTACCTGTCCAGCCACGAGCGCGGCCTGTATCCGAACACCGGCCTGGCGGCCGAACGCGGCGTCGGCAACGTGCGCAACCTGCTGCTGGCGCCGGCCTCGGGCTCGGCAGCGTTCCGCGCCGCCTGGCGCGACGTGCTGCTGCCCGCGCTGGACGCGTTCCGGCCCGAGCTGCTGCTGGTCTCGGCGGGATTCGACGCGCACCGCGCCGATCCGCTGGCGCACCTGGAGCTGGAATCCGACGACTTCGCCTGGATCACCCGCGAGCTGCTGGCCATCGCGCTGCGGCACGCGCGCGGCCGGATCGTCTCGACCCTGGAAGGCGGCTACGACCTCGCCGCGCTGCGCGAGTGCGCGGTGGCGCACGTGCGCGAGCTGATGGGATGAGCGAGGCCACGCCCGCGCCGCGCGACCTCGAACGCCTGGCGTTTGCCCGCGCCCATCTCGGCCCAGCCGCTCCGGTGCCCGAGCGCGCCTCCTCGGACGCCGGCTTCCGCAGCTACTGGCGCACCCGCGCCGCCGACGGCAGCCCGCGCATCGTCATGGATTCGCCGCCCGATCGCGAGGACGTGCGGCCCTGGCTGGCGATGCAGGCGCGGCTGCGAACGGGCGGCGTGCGCGTGCCCGGCGTGCTGGCGCAGGATCCGGAAAACGGCTGGCTGCTGCTGGAAGACCTCGGTGCCAACACCGTGCTGCAGGTGATCGACGCGGACAGCGCCGACCGCTGGATCGGGCGCGCCTTCGAGCAGCTCGTGCGGCTGCAGCGCATCGCGCTCCCGGACGGTTTTCCAGCCTACGACGAGGCCCTGGTCCGGCGCGAACTGGCGCTTTTCCCCGAGTGGTTCCTCGGGCGTCACCTGGGCCTCGCGCTCACGCCTTCGGAAGAGCGCGTCTGGCAGGCTGCCTGCGCCGTGCTGGTCGCTGCCTTCCGGAATCCGCCGCAGGGCCTCGTGCACCGCGACTTCATCGTGCGCAACCTGATGCCCGCCGGCGACGGCGTGGCGGTGCTGGACTTCCAGGATGCCGTGCGCGGCCCGCTGGCCTACGACGTGCTGAGCCTCACCAAGGACGCCTTCGTCTCCTGGCCGCAGGCGCGCGTGAACGGCTGGATCAGCGATTACCATCACGCAGCGCGCGATGCGGGACTGTCGCGCGCCGATCCCGAGGCATTCCGCCGCGATCTCGACCTCATCGGCGTGCAGCGCCACCTCAAGGTGCTGGGCATTTTCGCCCGGCTGCTGCACCGCGACGCCAAGCCGCGCTACCTGGCCGATGCGCCCCGCTTCCTGGCCTATCTGGACCACACGCTGCCGCAGTATCCGGAACTGGCCGACCTGCACGCGCTGCTGGCGCAGCGGGTGTTCCCACGCATCACGCCGATGGCGCTGCCGGCATGAAGGCCATGATCCTGGCGGCCGGCCGCGGCCTGCGCCTGCGTCCGCAGACCGATGCCTGCCCCAAGCCGCTGCTGCCCGTCGGCGGCGAACCGCTGATCGAATCGCACCTGCGCGCGCTCAGGCAGGCGGGCATCACCGAGGTCATCATCAATACCGCCTGGCTGGCCGAGCAGTTTCCCGCGGCGCTGGGCAACGGCGAGCGTTACGGCCTGTCGATCACCTATGCCTGGGAAGGCGGCACCGGGCTGGAAACCGGCGGTGGCCTGCTCAACGCGCTCCCGCTGCTGGGCGACGCGCCTTTTCTGCTGGTCAACGGCGACATCCACCTCGCGCTGGATTTTTCCACGCTGGCGCTGCCCGAAGGCGACCTGGCGCACCTGGTCGTGGTCGATCCTCCGGATGGCGCGGGCGACTTCGCGCTCGACCGCCACGGCCGACTGCATCCGGCTCCGGACACCGGTGGCGGGGTCACCTATGCGGGCGTGGGCGTCATTGACCCGGCGCTCTTCGCCGGCTGGCGTGCCGCCTTCGCGGCGCACGAGACGGGCGGCACACCCCCGGCGTTTCGACTGGCTCCGCTGCTGCGCCATGCGATGCGCCGCGGGCGGATCGGCGGACGCCATCACGCCGGCCACTGGACCGATGCCGGCACGCCAGAGGCTCTCGCCGCGCTGGTGCAGCGCTTCCGCACGCAGCCCGGCGCGCGCTGATCTGCGTGCACAGCTGCGGCTGCCGTCACGCTCCCCACGTGCGTTCGACCCACCGGCCGCGGTTTCAATTACCCTCGCACGCGGTATCCGATGGCCCACTCTGGGCCCGGCCGGACGATGGTGAGGAAAACGCGATGCGCGTGTTGCCCGTGGTAGCAATGGTGGCGTGGCTGTGGGCGGGTCTGGCGCTGGCCGCGCCGTCGCGCGCTTCGGTGGACTCCGCAGCGGCCTTCGCACGCGCGCCGGATCAGGCCATCGACGAAACCTATACGCGGCTGATCGGCGAGTTCACTACCGACCCGACGCTCAACTCGCCGCTGACCGATTACCTTCCCGCCTCCGCCACGGTGCCGACGCCGCTGGACGTGCTGGGCCACATCGCCGGTGCCGAAGGCTACATGCCCTATTCGGCCGAGGTGCACCGCTATTTCCGCGCGCTGGAGCAGGCCAGCCCGCGGGTTCGCGTGTTCACCATCGGGCACAGCGAGGAGGGGCGCGAAGTCATCGCCATCGCCATCGCCGACGAAGCGGTGATCGCAGGTCTCGACGCCAACCTGGCGCGCCTGCGGCGCCTCGCGGATCCGCGCACGCTGGACAGCGGCGATGCCGCCGAGTCGCTGATCGGCCAGACGCTTCCCGTCTACTACATCACCGGCGCGCTGCACTCGACCGAAACCGGCTCGCCAACCGCGCTGATGGAGCTGGGCTATCGCCTCGCGGTCGACGAAGCACCCTACATCCGCGGCATCCGCTCGCGCGTCATCACCCTGATCACGCCGGTGGTCGAAGTGGACGGGCGCGACCGCAAGACCGACATCTACAACTGGCACCGGGCCCACCCGGACCGCAACTATCCGCCGCTGGCCTACTGGGGCAAGTACGTCGCGCACGACAACAACCGCGACGGCATGGCGATGACGCTCAACTCCAGCCGCATGGTGCTCGACACCTACGTCGGCTTCGGCGCACAGGTCATCCACGACCTGCACGAGTCCTATGCCTTCCTCTACGACAACACCATCGGCACCGGGCCCTACAACGCCTGGATCGATCCGATCCTGGTGGGCGAATGGCAGCAGCTGGGCTGGGACAACGTGCAGCAGATGACGCGCATGGGCCTGCCGGGCGTGTGGACGCACGGCGAGTTCGACGCCTGGAGCCCCGGCTACCTGATGTTCATGGCGGCGACCCACAACGGCATCAGCCGCCTGTACGAGACCTACGGCAACGACGGCGCCGACACGCTGCCGCGGATCCTGCAGCCGCACGAATACGCGCGCACCTGGTACCGCCCCAACCCGCCCTACCCCAAGGTGCTCTGGTCGGCGCGCAACAACAACAACTACCAGCAGACGGGCCTGCTGACCGCGCTGCACTACTTCGCGGAAAACGCCGACGGCTTCCTGCGCAACTTCCATCTCAAGAGCCGGCGCTCGGTGGAAAAGGCGCGCACCTCGGGGCCCGCCGCCTGGGTGATGGAGGTGGACGAGTCGCGCAGGGGCGCGCAGGCGCGGCTGCTTGAAGTCATGCGCCGCCAGCACGTCGAAGTGCATCGGCTTTCATCCGCGATCACCGTGGAAAACCCGCCGCAGAGGAACGAGGCCGGCAAGGACACCGGCACCTCGGCCGGCCGCCAGCGCCTCGCCGCCGGGAGCTACGTGATCCGCATGGACCAGCCCTACTCGCGCATCGCCGACGCCCTGCTCGACCGCCAGTACTGGTCGCCCAAGGACCGCAGGTTCGACACGCCCTACGACGACACCGGCTGGTCGCTGGGCGACCTGTTCGACCTGGAGGTCGCGCGGATCACCGATCCCGCGATCCTCGCGGCGCCGATGCGCCGCGCGCCCGACCCGGTGGTTCCCGCCGGCCTTGCCAGCATCGACATGCCGCCGAGCGCCGCCGCGGCGCTGCCGCGCATCGCGCTGATGCACACCTGGCTCAGCACCCAGACCGAGGGCTGGTGGCGGATGGAGCTGGACGCGATGCAGGTTCCCTACAGCTACATCAGCACCCAGGACATCACCGCCGATCCCGACCTGCGCGCGCGCTACGACGTGATCCTGTTCGCGCCGACCGGGCTGTCCAGCGCGCGCCAGATCATCGACGGCATGCCGATGTGGGGACAGCCGCTGCCGTGGAAGACCACCGCGCTCACGCCCAACATCGGCAGGATCGACGCCACCGACGACATGCGGCCCGGCATGGGCGACACGGGCCTGGCCAACCTCCGGAAGTTCGTGGCCGAAGGCGGCCTGCTGGTGACCGCCGAGGACACCGCGCGCTTCGCGATCGAGGTCGGACTGGCACCGGGCGTATTCATCACGCCCACCGAGAAGCTGCGCATCGTCGGCAGCGTGCTGCGCTCGCACTTCGTGGACATGAAGCATCCGGTGGCCGGCGGCTACCGCGATGCGCCGCTGTCGGTCTACAGCAGCGAGGGCATGTCGTTCTACGTGGCCGATGTCGCCACCCCCGGCGGGCGCGTGCGCGGATCGCGCTGGGGCGGCCCGCAGCGGGCCAAGGACTTCGAACGCCCGACCGGGCGCGGCGGCAAGCACGATGTCGATGTGCCCGAGGGGCGCGCGTACATGGACGCGCATCCGCTGCCCGACAACGCGCCCTGGGAACCGATGCCGCTCAACGAGGAGCAGCGCCGCAACAACCACTGGGCCATCCCGGAGTCGGCCAGGCCGCAGGTCATCCTGCGCTTTGCCCAGGCCGACGAGCTGCTGGTGTCCGGCCTCCTGGACGGGGCGAACGAAATCGCCGAGCGCGCGGCGGTGGTCCAGGCGCGCCACGGCAAAGGCAGCGTGCTGCTGTTCGCAATCAACCCGGTCTGGCGCGGCAGCACCGTCGGCAGCTATCGGCTGCTGTTCAACGCGATCCGGAATCACCGCGCCGCGGCGGAACCCGCGCGGCGTCAGCCGGACACCTGATCCGTGCAGCGGCACGCTGCCGCACGGACGCGGCTGATCGACGGCATCAGGTCCAGCCCAGGACGCGGAACAGTTCGATCATGAGGTAGGCCACCCCGCCGGCGGCCGGCAGGGTCAGCACCCAGGCCCAGATCATGCGCTCCACCACGCTCCACTTCACCGCATTCAGGCGCTTGGCGCTGCCCACGCCCATGATGGCGGAGGAAATGTTGTGGGTGGTGGAAACCGGAATGCCCAGGCTCGAGGCCAAGGTGATGACCGTGGCAGCGCTGGTCTCGGCGGCAAAGCCGTGGATGGGGTGCAGCTTGACCATCTTGTGACCCATGGTCCGGATGATGCGCCAGCCGCCCGCAGCGGTGCCGGCGGCCATGGTCAGGGCGCAGACGAACTTGATCCAGGTGTCGATATCCCCGTGTGCGAGCGCCTCGGGCGAGGGATGCAGGAAGGCCAGCCAGCCCGGCAGGTTGTCCAGGGTGCCGGCCGACTGCGCGCTCACCAGGGCCAGGGCGATGATGCCCATGGTCTTCTGCGCATCGTTCATGCCGTGCGCGAAGCCCATGTAGCCGGCCGAGGCGATCTGGGCCTTGCCGAAGAAGCCGTTGACCCAGCGCGGTCGCGCCAGCCGCCCCAGCCAACCTCGGTGCATCGCCATGGCGGCGATCACGGCAAAAAGCAGCCCCATGACCAGGAATCCCATGATGAATCCTGCCACCGGGGAGCTGACCATCGGCACGATCACCTTCCACAGCACGCCGCCGCCCTTCCACCACGGATCGGCCGGAATCGACCAGATGATCGAGCTCCAGTTGGTCTGCGAGGCACCCAGCGCCGCGCCGCACAGGCCGCCGATGAGCGCATGCGAGCTGGACGAGGGCAACCCGAAGTACCAGGTGATGAGGTTCCACACGATCGCGCCGGAAAGCGTGCAGATGAGCACCTGCGAGGTGACCTCGACCACCTGCGCGTCGATCAGGCCCGAGGCGATGGTCTTGGCCACCGCGGTGCCGGCGAGCGCGCCGATGAGATTCATGCTCGCGGCCATGCCGATGGCCTGCGTCGGGGAAAGCACCTTGGTGGCAACCACCGTGGCGATGGAATTGGCGGTGTCGTGAAAGCCGTTGATGTACTCGAACACCAGCGCCAGCAGCACCACCAGGAGGACCAGAGTCAGCACGACGGTGGCCTCAGGAATGCTTGAGGACGATCTGGTAGCACACCACGCCGGCCTCGCGGCAGCGGTCGATGGCCTTTTCCAGCAGTTCGAAGAAGTCCTTGATCAGGAGGATTTCCAGGCTCTCATGCATGCCCGAGTACACCTCGCGATAAGTCTCCAGCATCAGCCGGTCGGCCTCGGCCTCGACGTTGCGCAGGCGATCATGCAGGCGCTTCGTTTCTTCCAGACGCATCTTGGGCAGCAGGCGGACCATTTCCAGCACCAGCTCGGCGGCTTCCTTGAGCATGTCGGCGCGCGGGCCGAAATCGATCCGATGCAGCTTTTCGCCGGCCAGCGCGTAACGGTCGGCGAATTTCTCGATCGTCTTGGGGATGCGGTAGATCGCATTGCCCAACGCCTCGATGTCCTCGCGCTCCAGCGGCGTGATGAAGATGTCGACCAAGGCCTGGCTGATCTTCTCGGAAACATCCTTCTCGCGCTCGCGCGCCAGCTTGAAGTCGGTCAGGGTGGCCTCGGCCCCCTTGTCCCGGACCAGGCGCTGCAGCGCGTCCGCGCTCTGTACCGCCGCCTCAGCCGCAGCCTCCAGCAGCCCATAGAAAAGATCGCCCTTGCCGAAGATGGTTTGCAGGGAAAACATCGGTAGTCGCCTGGAAGTGGGGAGAGGAGCGAGGCACCGCGCAGGCCAATCCCGCTGCGCGCGCTCGACCCGGCCATTTTACCCTGTCCGCGCATTGCGGCGCACAAAAACATTTCCGGCGCAGCCCCGATCCATGCGCGCGAACACGCATCGCGCCCACGCACGGCACCGGCACGCACGCGATCACCGCTGCGGCCGGCTTCGCCCGCGCCTCCATCGACCGCGTCGGGCTGTGGCATAGTGCGCAACCGGCGCTTCCCGCGCGAGCGGCACGCGGCCGATCCGTCAGGACACTTCGAACCGGCGCGCAGCCGGTCATCCATGATCCCCGAACTATTCGCACTCATCCTGCTGATTCCCGCCCGCGGCGCGCTGCTGCTCGCCGAACGCTCCCTGGCCTGGTCCCGCCGCACCGTGCTGCGCCAGATGGTTTCCCGCAGCCGCGGCGCGCGGCTGGCCCTGAAGCTGCTCGGGCAACCCGAACGCACCGGCCCGCTGCTGCGCGGCGGCCTGCTGTTGGCCGACATCCTGATCGGTGCGACCGGCGGCGTGGTACTCGGCCCCTGGATGGCATCCTGGCTGCGCGCCTGGGGTTTTAAGCCGGTTGCCGCGGGCATTCTCGGGGTAGCGGCAGCGGCCCTCGCCGTCGCGCTGGCGACCTTCATCTTCGGCGATCGCATCCCGCGCCGGGCGGCGCGCTGGACGCCCGAAGCCTTCGCGCGAGCTGCGGCCTATCCGCTGGTGGCACTGCTGCGCCTGCGTGACCTGCTGCCCTGGCCGACGATGCGGGAGCCTGTGCGCACACCGGATCGGCTGAATGCCCCGAACCCGCAAGCACCGCTGCCGGCGCACGCCGCCGCGAACGCCGTTCCGCAGGCCGCCAGCGCGCAGGATCGCGCTCTGATCGACCGCGTGCTGAGGCTGGGAGACCGCACCGCCGAAAACCTGATGACCCCGCGCCCGCGGATCGCCTGGCTGGACCTGCACGGCACGCGCGAGGAGAACCTCCAGGTCCTGCGCGAGAACCCTTATTCCCGCTACCCGGTCTACCGCGGCTCGGACAACGACGTCGTGGGCATCCTGGAAACACGCTCGCTCGCGCGCCTGCTGTCCGCCGGCGCGCATCCGGATCTTTTCGGCGAACTGCTGCCGCCCACCTTCGTCAGCGAATCCACCCGCGCCATCACCCTGCTGGAGACCTTCCGGAACGAAGGCACCCACATGGCCCTGGTGGTGGACGAATACGGCGACCTGCAGGGCCTGGTCACGCTCGACGACCTGCTGGATGCCGTGATCGGGCAGATGCACCAGCAGGAGGACGATGCCGATGACGACGCACCGGTCGTGGCGCGCGATGACGGCAGCTGGCTGGTCGACGGCGGGTTGGCGTCGGAGGACCTGCGCGAACTGCTTGGCCTGGAATCCCTGCCGGGCGAGGACGAGCACGATTTCAACACCGCCGCCGGCATGGCGGTGTCCTGGTTCGGGCGCATTCCCGCACCGGGCGAGAGTTTCGACCACGCCGGCTGGCGCATCGAGGTGGTGGACCTGGACGGCGTGCGCGTGGACAAGCTGCTGATCCAGCGCCTGATACCCTCTGCGGAAGGCATCTCCGGCCCGTGAGTCGGACAACGCCCGGCGCGCAGGCCGACGAGGCGATTCGCACCAGCCGCCTGCTGTTCGAACTCCTGCGTCGCGGATCGGGCGAGGCCGTTGCGCTCGGGGACATCATCGAGACCTTCCGCAGTCGCGCCTACGGCGTGCTGCTGATGCTGGTGCTGCTGCCGGCGTTCATTCCGCTTCCGATCGGTGCCGGCGCGATTTCCGGCCCGCTGACGAGCATCCTGGGGCTGGAAATGCTCCTGACGCTGCGGACTCCCTGGCTGCCGCAGCGCGCGAGACAGCGGACCATCCGGCGCGAAACCCTGGCCAGATTCGCCACCCGGATGCGCCCGGTGCTGGCGCGCCTGGAGCACCTCTGCCGCCCGCGCCTGAGCGGCCTGACCCGCAGCGCGGTCGCACACGCGTTCACCGGACTCCAGCTGGTGGCGCTCGGCATCCTGCTGGCCCTGCCGATCCCGCTGACCAACTATCCGTTTGCCCTGCTGATCCTCGCCTACGCCATCGCGATCATCGAGCGCGACGGCGCGCTTCTGCTGGTCGCCTGGATCGTGGGCTGGGCCACGATCATCACCTGGGCCGCACTGTCGGAAGGTGTCGTCACGCTGGCCTCCCGCTGGCTCTCAGGCTGAACGCCGGCCCCGCGTGCGGCACTTGCACCGCGCTCCGCCAGGCCGCGCTTCGTCAAGCCTTGTCGCGCGCTGGAGGCGGCACTAGGCTGGCTCATTCACCCGCGCACTGATCCCGACCCGATGCAGCCCCGTTTCGTCCACCTGCACCTGCACAGCGAGTATTCGCTGGTCGATTCGACGATCCGCATCGATGCGCTGGTGCGGCGCTGCGTCGAACTGGGCATGGCGGCGGTCGCGATCACCGACCAGAGCAACCTGTTCGCGCTGGTCAAGTTCTATCGCGCGGCGGAAAAGGCCGGCATCAAGCCCATTGTGGGCGCCGACGTCTGGCTCGAAGACGCGAACCTCAAACAGCCGGCGCGGCTGACCCTCCTGTGCCAGGACCAGGCCGGCTATCGCAGCCTCTCGCGGCTGCTCTCGCGCGGCTATCAGGACGGCCACCGCGGCGATCACGTGGTGATCACGCGCGACTGGCTGTGCGAGGACGCGCAGGGCCTCATCGTCCTGGCCGGTGCGGGCAGCGACGTGGGCCAGTGTCTCGTGGAGGGGCGCGAGGACGACGCCGGGCGGTACCTGGCGCAGTGGCGGAGCGGCTTTGGCGATCGCTTCTATCTCGAACTCACGCGCACCGGGCGCGATGCCGAGCGCCTGTTCGAGCCGGCGGCGCTGCGGCTGGCCGCCCGGCTCGACTGCCCCGTGGTGGCGAGCAACGACGCGCGCTTTCTCGAAGCGGCCGACTTCGACGCCCACGAAGCGCGCGTGTGCATCGCAACCGGGCGGGTGCTGGGCGATTCGCGCCGCCCGCGCGACTACAGCCCCGAGCAGTTCCTGCGCTCGCCCGAAGAAATGGTCGCGCTGTTCGCCGACCTCCCCGGCGCGCTGGAAAACACCGTGGAAATCGCCCGGCGCTGCACCCTGACGCTGACGCTGGGCCAGTACGCCCTGCCGGAGTTTCCGGTACCCGAGGGCCACGACGCCAACTCGTGGATCGCCGAGGAAAGCCGCCGCGGCCTGGCGCTGCGCCTCGCCAACCATGCCCTGCCGCACGGCCTGACGCGCGACGCCTACGAATCGCGGCTGGAAACCGAGCTGGGCGTGATTTGCCGGATGGGTTTTCCCGGCTACTTCCTGATCGTGGCCGACTTCATCAACTGGGCCAAGCACAACGGCATCCCGGTCGGCCCGGGGCGCGGTTCGGGTGCCGGCTCGCTGGTGGCCTGGTCGCTGCGCATCACCGATATCGACCCGCTCGCCTACGGCCTCCTGTTCGAGCGTTTCCTCAATCCCGAGCGGGTTTCGATGCCCGACTTCGACGTCGACTTCTGCACCGACGGGCGCGACCGGGTGATCGACTACGTGGCGGAGAAATACGGCCGCGACCACGTCAGCCAGATCATCACCTACGGCACGATGGCGGCCAAGGGCGTGATCCGCGACTGCGGCCGCGTGATGGGTCTGGGGTATGGCTTCGTCGATTCCATCGCCAAGCTCATCCCGAACGTGCTCGGCATCGGGCTGGAGGACGTGCTGGGCCGCAGCAGGAAGGCCGGCGAGAACGCCGACCTGGTCTCCACCGAGCTGATCGAGCTGTACCAGACCAAGGACGACATCCGCGACCTGATCGACCTTGCGCTCAAGCTCGAAGACCTGGCGCGCAACGCCGGCAAGCACGCCGGCGGCGTGGTGATCGCGCCGGGGCCGCTGACCGACTACTCGCCACTCTTCGCCGAACCGCCCGGCAAGGCGGAAGCGCACCGCGGCGTGGTGACCCAGTTCGACAAGGACGACGTCGAGGCCGTGGGGCTGGTGAAGTTCGACTTCCTCGGCCTGCGCAACCTCACCGTGATCGACTGGACGGTGAAGGCGATCAACACCGAACGCGCGCGCCAGGGCGCGGGCAGCGAACCGCTCGACATCACCGCCATCCCGCTGGGCGACAGGGCCACCTACGAGCTGTTTTCGCAGGCGCGTACCGTGGCGGTGTTCCAGTTCGAATCGCCCGGCATGCAGCGTCTGCTGAAGGACGCGCGCCCGGACCGCTTCGAGGACCTCATCGCGCTGGTATCGCTCTACCGGCCCGGCCCGATGGACCTGATCCCCAGCTTCGTCGCACGCAAGCATGGGCGCGAGGACATCACCTATCCCGACCCGCGCGTGGAGTCCATCCTGAAGGAGACCTACGGCATCATGGTCTACCAGGAGCAGGTGATGCAGATGGCGCAGATCGTGGGCGGCTACTCGCTCGGCGGCGCCGATCTCCTGCGCCGGGCGATGGGCAAGAAGAAGCCCGAGGAAATGGCGAAGGAGCGCATCCGCTTCCGCGAGGGTGCCCTGGGCAACGGCCTGGACGCCGCCCGCGCCGACGAAATCTTCGATCTGATGGAGAAGTTCGCCGGCTACGGCTTCAACAAGTCGCACGCCGCCGCCTATGCCCTGGTCAGCTACCAGACCGCCTGGCTCAAGACGCACCATCCGGCGCAGTTCATGGCCGCGGTGCTCTCCTCGGACATGGACAGCACCGACAAGGTCATCACCTTCCTGCGCGAAAGCCGCGCGCTCGGGCTCACCGTCCTGCCGCCGGACGTGAATGCCTCCGGCTACCTGTTTCGCGCGGTGGATGAACGCACCCTGCGCTACGGCCTGGGCGCGATCCGCGGCGCGGGCGAAAACGCCTGCCGCGAGATCGAGCGCATCCGCACCGAAGACGGAGCGTTCCGCGACCTGCTCGATTTCTGCCAGCGGCTCGGGCCGCGGGTCAACCGCAAGGTCCACGAGACCCTCATCGACGCCGGCGCGGCCGATGCCCTTGGCGCCAATCGCGCGACGCTGCGCGCGCAGCTGCCCGATGCGCTGCGCGCCACCGAGCAGATGGCGCGTGATCGCGAGGCCGGACAGGTCGACCTGTTCGGCAGCGCCAGCGCGGAGCCGACCCCGATCGTCCCGCAGGTGACACCGCTGCCCGAGTGGTCGCTGGAGGAGCGGCTCGCACGCGAGCGCGAGGTGCTCGGCTTCTACCTCAGCGGCCACCCGGTCGATCCGGTGCGCGAGCTCGTGGCCGAGGCCATCACCTGCACCCTCGATGGCGTGGACGCCGCGCTGGAACAGCGCCGCTTCCAGCGCGGCAGCGATACCCAGGTGCTCCTCATCGGGCAGATCGTGGCGATCAACCAGCGCAACGCGGACCGCTGCTTCATCGCTTTCGAAGACGGTGGCGGACGCATCGAGGCGACCGTCTACGCCGATGTATTTCAGTCCTGCGGCGAGCTGCTCGTGCGCGACGCCATCGTGCTGCTGGAAGGCCAACTGCACGAGGATCGATTCCGCGGCGGCACCGCCATGCGGGTCAAGCGCGTCTGGGACGTCAACGAGTGGGTGCGCCAGCACGCACAGCGCGTGCGCCTGAGCCTGGATGCCACTGTGCCCGGCGCGCTGACCGCGCTTCAGGAGACGGTATCGCGCTGGAATGGCGGCCGTACGCCGCTCTCGATAGAAATCCTGACCGAAAGCGCGCGCGGCATCATCGACACCGATGAGGGCACGAGGCTGCGCGCCGAGCCCGAGCTGCTGGCGGCGCTGCGCGCGGTGCCAGGCGCATCGAAGGTGCGCTTCGTCATGGGCCGCAGCGCGCCGGCCAGCCCGCCTGGCGCGGGGAATCCGCCGCATTGAATCCCGGCGTGTCGCGCCCGCGGGGCCGTGCCGTGGCACGACGCCCGCGGGTCGCTTTCACCACTGGTACTGGATGCCGATCGAATCCTGGTACATGGAAATCTCTTCCGTGCCGGCCGGCATCATGCCCATGAAGGCCGGCAGGATCGACGTTCCGCGGACGGTATTCTTGAAGGCGTGCGTGTAGGCCATGGTCAGCTGTCCACCCGACGCCAGGGTGCGGGTGAAGCCCAGCGACAGGTGATCGGTCACGACGCCCGGCGCGAGGATGTTGAAGGTGACGTCGCTGCCGCCGACCGGGTTGTCGGAATGGTTGTAGCCGATGCGCCAGGTCCATTCCGGTGAACTGGCCCATTCCAGCCCGAGCTTCCACACGTCGACGTCCTTCCAGCCGAAGCCCGGCCCGTTCGCCGACCCGAGCTGCGCCTGGGCCATGCTCGAGTTGGCGATCGAGGACACGCTGCCGTACCCGATGCGCACATAGTCCATTGCCATCGTGACATCGGAAGCGGCATGCCAGGCCAGACCCAATCCGTAATTTTCCGGCAGATCGAAGCGGCCGCGGTCGGCGAACAACCCGGCGTAGTCGGAGAAACGACTCATCCTGATCTTGCTGGCATAGCTGAAGCCGAGCGAGAAGGCGTCACCGAGGGCCGCGTAATAGCCGATCCGCAGGCCATAGCCGGTGGAGCTGTCGTGCCCGTTGTTGGTGACCTTGTCCGGCGCGGCGGAAAGGCCCGGCGTGCCGGCGAAGGCGTGCAGGCCGGTTGCCTCGAACTGCTGGTAGACCAGCAGGGGAGACACGCCGATCGACTGCGACGGGGTGATCCGGTAGGCCACGGTGGGCGCGACGATGAGCTGGGTCAGATCGACGCCAAGGCTCCCCATGCCGCACAGCATGTTCGACTCGCCCTGCCCGCAGTTGAAGCCGCTGCCGGGATAGTCGGTGTTCATGCCGCCGTTGCCGTAGAGCGTCACGCCCAGCGCCAGCTCTTCGGTCAGCATCCGGTTCCACGCGAACTCGGGGACGGGGAACCAGTTGCTGCCGCTTTTGGAGGTGCCATCGAGCCCCGGCCCCAGCCCGCTGCGCGTGGCCTCGCGGCGCGGGCTGAATGCGTCCAGGCCCAGCGCGATCTGGTCGCCGGCAAACGCCATGGTGGCCGGATTGTTGGCACCGCCGAAGGCATCGCCGGTCATGGCGATCGAGGCCCCTCCCCGGCCCTTCGCCTTCATGCCGTAGCCGTGTGAAAAATACCCGTCGGTGGCCTGCACGCCGGTCGCGGCCACCAGAAGCGCGATGCACAGCGCGGTACGCGAACGATGGATCGACCGGAATGGAACAAGACTCGCTGCGCGTTGGATCCCCATGATGACTCCCCTCGTGTTGTCTATGGTTGCTGCTGGATGAGGCATTTCCTTCATCACGCCGGGCCCCGGGCAAGGCACCGTGCCATTGCCGGCAGGCCGCCCCCCGGAAACCCGCATGGTGCGGGAGATGTGCCAGAATTGATCGTCGCCGCGCGTGCCGCGTGCGGCCTGTCCGATGACCTTGTGTGGAGAATGTCGATGCGTGAGGAACGCGACGACCGCAAGAAAGTGGCGACCCGGCTGGCGCGCGTCGAAGGCCAGCTGCGCGGGATCCAGGCGCTCATCCAGGGCGGTGCCCAATGCGAGGAAGTGGCGATCCAGATGACTGCCGCGCGCCGCGCGCTGGACCGGGCCTTCTACGAGATGCTGGCCTGCAGCGTGCTCGCCCACGTCGAAGACGCCCCGCAACCGGCAGACATCCGCGCCTCCACCGACGAGCTCACGCGCCTGCTGGTCAAGTTCGCCTGATCCGCTCATTGCGCCAGAGACTCCTGTTCCATCTCCAGGAAAACGCTGTAGGCGTTCTGCCGATTGGCAGCATCAAAGGTGGGAACCTCGGAAAATCGCGACCAATCGATCCGCGCATAGGCCTCGTCGAACGACTCGAAGTTGGCCACCGCCTCGCCCATCTTCTGGCGCAGGAAGCGCAGGTAGTCACGGGTAAGCTGCGCATCGCGCTGCGGCTCGCGCGAGATGGGACCGTGTCCCGGCACCATCACCGTCGCAGGGATGCCCAGCATCCGGTCGAGGGAGTCCAGCCACTGCCGGGTATTGGCCTCGCCGATGAAGGGCACCCGCCCCGAATAGACCAGATCGCCGGAAAACAGCACGCCATCGGGTTTCACCAGAAGCGCCAGGTCATCGGGCGAATGCGCCGGCCCGAGCCGATGCAGCGCGAACTGCACGCCGGCCATCTCGAATTCCTCATCGGCCGTGATCCAGCGATCGGGCAACGGCAGACTGAAGTCGTTTCCCAGGTAGCGCCCGATCTGGGCGCGGCGTTCGGCGAGGCGCGCTTCGCCCGCCTCGGAATTGAGGTAAAGCCTGGCCGCATCATCGGCCCAGATCGCGGCACCCGCGGCGCGCAGCGCGGGAATGCCGTAGAAATGGTCGGCGTGGTAGTGGCCGACCACCGCGAGCCGGATCGGCCTGTCGGTCAGGCGGCGGATTTCCCGGATCATCCGGTCCGCCAGCGCCGGCGAACCCAGGGTGTCGTAGACCACCACGCCATCGTCCCCGATGACGAAACCCGCGTTGGCGATGAAGCCCTCGTTCGCGGCGCTGGCCTCCTCCAGCCGCCCGAGCACTACCCAGGTGTGCGGGCCAACCTGCACCAGCGGAAGCTCCATGCGGCTGGCTTCCCAGTCCGGCTGTTCCGATGCGGCAAAGCCCGACAGCAAGAGAACGCTGGCGGCCATTGCGCGTGCCAGCGTGCGGGGCATCGTCATGCGTCGATCCAGCCCGGATTGTCCGGCTGGCCGATCAGGCGCGGCTGCTCCACCGCGGGCGCGGCAAGGGTGCGGTGCGCGCGCAGGTACTCTTCCACGACATCCCAGATCGGCGCTCCCGTCGCGCCGTCGCCGACCGGTGCCCAGCCGGCCACCTTGTAGGTGCGCTCGGCGTCGACAAGCTCATCCCCCAGGCGCATGTCGCTGATGCGCTTTCCCGACGCCGCACCCGGCTCGCAGGCATAGCTCATGCCGCCCACGCGCACCATGTCGCCGCCCTGCTGGTAATAGGGATCGGGGTTGAACAGGTTGTCGCAGACATCTTCGAGGATCGCCTTGATCTGCGCGCCGGTGAATTCGTTGACGGTGGCGGTGGGATAGGTGATCGCGGTCTGGTCCATCAGGTGCTCGCGCGTGATGGCCGTGCCGGGCAGCAGCGTGGTACCCCAGCGGAAGCCGGGCGAGAAGGCGATCTGGGCCCCCTTGACCTCGCGCAGCGCGTCCAGGATCACCTGGTCGAAACTGCCGTTGAAGTTGCCGCGCCGGTACAGCAGGCCGTCGCAGACCGCGAGTTCCTCCTCCAGCCTGGCGCGGTGCGGCGCGCGGTGCCGCTCGATCAGGGCCGCCATCTCGCGATCGGGTTCGAGCAGGTTGGCGAACACCGGCAGCAAGCGGTAGCGGTAGTCGCGCACCTTGCCGTCCTTCACATCGAAGTCGAGCACGCCCAGGAACTTGCCGTTGCTGCCGGCGTTGGTCACCAGGGTGCGGCCGCCGGGATTTTTCACTTCCACCGGGCGCGGCATCCCGTCGTGGGTGTGCCCGCCCATGATCGCGTCCAGGCCCGTGATGCGCGAGGCGAGCTTGAGGTCGACATCCATGCCGTTGTGCGAGAGCAGTACCACCACCGCGGCACCGGCCCTGCGCGCGTCCGCCACGACCTGCTGGAGACGGTCCTCCTGGATGCCGAAGGTCCACTCGCTGACGAAGCGGCGCGGGTGCGCGATCGGGGTGTAGGGAAAGGCCTGGCCGATGACCGCCACGTCCACGCCGTTGACTCGACGCAGGGTGAAGGGCTGGAACACCTCGTCGTCGAAGTCGGCGGTGCGCACGTTTTGCGCCACGAAGTCGATGCTGCCCTTGAACGGCCCTGCGAGGACCTCCTGCACCCGCTCGGCACCGTAGGTGAACTCCCAGTGTCCGGTCATCACGTCCACGCCGAGCGCGAGCTGGGCCTCGATCATGTCCTGTGCGCCGGTCCACAGCGACAGCGCCGAGCCCTGCCAGGTATCACCGCCGTCCAGCAGGAGCGCGCCCGGACGCTCGGCGCGCAGCCGCTTGACCAGGGTCGACAGGTGGGCGAATCCGCCGACCTTGCCATAGCGCCGCGCGGCGTCGACGAAATCGATGCACGACAGCGCATGCGCTTCGGCCGTGCCCGGGGCGATACCGTAGAACTTCAGCAGCGCCTCGCCGACCAGGTGCGGCGGCTTGCCGCGCGCACTGCCGATGCCCAGGTTCTGCGAGGGCTCGCGGAAGTGGATCGGCAGGAGCTGGGAATGGCAGTCGGTGTAGTGCAGCAGACCGACGTTGCCGAAGGCTGCCGCCTCATACAGCGCGCCCGCATCCGCGGCAGCCAGGGCACGATGGCCGAAAGTCATGCCGGCCGCGGCGGCGGCGGCGAGAACGCCAACGAATTCACGACGCGAAAGATCCATGTGCGGCCTGCCCTACTGGTTCACCGGAGAATCGGGGTCGAACAGCAGCGCCATCACGTCGCGCAGCTGGTCTTCCGTCAGGATCTGCCTGGCACC
Organism: Denitratimonas tolerans; assembly: GCF_037203605.1. Taxonomy (NCBI): domain Bacteria; kingdom Pseudomonadati; phylum Pseudomonadota; class Gammaproteobacteria; order Lysobacterales; family Lysobacteraceae; genus Denitratimonas; species Denitratimonas tolerans. The sequence continues at coordinate 154,272 of NZ_JBBDHC010000003.1, forward strand.
GAAGCGCGGCATGTTCGAGCAGGGCACGTAGCCCTTCATGTCGTAGACCATGCTCCAGGCCAGCTTGAGCATTGCTTCGGAGCTGCCGCGATTCTTGCCGTAGCCGGTGAGCGAGGGGCCGATGGTGCCGTAGGCGATTTCCGTCGGCGCGAGCTGATGGCAGGCGTAGCAGTTGCCGCCGTTGGGTTCGCCCGGATTGTCCGAGTACTGCAGGCCGGTGCCGCGCTGGGCGATCTGCTCGCCGCGCCGCCAGTCGCCCAGGTAAACCCCGTCCGCCGGATACTTCACGGCTGCGCGGCTCGCGTCGGCCAGACCCATGGTGACCTCGGCGCTCGCGCCCTCGGGGTTCGAGCACGCGGCCTGGATCGCGTCCTGGTCCAGCCGGTCCATTCCGGCCTGGCCGCGTGCCTGGAACGAGGCCTGCATCTGTGCCTTGACGTCCGCCGCACCGGGTTCGGCCGCCAGCGTCCACGGCATCATCCCCGACAGCAGCAAGGACAGCATCGCGAGTTTCATTGTCGCCTCCTTCATCGCTTGAGCCCGGGTGCGGCCATCTGGCCGCCGTTCGCCGTATGCGCGAGGAACAGGGTCAACCCCACCGCCACGGGTGAGCCGTAGACCAGTTCGGGCAGGCGCTGCTGCCGGAAACAGTCGCCGATGCGCCACTCGACGGTGCGAAACTCCCCCTGCGAGACGCGATACGCCGGCCAGGTGGTGTAGGCCTCGCGCGCACCCTGCGGCGTGGCCAGATGCGGAAGCTCCTGCAGCCGGATGCGCTTGCCGGGCGCGTCGTGGCAGGTGGAGCAGGAAAAGTCGTGCGTGCCGGCGCGGTAGAAAAAGGCCGCCTTGCCCAGCTCATAGGCCTTGCGTTCTTCCGGGTGGTCGAGCGATACGTCGATGGTTTCGCCGCGCGACTGCTCGACCAGATAGGCCACCAGGCCTTCCAGATCGGACTTCTTGTCGCCGTCGCCAAAGCGCTGCTTCACCAGTGCGTCCCCGTCGGCACCCAGGCGCGTCATGCAGGTCAGGAGGCGCGATTCGAGGTCCTGCACCCGGCCGGTGTCCTCGAAATAGCGCGGCAGCTTGACGTAGGCGGCGCGGGTCTTGCCCACGCCCAGGCCCAGATCGCAGGTATCGGCCAGGCTCTTGCCCTCGGCGCGCGCAGCCTGCCACAGGCTTTCGCCGCGCACTTCCCACAGCTCGGCCGGATTGTCGTCGCCGAACATCTCGCGATATTCGGCCAGCGGATCGTCCGGCTCGCCGGCCCGGGTCGGGCCGAAACAAACCGCCAGGCCCAGCGCCAGAAAACTCCACGCGCCGCCGCGCAGGAGCGGCCCACCAAAATCCTTGCATTTCATCGCAGGCCTCCTCTTGCTTGCCGGGCGTCAGCCCACCTTGGCTTCGTCGGTGCGCGTCTCGCCGGCCGTGTCCACCCAGGTGATGCGCACCGTGTCGCCCACCGCCGCCCCCTTGAAGCGCAGCGCCAGAAACGGATTCTTGGAAACCGCCGGGCCCCAGTCGGCGCTCATCACTTCACGCTCGTTGCAGGTCACCGTCACCTTGGTGATGTAATGGCCCATCACCACGTTGCCGTCGCCGTCCTTGCGCAACCCGGTTTCCATCGGGTGCGACATCAGCACCTTCACCTCGACCACATCGCCGGTCAGCTTCGCGCGGATCCTCATCGGGTCTGCCATGTCATGTCTCCGTCGTATGTGTGGGTGATCAGCCGCCGCAGCCGCCGAGGGTGACCTTGACCAGCCGGTCGGTGTGGAAATAGCCCGCATCGGTCTGGACCAGGGCAATCACGTTCGAGGTCTCGGCAACCTTCACGCGGGTGGAGACCCAGGCTTCGGTGCCCTCGGGGATGGCGAACACCGCGGTCAGCGCGTGCGGGTTCTTGTCCGAGAGGATCGCGATGCGCCGGGTGCCCGGCAGCTTGCTGGTGATTTCGATCGGCACCACGGCACCGTTCTCCGCGATTTCCGGGGCGTGCAGCTCGATGTCCGCCGACGGCGTCGAGCCGTCCGCGCCCAATTCCCGCAGCACTTCGTCGAAGCCTTGGGGAATGAACTCCTTGCGCCCGAAGCCGGGCGGCACCCGCCTGGCTTCTTCCGCGAACGCACGCGGAAGCAGGTGCGGCGCGGCCAGGAGCGCGAGCGCCCCGCCGCCTGCAAGCTGCAGAAACCGTCGCCTCGTCTTGATCATCGCCTCTTCCTCTTCCAATGAAATTGTCGAAATCCCGCGTCCAGCCGGACGGCGGTACGTCATTTGTCCGGCGCGCCATCGAGCGTCCAGCGCACGATGGCATCCAGTTCCGCATCGCCTGGCCCGACCTGCGGCGGCATCGGGATATCGCCCCAGGTTCCCGAGCCACCGTCGCGGATCTTCTGCCGCAGCAGCGCCTCGGCCGCAGCATCGCCCGCGTACTTTTCCGCCACGGCGCGAAAGCCCGGGCCGACGATGGCCCGGTCGATGCCGTGGCAAACCGTGCAGCCGTGCTGGCCCACCAGTTCCTGCGGTGCCGCCGCGGCGCTCCCTGCCCTCGCCGCAGCCGGGATCATCGCGCCCGATGGCGCGCGCTTGTTCATCGTTGCCAGCCCGCGAAACTCTTCGTCGATGTCGCCGTACATCGATTCGACGAACCCCTCAGGCAGGGTGCCGCTGATGGCGACCTCCTTCTCGCAGTCGCGCATGCAGGCGGTGTTCTGCACGTCGGACTTCCCGTCCACGCGCGACAGGCCGGGGAACGGCGCGTAGCCGTCGCGATTGGGCATCTGCACCGCGACCAGGGTTTCGCGGTTGGCGATGAAATCCGAATCCACGATGTCGTTGAGGTTGAGTACGTAGCCCGAGACCGCATACACCTCGTCGGCGCTGAGCGACTTGGAGTGGGTGTACGGCATCGCCCGGTTGATGTAGTCGAACAGCGTGGTCGCGTAGTTGAGCTTGCTGCCCACGGTGCGGACCGGTGCATCGCTCTTGAGCGAACCGACGCCGCCGGCCAGCGCCATGTATTCGTTGCTCTCGCCGAACGAGCCGTGGCAGACCGCGCAGGAGGCTTCGTAGATCGCCTCGCCGTCATCGACCGAACCTTCGCCATCGGGCAGACCCTGACCATCGGGACGCACGTCGATGTCCCAGCCGGCGATTTCCTCGGCGGTGGCGGTGCGGCCGAGGCCAAAGCCGGTGGCCGAAGCGGCGGAAGCGGCCACGGCAAGACCGAGCCCTGCCGCCAGCGCGATGCGCGCGATGCGATCAGACCTGGACATTGTGCACCTTGCCCTCGGCATCGATCTGCCAGGTCTGGATGGCATTGTTGTGATAGATCGAGCGCGTGCCGCGCACCTCGCGCAGCTGGCGCATCTTCGGCTGGACATAGCCGGTCTCGTCGATGCAGCGGCTCTGCAACAGCGCCGGGCTGCCGTCCCAATGCCAGTCCAGGCGAAAGCGCGTGAGCGCCTTGGACAAGATCGGTTCCTGCAGCACCGCGGTGCGCCAGTTGCGGCCGCCGTCGGTCGACACGTCCACGCGCCTGACCTTGCCGCGGCCCGACCAGGCCAGTCCGGTGATCTGGTAGTAGCCGCCCTTGTCGAGCAGGTGTTGCCCGCCCGAGGGCGAGGTGATGACCGACTTGGCTTCCTGGATCCAGGTGTATTGCCGGCTGGAGCCGTCCGGCATCAGGTCGCTGTATTGCAGGGATTCCTCGCGCGTGTTCCAGGGCTGGTCGCCGACCTTGAGCCGGCGCAGCCACTTCACCGATGAAATGCCCTGCACGCCCGGCACCAGCAGGCGCAGCGGGTAGCCCTGCTCGGGCCGGATCATCTCGCCGTTCTGCCCGTAGGCAAGCAGCACGTCGTCGAGCGCGAACTCGATCGGGATGGTGCGGGTCAGGCCGGCCGCGTCCGCGCCTTCGGCGAGGATGAACTTCGCCTTCTTGCGATCAAAACCGACGTCGTCCAGCAGCGTGGACAACGGCACGCCGGTCCACTCGGCACAGCCGAGCATGCCATGGGTGTACTGCACCGTCGGCACCGCCGGGTTGCCCCACTCCATCGCGGAGTTGGCACCGCACTCGATGAAGTGGATGCGCGAGACCGACGGGAAGCGCAGGATGTCCTCCATCGTGTAGATCTTCGACTCGCGCACCAGACCATGGATGATCAGCCGATGCGCGTACGGATCGATGTCGGGGCGACCGTTGTGGTGGCGCTCGAAGTGCAGCCCGTTGGGCGTGATGATGCCGAACAGGTTCTGCAGCGGCGTGAACGCCACCGAGGACTGGGTGGTCGTGGTGAGGCCGGGGCTGATGCGCCGGATGATGTTGCGCTCGAACGGTGAAGGCGCGCCGTACGGATCGACGCCCACCGGCTTGCCGAGGGCCTGCGACCAAGGCGGCACGTTCGGCGGCAGCAGCTTGGGATCGACTTCGGCAGCGGCGGCCTGCGCCCTGCCGAGCGCGACCGCGGCGGCACCCGCGGCGGCGGCCGCGAACAGGTTTCGGCGCGAGCGCCCGGAAGGACTCAGGCTCGCTTCCGCCGCGGGCAGCACCCGGCCCGGCTTGTGATCAGAAGAGTCCATGCTCACCCCTGCTGCCTCGGCATTCGTCGCGTCGACCGACGCTGCAACGCGTCACGGCAGCCCCACCACCGGACGATCCTCCGCCGTCCATTCGTGCATGGAGCCGTCATACATGCTCACGTCCGGGTTTTTCATGATCTCGCTGAGCACGAACCACGCACCGGATGCCATGTGGCCGGTGTTGCAATAGGCGACCGCCGGCTTGGCCGGGTCGATGCCCAGGTGCGCGAACACCCCCGCATACTTCTGTGCCGACAGGAAGTGCATCGCGCCGCCGCGCTTTTCCGCGCGAACCTCCGGCGGAAAATCCAGCGCGGTCTCGATGTGGCCGGCGGCCTTGACCGATGACTTGCGCTCCAGCCCCAGGTAGAACGACAGTGGCCGGGCGTCGATGATCTGGCGGCCATCGGCGGCCGCGCCCGCCACGTCGTCGGAGCGCGCGAACAGCGCGCTGCGTTCGTCACCGGCATTCCAGGTTCCGCCACCGCCCGGGGCCGCCTCGCCGATCACCGGCTGGCCGGCCTCGATCCACGCCGCGGTGCCGCCGTCGAGGATCGCGAGCGCGTCGTCGCCGTAGACCTTCATCGACCAGTAGATGCGCGCCGCCATGTCCAGATCGCTGCCGGTCGTGCCGTCGGAGACGATCACGGTCGGGCGATCGGCCTTCACGCCCACGTCGCGCATCAGCGCCTGGAAGCTCTGCGCATCGGGCAGCATGTGGTCGATCTCGCGCCCGTCGACCGTGCGCTTCGTGCGCGCGCGCGAGAAGTCGAGCAGCAGCGCGCCGGGGATGTGTCCGCCGAGCCGGGTGAGCGTTCTGGTGCCGTTGGCTTCGGCGAACTCCGGGGCACCGGTGAAGGCGGCCGGATCCTCGCGCACGTCGAGCACGTTCACATCGCTGCGGTGGGCCTGCAGCCATTCGACCGACACCAGCGGTCCGGGAAGCTCCACCTGGCTGGCGGCGGTGCCGCACGCGCCCAAGAGGGGCAGAAGCAGCATGGCAAGAATTCGCTGGAACATACGCTGGGTCTCCTGACCGTCCGATTTCACGAAAGAACCTGATCGATGGCTGCCACCTGGGCCTGCAGCGACACGGGGCACTCGCTCAACACATGCATGCGGCGATCCTCGAGCACGCGGCTGCCGCGCACCTGGGCGCGGCGGTCGCGGTGGCGGAGCAGTGCCACGATTTGCGGCATGAATATCGTCACCAGTCCACGCAGCCAGCGCTCGACTGCCGTCATTTCCTGCGCCGGCTCGCGGGTGATCCGCTCAAGCGCCGCGAGCGTCGCGTCCGCTCCCAGCCAGCGCTCGTTGGTGACCCAGCGGTTGGTGGTGAACAGCCGCCGCGGCATGCCCCGTGCGTCCACTCCGATCCCGACCAGGTGGGCGTGGTTGGCACCTGGCCCCTGCGCTTCGGGCAAGGCCACGAACAGGTGGAAGTGCCCGTGCTCGCCGCGCACGGCGCGATCGTGCGAGTGGTAGTAGAAAAAGAATTCGCCGGCGCGCTGATCGCGCTGCGCGTCATTGGCGTACTGCTCCCACGCCACCGGATCGGCGACGCCCAGGGCATCCGCCAGTGGCGTGATTCCGCGCGTGGCGTAGTCGTTCAGGAGTTCGACCAGATCCCGCGCCGAAGCCTGCGTGCGACGGGCGCGCAGCCGGCCCTGCGCGCCGAGTTCGCCCAGCAGCGCGCCGCGTGCAAGGCTGACACGCGGCCGGTCCGGATCGATGCGTACGGCGGCGCTGGCCATCAGTTGCCTCCTGGCTTGGGTGCGCAGGGATTGGGCGGCGCGGCACCCTGCTCCTTCTTCTCGGCCCGCGGCTGCGGGGCGCAGGGATTGGCGGCCCGTGGCGGCGGCGCGCAGGGATTGGCGGCGGCGCTCTTGGGTGCTTCTTCGCTGGCCGGCGGCGTGGGGTCGGCACAGCCGCCCAGGGCACCGATCGACAGCAGTGCCGTCGACAGCGCGGCGGCCAGCGGCAGGGATTTCTTGTTCATGTCGGAACTCCGCGCGCCTCAGTCGGCGCAAATGATCGATTCGGAAACGGGAACGCGCCGGGTGAGCCAGCCGCCGATGGCGGCGACCGCGATCAGCACCAGCAGCACCACGCCATCGGGAATGTGCAGAAGCTGCCCCAGGGTCTGCGCCTGCGGCCCGGGGGCCGCCGCCAGCAGCGGAATGAGCCCGTCGAAGAACGTCGCGAACAGCACCACGCCCAGGACGAGTCCGATGAAGAACATGACGCCATCCAGGCGTCCCGCCGCGGCGCCGACCACCGAGGTGCCGGGGCAGTAGCCACCCACCCCCATGCCGGCACCGACCAGCACGCCACCCAGCAGCGTGGCCCACAGGAAAGTGGTCGGAACATAAAGTTCGGACCACTGCAGCACGCCCGCCAGCTGCAGCAGGTACAACCCCGATGCGGCGACCACGATGGCGGTGAACATCACGTTGAACACCGTCCAGTCCTTCAGCCGCAGCTGGGCGGTGAGGCGGCAGCCGTTGCCCAGGCCCCCGCGCTGCAGCACAAAGCCGAACAGCGCGCCCCAGACCAGGCCCGAGAGCGGCGAATTCCATGCAAGCAGGGTCATTTCCAGAGCCTCCGGGTAGCAAAGCCGACCAGGATGCCGGCGACAAAGAAACCGATGAGGAAGACGAATCCGGCGGTGGCGAGCACCGCGCCGCCGGAGAGCCCCAGGCCGCTGGTGCAGCCGGCCGCGAGGCGGGCACCGAAGCCGGAGAGAATCCCGCCGCCCAGCGCGAGCGCCATCCGAGCCGGATTGTTCATGCGCGGGGGGCCTTCGATCCGGAACCGCAGGTGCCCCGACCACCAGGCCGCCAGCAGCGCGCCCAGGCCGACGCCGATCACCTCCCACACGATCCACGCGTTCAGCGGATTGGCTCCGTCGGCCACCATCGGGCCCAGATAGTCATTGCCTGCGGTGGCCTCGGGCGCGATGGCGTTCGACGCGACCGCGGCGATCGCCGTCGGCGTCCCGGACGCGCCGAGGCCGTGCCCGGTCGCAAGAAAAGTCCCCAACAGCACCAGGCCGAGGGCTACCCCGGCCACGTGCGCATTCCAGATCGGTCGAATCTTCATTGCCGCCTTTCCCCATTGCGGATCAGCATACCCCGTGGGGTATAGTCGACATGCTGTATACCGTTTCGCCCGGACAGATTCACGCTGCACTGCGGCAATCAGACCGGCTTCTCGAGCCGTTCGGACTGATCGTTTCCGCACCGGCAAAAACCTCCAAAGCGAAGTGGAATACGCAAACGGGGACCACAACAATGCGCATCCAACACGGCCGTCAATTCAACCTGCAGCACGCTCCGGCCGGAGCGGACGTCGCCTGCCCTGGAACCCACATCACTTCTTGCAGAGGGGTAAGAACGTCATGAGCGAACAAAACAAGCGTCGCCAATTCCTGAAGCTCGGCGCGGGTGCGCTGGCGGCAGGGCCGGCTGCGATGGTCGTCGGCGGCAGTCTTCTGGCCGGTCCGGCGCGCGCGGCTGGCGCGGCCGAGGTGCCTGCGGTATCAACCCGCACCCTGGCGGACCTGCCCAAGGCCAACGGCCCGCGGCTGGTGATCGTCGGCGGCGGCACCTCGGGACTCACGATTGCCAAGTACGCCAAAAGGGAGTACCCGAAGTTCGACGTGGTCCTGGTCGAAAAGCGCGACATGTATGCCTCGTGCTTCTCCAGCAACCTGCTGTACACGGGCATCATCGATCTGGAGTTCCTGGCCAACCACAGCTACCTCGATGCCGCGGCCAACAACGGCTACACCTTCTTCAACGCCACGGTCACGGGCCTGGACCGCGGCAGCAAACGGCTGGCCACCAGCGCGGGCGACATCGCCTACGACTTCCTCGTGCTGGCACCGGGGCTGGACTACGACTACGGCAAGATCGGCGTCGAGGATGTGGAAACCCGCACCCAACTGCGCCAGCGCTATCCCGGCGGTTTCACCTCGCCGACCGAGCACGTCACGCTGCGCCGCAAGATCCGGGAGTTCGAGGGCGGGCTGTTCATCCAGACCGTGCCTTCTGGCAACTACCGCTGCGCGCCGGCACCCTACGAGCGCGCCTGCATGATTGCTTCCGTGATCAGGCGCAACAAGCTCAAGGCCAAGGTGCTCGTGCTGGACGCCAATCCGGAGATCAAGACCAAGGCCGCCGGCTTCCACGCCGCTTTCGACGAGCTTTACAAGGACATCATCGAGTGGAAGCCCAGCTCGCCGGTCACCGGCGTCGACGTGGGCAAGCGCATCATCAGGACCGAGTTCGACGACTACGCCTTCGACGAGGCCGCGATCTATCCCAACGTGCGCGCCTCCACGCTCATTGAAACCCTGGGCCTGATGGCACCCGGTTCGAAGAGCAACCAGAAAGAAGCCGACATCGACACGCGCTTCTACAACTTCATCGGCGATCCCTATGTGTACGTGACCGGCGACTCGCGGCCCCAGCCCTATTCCAAGAGCGGCAGCACCGCCAACAGCGAAGGCCACTACATCGCCCGCCTGCTGGCGGCCCGCGCGCAGGGCAAGGAAATCGAGTGGGCCTCGCCCTCGAACCTGTGCTATTCCATGGTCAGCGCCGATCCGCAAGAGGCGATCTGGGTCACGGGCCGCTACGTCTACGACGCGGAAAAGGACCTGATCGTGGGAGCCTCCGAGGACACCAAGGCCCACAACGACCGCACGACGGCCAACGGCCTGGCCACCCTGGAGTGGGCACGCGGCATGTACCGCGACATGTTCAAGGCCTGACGCGGCATCCAGCGGGGCCGCCTTGACGGCCCCGCCCTCCCGGACGGACACCCGATGGATCGACGACGCTTCGTGACGCTCTGCGCCAGCACCCCCCTCCTCGCCGGACTCGCCGGGCACCGGGCTTTTGCCGGCCCGATGGTCGACTATCCGGCAGCCGAACTCGTGGATGCGGACGGCGCACCGCTCAAGGCATCGGCGATCCCGACCGGCGAAGCGCTGATCTTCAGCTATCCGTTCCGCGCCATTCCCTGCTTCCTGATCCGTCTCAGGTCCCGGACCGAGACGGTGGACGAGCTGAGCACGATGGACGGGGAGAGCTATCGCAGCCCCGCCGGCGTCGGTCCCGATTCCAGCCTCGTCGCCTTCGTCGCGATCTGCACCCACCAGCTCAGCTACCCGACCGCGCAGGCGAGCTTCCTGAGCTATGCGTCCGACACGGGCGCGCTGGCCGACGCGCCGGGTCGCATCGTGTGCTGCGCGCACGGCAGCGTGTTCGATCCGTCGCGCGGCGCACGGCTGGTGGCCGGCCCTGCCCCGTCGCCGCTGGTGCCGGTGCGCCTCGCGCACGATCCGGAAACCGACCGGTTGCGCGCGACCGGCAGCCTGGGTGAAGCCTTCTTCCGGCGCTTCTTCGATGCCTACAAGGGCGACCTGATCGAACGCTACGGCCCGGGCGTCTACCGCCAGCCGGTGGACGGAACCAGCGTCGCCCTTCCCCAGAGCCGCTATTCGGCGGTGGTGGCCGGCTGCTGAGTGCCGCGTTCCCGGCTCAGCCGCGGAACGCCGCCAGACACATATCCAGCAGCGGGCTCCAGAACAGGCCCAGCACCAGCATCGCCAGCGCGTTGACCGAGAACACCCAGCGCAGCTGCGGGTCGGCCTGCGGCTCGATCGTGACCTCGTCGGAGGGCGCATCGAAGAACATGATCTTGACCACGCGCAGGTAGTAGAACGCGCCGATCACGGCGAACACCACGGCGGAAATCGCCAGCCACAGCAGGTCCGCGTCGATGGCCGCGCGGATCACCGCCAGCTTGGCCCAGAAGCCGAACAGCGGCGGCACGCCGGCGAGCGAGAACATCAGCAGCAGAATCATCAGCGCGAACCACGGGTGGGTACGGAACAGCCCGCGGTAGTCGCTCAGCTCCTCGGCCTCGAAGCCCTTGCGCGACATCAGGATGATGGCCGCGAACGAACCGGCTGCCATCAGGGTGTAGCAGATGGCGTAGAGCGTGGCGGCCGCATAGCCTTCCGGCGTGCCGTTGGCCAGGCCCAGGAACAGGAAGCCGACGTGCGAGATCGCCGAATAGGCCAGCATGCGCTTGAAGTTGGTCTGCATGATGGCGATCAGGTTGCCGAGCGCCAGCGACAGGAAGGCCAGCCACGCCAGCACGATCTGCCAGTGCATGTCGATGCTGCCGGCGGCATTGTCGAAAAGGCGATAGGCCATGCCCAGCGCCGCGAGCTTGGGCGCGGCGCTGATGAACAGTGTGATCGCCGTCGGCGCGCCCTGATAGACGTCAGGCAGCCACATGTGGAACGGCGCGGCACCGAACTTGAACGCGACGCCCACGACGATGAAGACCACCCCGAACAGGAACAGCGTGCGCTGATCACCCTGCAGCACGGCGGCCGCTTCGGAGATCCGCGCAATGTCGAGCGTGCCGGTGACGCCGTAGAGCATGCTCATGCCGTACAGCAGCATGCCCGAGGCCATCGCGCCGAGCACGAAGTACTTGATCGCCGCCTCCGAAGCCAGGCGGTTGTCGCGATCGAACGCCACCAGGGCGTAGGACGACAGCGCCAGCAGTTCCAGGCCCAGGTACACCACCGTCAGGTTTCCCGCCGAAACCAGCAGCATCATGCCCAGCACCGCGAACAGGCAGAGCATGTAGAACTCGCCCTTGAACAGGTTGCGATCCTTCAGGTACGGCTTGGCGTACACGAAGGCCAGCGCGGTCATCAGGTAGATGAACAGCTTGAGCAGGTCGCCGACGGCATCGCGCTGGAAGGTGTCGGAAAAGACCCGCACCGGCAGCGGCACGCCCGGCACGCCGCGCAGGGTCAGCACCGCGGCCACCGCGAGGATCGCCAGCGCGAGGAAGTGGATGAAGCCGCGGCGCTCCTGGCTCAGGAACAGGTCGGTCAGCAGCAGGCCGCAGGTGGCGGCAAGCAGGAACAGCTCGGGCAGCATCGGCAGAAAGTCGGCGGAAGTGATCATCGTCGTTTCCCTGCCTTACAGCTTGGTCGCGGCGATCTGCATCGCCAGTTGCGCAATCGAGGATTGCATCAGGTCGGTCAGCGGCTTGGGATACACGCCCAGCGCCAGCACGCCGGCGGCGAACAGCCCCAGAGCCAGCGTCTCGCGCGGGCTCACGTCCTTCATTTCCGCGACCGCCGGATTGGTGATCGGCCCGAACATCACGCGCTTGACCAGCCACAGCGAATAGCCGGCGGCGATGATCAGCGTCGTCGCCGCGGCCACCGCGATCCATACGTTGGATTGGAGCAGCGTCAGAATGATCATGAACTCGCCGACGAAGCCGGAGGTGCCCGGCAGACCGGAGTTGGCCATCGAGAAGAAGATCACGAAGAAGCCGAACCACGGCATGACCTGCATGACGCCGCCGTAATCCTTGATCGTGCGCGTGTGCATGCGGTCGTAGAGCACGCCGACCCAGGAGAACATGGCACCGGAAATGAAGCCGTGGCTGATCATCTGCACCATCGCGCCCTGCAGGCCGAGCTGCGCGGCATCGGGATTGCCGGCATCGCGCACCAGCCAGAGCGCCACGAAAATGCCCAGCGTCACGAAGCCCATGTGCGCGACAGACGAATAGGCCACCAGTTTCTTCATGTCGGCCTGCACCAGCGCCACCAGGCCGACGACGATCACCGCGATCAGCGAAAGGCCGATCATCACCCCGGCATACTCGGCGCTGGCGTCGGGCAGGATCGGCAGCGAGAAACGCAGGAAACCGTAGGCACCGATCTTCAGCATGATCGCGGCCAGGATCACCGATCCGCCGGTAGGTGCCTCGACGTGCGCATCGGGCAGCCAGGTGTGGACCGGAAACATCGGGATCTTGATGGCGAAGGCACCGAAGAAGGCCAGGAACAGCCAGGCCTGCTCGGTCATGGTGAGCGGCTGGGCGTAGAGGTCGGCGAACTGGAAGCTGCCGCCCTTCACGTACAGGTAGATCAGGCCGATCAGCAGGAACACCGAGCCGAAGAAGGTGTAGAGAAAGAACTTGAGCGTGGCGTACACGCGCCGCGGCCCGCCCCAGACGCCGATGATGATGAACATCGGGATCAGCATGCCTTCGAAGAAGGCATAGAAGAGGATGGTGTCGAGCGCGCAGAACACGCCGATCATCAGCCCTTCCAGGATCAGGAAGGCGGCCATGTACTGCGCCACCCATTTGTCCACCGAGCGCCAGGCGCCGATGATCACGGGGATCGTGGTGAACGTGGTCAGAAGGACCAGCGCCACCGAAATGCCGTCCACGCCCAGGTGGTAGCGGATGCCGTAGGCCGTGATCCACTCCACGTCCCTGACGAACTGCATGGCCGGGCTGGCCAGGTCGAAATCGGCGTAGAGCTGCAGGCTCAAGACGAAGGTGACGAGCGCCACCGCAAGCGCGAACCAGCGCGCCGCCTCGGGCCGCTTGGAGTAGAGCAGCACCGCCGCGCCGCCGAGCATCGGCAGCCAGATCAGCGCGCTGAGGAGTGAGTCGTGGGGCAGCATGGGGCGTGGATCCTCGGAATGCGTGTCAGCGAATCGCCACGATCAGCCCGCCCAGAAGGGCGATCAGGCCGACGATCATGACAAACGCGTAGTGGTACAGGCGCCCGGTCTGGGCCACCCGGATGATTCCCGCGACCCGGTCCACCAGGGCGACCGAGCCGTTCACGATCACGCCGTCGATCAGGCCGGCGTCCAGGTGCTTCCAGAGCCTCTGCCCGAGGCGCACGCTGCCGCCCGCCAGGCCCTTGATCCACAGATCGTCGAATCCGTATTTGTTTTCCAGGACGCGCACCGGCCATGCCGCCGCGCTGCGGATGCGGTCGGCCAGCGACGGGTTGAACAGGTAGATGTACGTGGTCAGCGCGAAGCCGGCGAAGGCCAGCCAGAACACCGGCGAGGCGATGAAGTGCAGGCCGAACCCGACCGCGGCCGACACCCAGCCGTGCTCGTCGTGCCAGATGGCCTGCGCCACGGCAGCCAGAGTGTCGTGTTCGGGCAGGACGCGGATGGCACCGGCAAAGAAGTCGCCGAACAGCATCGGTCCGACGGTGAAGAAGCCGATGCCGAGCGAGGCGATGGCCAGGAGGACCAGCGGCATCGTCACCACCGCGGGCGACTCGTGCGGCTCGTGCGCGTGGGTGTCGTGCCCCTCGTGCACGTCATGGCCGGCGTGCGCCTCGTGCACCTCGCGGAAGCGCTCGGGGCCGAAGAAGGTCAAGTACAGCAGGCGGAAGCTGTAGACGCTGGTGACGAACACGCCCAGCAGCACCGCCCAGTAGGCGTACATCTGCACCCAGCCGCCCTGCCCGGCCGCCGCCTGCGCCGCGAGGATGATGGAATCCTTGGAGAAGTAGCCGGAGAAGAACGGCGTGCCCACCAGCGCGAGCGTGCCGATCCACATGGTGATGTGGGTGATGGGCATGTACTTGCGCAGGCCGCCCATGCGGCGCATGTCCTGCTGGTGGTGCATGCCAATGATGACCGAGCCGGCCCCCAGGAACAGCAGCGCCTTGAAGAAGGCGTGGGTCATCAGGTGGAAGATCGCGGCCGAGTAGGCCGACACGCCCAGCGCCACGGTCATGTAGCCCAGCTGCGACAGCGTGGAATAGGCCACCACGCGCTTGATGTCGTTCTGCACGATGCCGATCAGGCCGGTGAAGAAGGCGGTGGTCGCACCGATGAAGAGCACGAAGGCCAGCGCGGTTTCCGACAGCTCGTAGATCGGCGACATGCGCGCGACCATGAAGATGCCGGCGGTGACCATCGTGGCGGCATGGATCAGTGCGGAAATGGGTGTCGGGCCTTCCATCGAATCGGGCAGCCAGACGTGCAGCGGCACCTGCGCGCTCTTGCCCATGGCCCCGATGAACAACCAGATGCCGATGAAGGTGGGGATCGACCAACTCGCACCGGCCCACGGCTCGAAGCTCTTGCCGTCGATCAGGTGGGTGTTGGCGAACACCTCGGCGTAATCCAGGCTGCCGCACCAGTAGAACACCGCGGCGATACCGATCAGGAAGCCGAAGTCGCCCACGCGGTTGACCAGGAAGGCCTTGAGGTTGGCGAACGCCGCCGACGGGCGCGGGAACCAGAAGCCGATCAGCAGGTACGAGGCCAGGCCCACCGCTTCCCAGCCGAAGAACAGCTGCATGAAGTTGTTGCTCATCACCAGCATCAGCATCGAGAAGGTGAAGAACGAGATGTAGGCGAAGAAGCGCGTATAGCCCGGATCGTCGCGCATGTAGCCGATGGTGTAGACGTGCACCAGCAGCGAGACGAAGGTGACCACCACCATCATCATCGCGGTGAGCGAGTCGATCATGAAGCCGACGTGGGCGGAAAAGTTGCCGACCTCGTAGAAGGTGTAGACGTTGGCGTTGTATGGGTCCGCGCCGCCGGCAACCAGCGCATACAGCACTTTGATCGAGAGCGCGCAGGACAGCGCCACGCCCAGGATCGCGATCCAGTGCGAGGCCGCGCGCCCGAGGCGTCCGCCGAAGAAACCGACGATGACGGCACCGACGAGCGGGGCAAGCGCGATGGTCAACAGGGTGTTTGGGGTAATCACGGAATGCGTTCCATCACTGGTCGTGGTTGGCGGTGCGGCGCATCGGCGTCGTCAGCCCTTCAACGAATCGATCTGATCCACGTTGATCGTGCCGCGGTTGCGGAACAGGACCACGAGGATCGCCAGACCGATGGCGGTTTCGGCCGCCGCCACGGTCAGCACGAAAAAGACGAAAACCTGCCCGGACGCATCGCCGAGGAAGCGCGAGAAGGCTACGAGGTTGACGTTCACCGCCAGCAGCATCAGCTCCACGCAGAGCAGCAGGACGATGACGTTCTTGCGGTTTATGAAGATGCCCGCGACGCTGATGGCGAACAGCAGCGCGCCAAGCGTGAGGTAGTGGCCGAGCGAGATCATGGCTTGGGCTCCTTGACGACGGCATCCATCTTGACCATGCGCAGGCGGTCGGCCTTGCGCACCTGCACCTGCAGCGCGGGATCCTGATGCTTGGCCCCCGGCCGCCGGCGCAGGGTCAGCGCGATGGCGGCGATGATCGCCACCGTCAGCACCACGGCGGCCACCTCGAAGGGCAGGACGTAGTCGCGAAAGAGCGCGTTCCCGAGCCATTCGACGTTGTGCATGCCGGCCGCGAGCGCCGGATCGGGCGAATCGATCACCTGCCCGAAGCGCCTGAGGCCGATCAGGGCGAGCATTTCCGCCACCATGATGACGGCCACCAGCACCGCCACCGGCAGGTGCCGGGCGAAACCCTCGCGCAGCGGATCGAGGTTGACGTCGAGCATCATCACCACGAACAGGAACAGCACCATCACCGCGCCGACGTAGACCAGAACCAGCGCGATCGCGAGGAACTCGGCCTCCAGCAGCAGCCACAGGCAGGCGGTGGAAAAGAAGGTCAGCACCAGGCACAGCACGGCGTGGACCGGATTGCGCACGGTGATGACGGCCAGCGCGGCCAGCGTGGTCACCAGCGCGAAGGCGTAGAAGATGGCCAGTTGCACGGTCATGCGTCGGTCCTCAGCGGTAAGGGGCGTCGAGCCGGCGACGCTCGGCGATTTCCGGCTCCAGCCGGTCGCCGATGGCCAGGAGCTGCGGCTTGGTGACCACGTTCTCGCCGCGCTCTTCGAAGTGGTATTCGTGGATGTGGGTCAGCACGATCGAATCGACCGGGCAGCTTTCCTCGCAGAAGCCGCAGAAGATGCACTTGAACAGGTCGATCTCGTAGGCCGTGGTGCGCCGGGTACCGTCCTCGCGCGGGGCCGAGTCGATGGTGATGGCCAGCGCCGGGCACACCGCCTCGCACAGCTTGCAGGCGATGCAGCGTTCCTCGCCATTGGGATAGCGGCGCAGCGCGTGCAGGCCGCGGAAGCGCGGCGACTGCGGGATCTTCTCTTCCGGGTAATGCACCGTGTACTTGGGCCGGAAGAAATACCTGGTCGTGAGCCACAGCCCCTGGAACAGCTCGATGAGCATCAGGCTCTTGACGTAGGACACCATGCGATTCATGCGATCAGCTCCTTACACGCCGGCCTTGATCCAGCCCAGGTGGACCATCCACGCGGCCACGAGGATCCAGACGATCGTGATGGGAATGAATACCTTCCAGCCCAGGCGCATGATCTGGTCGTAGCGGTAGCGCGGGAAGGTCGCGCGGAACCACACGAAGCAGAACGCGAAAAACAGCGCCTTGGCGAACAGCCACCAGATGCCGGGCATGCCCAGCACGCCCCACGACGCCGGAAACGGCGACAGCCAGCCGCCCATGAACAGGATCGCGCTCAGGAAGCTGATCAGGATCATGTTGGCGTATTCGGCCAGGAAGAACATCGCGAACATCGCGCCGGAATACTCGACGTGGAAGCCGGCCACGATTTCCGACTCGCCCTCGGCCACGTCGAACGGCAGGCGGTTGGTTTCGGCCACGCCGGAAACGACGTAGATGACGAACAGCGGCAGCAGCGGCAGCCAGAACCAGTCGAGCAGGCCCGCACTGCCCTGCTGGGCCCGCACGATCTCCGAGAGGTTCATGCTGCCGGCGGCCACCATCACCCCGACCAGGGCGAAGCCCATGGCGATCTCGTAGCTGACCACCTGTGCGGCGGAGCGCATCGCCCCGAGCATCGCGTACTTGGAGTTGGACGCCCAGCCGGCCAGGATGACGCCGTACACGCCCAGCGAGGTCATCGAGAGCAGGTACAGCAGGCCCGCGTTGGCATCGGACAGCGCCACCGCGTCCTCGAACGGCACCACTGCCCAGGCCGCGAACGCGGGTGCCAGGGTGAGGATCGGCGCTACGCGATACAGGAAGACGTTCGCATTGGTGGGCGTGATGACTTCCTTGAGCAGCAGCTTGAAGGTGTCGGCGAAGGGCTGGATCAGGCCGATGCCGAAGACCTTGCCGATGTAGACCGGGCCTTGCCGTACGTGCATCCAGCCGATGATCTTGCGCTCGAACAAGGTGTAGAAGGCGACCGCGATGATCAGCGGCACCGCGACTGCGAGGATCTTGATCATCGTCCACAGCAGCAGGCCGAAGGTGCCGAAGTTCAGGAAGAACTCGCGCACAAGGCCGATGGGTTGGCTCAGAAGTTCGAACACGCTCAGGCCCTCGTCACCGTCAGCGACGCGCCCGTGCCCGCGATCGGGGCCGTAGCGGCGTAACCTTTTTCGATCCATGCCGCGCCGCGCGGGACGCGAACGCTGATTTCCACCGGCAGCGCGGCCTTGCCGCGACCGTCGTCGATCCGCGCCATGGCATCTGTTTCCAGACCCAGCGCCGCGGCGTCCTCGGGATTGAGCATCAGGCGCGCGCCGCGCGCCAGCGGATGCGCCTGCAGCGGCGCGGCGCGGCGCAGCACCGCGTCCGTTCCGTAAATGGCGCGCGTGGCAACGCACTCCAGGCCCTGGACGGATACCGCGGCGCGCGGTGCCAGGGCGCTGCCCGACGCGGCCGTCCCGGGCGTCATGCGCTCGCGCCACTGCGCCAGCTCGATGAAGTCGAATCCCGCAACGCCCATGCGCTCGCCCAGCGCGCGCAGCGCGCGCCAGCCGGCCTGCGCTTCGCCGGGCAGCTTCGCGGCGGCGACGGTCGTCTGCACCAGGCCGTCGGCGTTGGTGAAGCTGGCCTCGATCTCGGGCGCAAGCCCGATCGGCAGCATCACCTGGGCCATGTTGCGCATGGTTTCGTCGGCAAAGGCGGTGAAGGCCACCACCCGGCCCTGCGACAGTGCGCGCAGCGCGGTCGGGGTGTCGGCAAAGTCGTGCTCGGGCTCGATGCCGTACAGCACCCAGGCCTTGCGCGGCTGCGCCAGCATCTGGGCGGCATTGCGCGCCGTGGGCAATGCGCCGGCACGCGCCAGCCCCACGGCATTGGCACCGACCGGTACGGCGTCGAGCCGGGCTCCGGTCGCTGCCGACAGCGCCCCGGCCGCGGCGCGAAGCCAGGAGGCCTGCGGATGGGTGGCGGCCGATTCGCCCAGCAGGATCAGCGCGCGCTGCGCGCCGCGCAGCAGGTCGGCGATCGCCTGCGCCTCGCCCGCGGCGATCGCTTCCGAGCCGATCCCGCCCGGCAGGCTTGCCCCCGCCGCCTTGCAAATGCCCAGCAGCGCATCCACCAGCGCCGAAGGGCGCACGATGTGGCGATGCGCCAGGTCGAAGTTGAGATCGAAATCGACCGGGTTGATCGCGACCACCTTCGCGCCGCCGTTGCGCCAGGCCTTGCGCACGCGGTGGCCGAGGAGCGGGGCCTCGTGGCGCGGGTTGCAGCCGACCAGCACGATCACGTCGGCCTTCTCGATCCCGGCCAGCGGCATCTGGAACGGCTCGGCCACCGGCGCGTCGGACAGATCGGCGAGCGCGATGCGGTGGTCGAGGTTGCCGCAGCCGATGCCGGCGGCCAGCGCCGCGAGCAGCGATCCCTCCTCGTTGGAGGTGGCCGGGTGCATCAGCACGCCGACCTCGTCGCCCGGCTGGGCCGTGATGATTTCGGCGGCGCGCGCCAGCGCCTCGTCCCAGCCAGCCTCGCGCCAGGCGTCGCCTTCGCGCACCATCGGCACGGTGAGGCGATCGGGCGCGCCGAGGCCGGCGTGGCTGTAGCGGTCGCGATCGGAAAGCCAATTCTCGTTGATCGCCTCGTTCTCGCGCGGCACCGCGCGCAGCACTTCGCCGCGGCGAAGGTGCAGCCAGAGGTTGGAACCAAGCGCATCGTGGTAGCCCAGCGACTCGCGCGCGGTCAGCTCCCAGGGGCGGGCGCGGAAGCGGAAGGGCTTGTTGGTGAGCGCGCCCACCGGGCAGACATCGATCACGTTGCCGGAAAGCTCGGTCTCCAGCGCGCGGCCCACGTAGGTGCCGATCACCGAGCGATCGCCGCGGCTCATCACGCCCAGCTCGTAGCTGCCGGCGATTTCCGAGGTGACGCGCACGCAGCGGGTGCAGTGGATGCAGCGCGTCATGTCGGAAGCCACCAGCGGCCCCAGATCCTCGTCGGGCACGGTGCGCTTGCGCTCGATGAAGCGGCCGACCGAGCGGCCGTAGCCCATGGCCAGATCCTGCAGCTCGCACTCGCCGCCCTGGTCGCAGACCGGGCAGTCGAGCGGATGGTTGATCAGCAGGAACTCCATGGTGTTGCGCTGCGAATCGAGCGCGCGCTTGGACTGGGTGTAGACCTTCATCCCGTCCATCACCGGCGTCGCGCAGGCGGGCGCGGGTTTGGGGGATTTTTCCACATCCACCAGGCACATGCGGCAGCTCGCCGCGATCGAGAGCTTGTCGTGGTAGCAGAAGCGCGGGATCGGGATGCCGGCCTTGTCGGCGGCCTGGATGATCATCGACCCCTTCGGCGCGACCAGTGCGACGCCGTCGATCTCGATGTTGACGAAGCCTTCCGGCGCGGGCGCGGGTGCGGCAGGCTGGCTGGGCTGAGTGCTCATGCGGTGGCTCCCGCCTTGTCGTCCAGCATGGAGCGACCGTGCGTGGCGTAGTATTCGAATTCGTGCCAGTAGTGGCGCAGGAAGCCCTGCACCGGCCAGGCGGCGGCCTCGCCGAAGGCGCAGATGGTGTGGCCTTCGATCTGGCCTGCGACCGAGCGCAGGAGGTTCACGTCGTCGAGCGTGGCGCGGCCTTCGACGATGCGGGTGAGCGAGCGGAACATCCAGCCCGTGCCCTCGCGGCAGGGCGTGCACTGGCCGCACGACTCCTGGTGATAGAAGCGTGCGATGCGGTGGCAGGCGCGCACCATGCAGGTGGTTTCGTCCATCACGATGACCGCACCCGAACCCAAACCGGAACCGGCCTTCTGGATCGAGTCGTAGTCCATCGTGCATTCGAGCATCTTGTCGCCCGGCAGCACCGGCATCGAAGAGCCGCCGGGAATGACACCCTTGAGACGATGGCCGTTGCGCACCCCGCCCGCCATTTCCAGCAGTTCGGAAAACGGCGTACCCAGGCGGATCTCGTAGTTGCCGGGCCGGTTGACGTGGCCGGAGACGGAGAACACCTTGGCACCGCCGTTGTTCGGCTTGCCCAGCTCGAGGAACCATTCCGGGCCATTGCGGATGATCGCCGGCACCGAGGCATAGGTTTCGGTGTTGTTGATCGTGGTGGGCTTGCCGTAGAGGCCGAAGTTGGCCGGGAACGGCGGCTTGAAGCGCGGCCAGCCCTTCTTGCCTTCGAGCGACTCCATCAGCGCGGTTTCCTCGCCGCAGATGTAGGCGCCGGCACCGAGCGCGTTGTGGATGTCGATGTCGACACCCGAGCCGAGGATGTCGCGGCCCAGCCAACCGTGCCTGTAGGCTTCCGCCAGCGCCTCCTCGATGTGCTCGTAGGGCTCGTGGTGGAACTCGCCACGCATGTAGTTGTAGGCCACGCGGGTGTTGGTGGCATAGCAGGCGATGGCGAGGCCCTCCAGCACCGCGTGCGGGTTGTAGCGCAGGATGTCGCGGTCCTTGCAGGTGCCCGGCTCGGATTCGTCCGAGTTGCACAGGATGTACTTCTCGCCGTCGTGCCTGGGCATGAAGCTCCACTTCAGCCCGGTCGGAAAGCCTGCGCCGCCGCGGCCGCGCAGGCCCGAGCGCTTGACCATCTCGATGACGTCGGCCGGCGGAATCTTCTCGGTCAGCAGCTTGCGCAGCGCCTGGTAGCCGCCGGTCTTGAGATAGTTTTCATACGACCACGGCCTGTCGAAATGCAGGGTGGTGTAGACGATGTTGTGTTCCTGAGGCACGGGTCCAACTGCCATGACCGTTCCGATCCATCCTTGCCGCGGCACTGCCGGGGCGATTCATCCATGCCGTGCGGCGGGGCCGCGCGGCGCTTATTTCAGGGCGTCGAGTATCTCGTCCATCTTCTGCGGCGTGAGCTTCTCGTGGTAATGCCCGTTGACCGTCGCCGCCGGCGCGCCGCAGCAGGCCGCGATGCACTCTTCTTCCTTCTTGAGGTAGATGCGTCCGTCCGCGGTGCTCTCGCCCAGCTTGATCCCGAGCTTGTTCTCGCAGTAGCGCGCGATGTCTTCGGCACCGTTGAGCCAGCACGAGATGTTGGTGCACAGCGCCACGTTGTTGCGCCCCACCGGCCGGATTTCCAGCATGGTGTAGAAGCTCGCCACCTCGTAGGCCTGGATCGGCGGGATGCCGATGTACTTCGCCACCGCCGCGATCAGCGCATCGGTCAGGAAGCCCTCGTTCTGCTGCTGCGCCGCGATCAGGCCCTGGATCGTCGCCGAACGGCGCCGGTCGGCCGGGAACTTCGCCAGCCACAGGTCGATCGTGGCACGGGTCGCGTTCGTCAGCGCCTTGAGCGGGTCGATGTCCTTGACCGCTTCGAAATTGCCGGTTGCTTTCATGCTCTTGGCCCGGGATTGGGGATTGGAGATTGGGGATCTGCATGAGCCGGGGCGCAGTGGGCGGGCGGCTTTCCGATGCCAACGCCCACGCGGCGGTCGGGGGCCGCCTCTGCGAATCCCGAATCCCGAATCCCGCATCCCCGCCTCATCGGTCTATCTCCCCGAACACCACGTCGTAGGTGCCGATCATGGCGACGACGTCGGAAAGCATGTGGCCGCGGACGACTTCGTCCATGGAGGACAGGTGGGCGAAGCCGGGGGCGCGCAGCTTGACGCGGAACGGCTTGTTGGCACCGTCGGAGATCAGGTAGCAGCCGAACTCGCCCTTGGGCGCTTCGACCGCGGCGTAGGTCTCGCCTTCGGGCACGACGTAGCCTTCGGTGAAGAGCTTGAAGTGGTGGATGAGCGCTTCCATGTCGCGCTTCATTTCCTCGCGCTGCGGCGGGGCGACCTTGAAGTCGCGCACGATCACCGGGCCTTCCAGCGTGCGCAGCTTCGCCACGCACTGCTTGATGATCCGTGCCGATTCACGCATCTCGGCGACGCGCACCACGTAACGGTCGTAGCAGTCGCCATTCACGCCCACCGGGATGTCGAAGTCGACTTCGGCATACTTGGCATAGGGCTGCTTCTTGCGCAGGTCCCAGGCCACGCCCGAGGCGCGCAGCATCGGGCCGGTCATGCCCCAGGCCAAGGCCTTCTCCGGCGGCACCACGCCGATGCCGACAGTGCGCTGCTTCCAGATGCGGTTGTCGGTGAGGAGCGTCTCGTATTCGTCGACCCGGTGCGGGAAGTCGTCGGCGAAGGCGTCGAGGAAATCCAGCATCGAGCCCTCGCGCCACGCATTCAGACGCTTGAGGTCGGCCCCCTTGTGCCAGGGCGTTTCCCGGTATTTGGGCATCTGATCCGGCAGGTCGCGGTAGACGCCGCCGGGGCGGTAGTAGGCCGCATGCATGCGCGCGCCGGAAACGGCCTCGTAGACGTCCATCAGCTCTTCGCGCTCGCGGAACGCATAGAGCATCACCGCCATTGCGCCAAGATCCAGGCCGTTGGATCCGATCCACATCAGATGATTGAGGATGCGCGTGATCTCGTCGAACATCGTGCGGATCCACTGCCCGCGCTCCGGCACCTCGATGCCCAGCAGGTTCTCGATGGCGCGCACGTAGGCGTGCTCGTTGCACATCATCGAGACGTAGTCGAGGCGGTCCATGTAGCCGATCGAGTGGTTGAACGGCTTGGATTCGGCCAGCTTCTCGGTACCGCGGTGCAGGAGGCCGACGTGCGGATCGGCGCGCCGCACCGTTTCGCCATCCATCTCCAGCACCAGGCGCAACACGCCGTGCGCGGCCGGATGCTGCGGGCCGAAGTTCAGGGAATAGCTGCGGATATCCTGCATGGCTTACTTTCCTGCCGCCTGACCAGCGGCTTCGGAGCGGGCCTGCTCGCGGCGCGAATCGTGTCGCACCACGCGCGGCACGGTGACGCGCGGTTCGATCGTCACGGGCTGATAGATGACCCGCCCCTGTTCGGCGTCGTAGCGCACCTCTACGTTGCCGATCAGCGGGAAGTCCTTGCGGAACGGATGGCCGACGAACCCGTAGTCGGTCAGGATGCGCCGCAGGTCCGGATGGCCCTCGTAGACGATGCCGAAGAGGTCGAAAGCCTCGCGCTCGAACCAGTTCGCCACCGGCCACAGGTTGATCACCGAAGGCACCACCGGCAGGCCGTCGTCCGGTGCGAAACAGCGCACGCGCAGGCGGCGGTTGTGGTGCACCGACTGCAGGTGGAGCACCGAGGCGAAGCGGCGTGCGACAAGGCCGGGCTGCGGGCGATCCGCCCAGTCGAAACGGCCGGCGCCCTCGCCTTCGACGCCGCGCGAGAATCCTTCGCCGCTGGCGTCCTCGGTGTCCCACTCGACCTGGCCATAGCTCAGGTAGTCGACGCCGCAGACATCGATGAGCTGCTCGAATCGGAACGCGGCCTCATCGCGCAGCGCGCGCGCCACCTCAAGCATGTGCTCTGGCGCGACCACCAGGGTGATTTCCGCGGTCGCGACCTCGTAGTCATGCACGATGCACTCGGCGATCCTGTCGCCGAAGCGGTCGCGCAGCTGTTGGGCTAGGGTGTTTTCTGGCTCGGCCATGGACCGCGTGCCTTCCTTGCAGGGATGTCGGTTGCGCTCAGCGCGCGATGGTGTTGGTGCGGCGGATCTTCTTCTGCAGCTGCAGGATGCCGTGGGTGAGCGCCTCGGCCGTGGGCGGGCAGCCCGGCACGTAGACATCCACCGGCACCACCCGGTCGCAGCCGCGAACCACCGCATAGGAGTAGTGGTAATAGCCGCCGCCGTTGGCGCACGAACCCATCGAGATCACCCACTTGGGCTCGGTCATCTGGTCGTAGACCTTGCGCAGCGCCGGGGCCATCTTGTTGACCAGGGTACCGGCCACGATCATCACGTCGGACTGGCGCGGGCTGGGGCGGTAGATCACGCCCATGCGGTCCACGTCGATGCGCGAAGTGCTGGCGTGCATCATTTCCACCGCGCAGCAGGCGAGGCCGAAGGTCACCGGCCACATCGAGCCGGTGCGCGCCCAGTTGATCAGGGCGTCGACCGACGTCGTGGCAAAGCCGCGCTCGATGAGCGGATTCTCGCCGTCCGGGCGCAGGATGTCGTCGACGCGACCCAGCGGCTCGGGATTGTTGAAGAATTGCGCGATGCTCATGGCTTCACTCCCACTCCAGCGCGCCTTTCTTCCACTCGTAGATGAATCCCACGACGAGGATGGCGAGGAAAACGGTCATCGCGATGATGGCGGGCGTCCCGATACTCTTGAACACCACCGCCCAGGGAAAAAGGAAAGCGATTTCCAGATCGAAGACGATGAACAGGATCGCGATCAGGTAATAGCGCACGTCGAAGCGCCCGCGGGCATCCTCGAAGGCTTCGAATCCGCACTCGTAGGGCGAGAGCTTCTCCGCACCGGGGCGCTTGGGCCCGAGCAGGTTTCCCATGACCAGGAGGGTGATGCCGATGCCCGTGGCCACGATCAGGAACAGCAGGATTGGTAGATACTCGCCCAGCACGTCAGCCTCTACTCGATCAGCGTTGCGGGCCATCCCGCAACCGACACACCGCGCATGCGCGGCGGCGCTTCACGCGACGAACGGCGTACCAGCCCGAGGCGCGTCCGGTGGTCGGCGCGGCAATTCGTGCTGGCATCGCGCGGTGGAAAGCGCCTTGCGCCCCCCGCCTCGTCCGGCTCGCGGCCCGTCGGTGCCTGCTGCAATGCAGAAATGCGCCGTTCGAGCCGCAAGATTGTCGCATGCCCCGTCCGAGAGCGGCAACACGAGCCGAGTCGCGAAGGTGGAAAACGGCTCAGCCGAAGCGGCCCGCGCCGCCCGTTCGGACGCCAATGGGAATCACTTGCCGCAAAACGCCGCGCGGATTTCCAGCGCCTGCGGCATGAGGCGCTCCAGGTGCGCGATCCGGGTGCTGCCGCTGGGGTGGGTCGACATGAACTCGGGCGGTGCCTGCCCGGCGCTCGCCTGCCCCATCCGTTCCCACAGCCCGATCGCTTCGCGCGGGTCGTAGCACGCGGCCGCCGCGAGCATCAGCCCCACCTCATCGGCCTCGCTCTCGTGGTCGCGCGAGAACGGCAGCAGCACGCCGTACTGGGCACCTGCGCCCATCACCGCCATCACCGCCTTCTGCTGCTGGGTGTCCATGTCGCTGATCGCCACGCCGGCCGCCATCGAGCCCAGGTTCACCAGCTTGTTCTGCGCCATGCGCTCGGCGCTGTGGCGCAGCAGCGCATGGGCGATTTCGTGCCCCATGATCGCCGCCAGCGCGCTGTCATTGCCGGCAATGGGCAGGATGCCGGTATAGACCGCGATCTTGCCGCCGGGCAGGCAGAAGGCGTTGGCCTGCTCGGACTGGATCAGGCTCACCTGCCAGTCGTACGCATCCCACGCGATCGAGGGCTTGGCGTTGCGTGCGGCCGCCAGCGTGGCCTCGACCCTGGGGCCGACGGCCACGAGCCGCTCGGCGATCTGCTTGACCTGCGCCGGTGCCTGGCCCTGGGTCAGCACGCGCGACTGCGAGAGGATCTCGCGGTAGGCCTGCAGCCCCAGCGCGGCCTCTTCCTGGACGCTGGAGTCGATGAGCTGGGCGCGTCCGGTGAACGCCGCCTCCTGCTGGTTGGAGAACCAGTACCAGGCCGCGTACAGGCCGAACAGGAGGATCACCCACCAGCGGACTCCGCCGCGCCGGCGCGGAGTGGAGGAACGGGAGTTGAGCGTGTTCATTGCCTTCTCCGGAAGTGGGAACGGCAGGGTGCCAGACGCCCCTTGCCCGAGCATCGTACGGCGGCGGAACCCTATTCGGAAGCGTCGAAAAGCTCGCGCGCCACGCGAAAACCGACGCGCGCGCTGGTGGTGGCCGTTGGTGCGCGCAACCGGAAGGCCGAACGCGCCTGGTCAGGCGCGCTGGCCCAGGACGCGCCGCGAATCACGCGCTCCCTGCAGCCGGGATTGACCCAGGCCGAGCCGTCGCGCGGGGCGCGGGCGTAGCTTTCGTGCCAGCAGTCGGCGACCCACTCGGACAGGTTGCCGTTCATGTCGCTCAGGCCAAAGGCGTTGACCGCAAAGCTCGCCACCGGTGCCGGCCCCCAGAATCCGTCGCCGTAGCCGGCGAACGCATTGCTCCAGCGCCGCCCCGAGCTGGACACATCGCGCGCACCGGTCAGATTTTCCACGCCCGGCGGCGGGCCGTCGTCGCCCCAGGGATAGCGCGAGGTGCTGCCGGCGCGCAGCGCGTATTCGACCTCCGCCTCGCTCGGCAGGCGATAGCCGTGGCCGGTCTGCGCCGCCAGCCATGCGGCATAGGCGGCCGCATCGCTCCAAGACACATGCATCACCGGCTGGTCGCCGGATGCCGGGTGACCGACGTAGTCATCGCGCCAGGTCACGCCGCGCTTTTCGATCAGTGCGCCGCTGCGCTCGTCATAAACGGTGGAGCGCTTCGCTTTCTCGGCCGAGCTGCGATACCCGGTCGCCTCGACGAAGGCACGGAACTGCGCCACCGTCGTTTCCGTCCGCGCCAGCGCGAAACCGCGGGCGAAGCCGACCTGATGGCGGGGGGCCTCGGCCGCGGGCCGGTCCGGTTCACCACGCGGGCTTCCCATCTGGAAGCCGCCTGCCGGAATCACGACCATGCCCGGACCCGATCCACCATCGGCCAACGGATCAACCAGCAGCCGCCCCGGCGCGTGCATCCCGTACAGCCGGACGCGCTCGATGCCGGCGCGCGCCCACGCCATGTCGCGCTCGTCCTGCGAAACCGACTCCAGGCCGGCGAGCAGGCCCGTGGCCGTCATCGCATCGCCGGCCGCCAGCGCCCCCGCAATCCGGGTGCGCCAGCGCGCGATCGCACGTTCGCGCATCTCGGTGACGCGCGCGGCCGAATCCTGCACGGCCGCGGTGCCGGGAATCACCCGGGACGCCTCGACGAGGCGCTCTTCGGCCTCGGAAAACGCCTCGCGCTGCGCCGCCGCGACCGCCTCATCCAGCAGCTCGCCCTGCAGCGATTCCAGCGCGAGGCGCGTGCGCGGGTGGTCCGGATCGAGCCGCCTGGCTTCCTGAAGTTTCGCCAGGGCGCTGTCTTCCGGCGCAAGCCGGCGGCCCTGCGAGCGCAGCGCGTCCGCCTGCATCAGCAGGCTGTCGATGCGACGCGCCTGCGCCAGACGCGCCGCGAGTGCGACCACTTCGGGATCGGCCCCGTCCCAGAGCTGCAGCGCCGGCAGCACGGCTTGCGCCGGAGCAATGCTTCCGTGCGCGAACCCCAGGGTGGCCCATTCGATCGATTGCGCCCTGGCGCGATCAGCCAGTTCGGCCAGTTCGAGCGCATCATCGGATTCGCCGCCCCGCCCGCGCAGGTTCGCCAGCAAGCGCAAGGCGCGCGCCGCCTGCTGCGGCGAGCCGGAATCCAGCCAGCGATCGACGCGCCCGGCAACGGATTCGGTGGAGGCCAGATCGGCCTCGGCTTCCGGATCCCGCGCCTGCGGCGGATCGGGCGGCGTCACAGCAGCATCGGGCATGGCGGCGTCGGCAGTGGCCGGCTGCGGGGTGCCGACCGGCACCACAGCCTGCGGTGCGGCAGGCACCGCACCGTCCGGCGCAGTTGCGGGCTCGCCGCCGCCGCACGCCGCCAGCAGCGCAAGGCACACTCCTGTCGCCCATCGCGGTCTTGCCGCCATCGAACCCCTCGCCTGTCGCCTGCACGGATGCCGAAACCCACGCGGAACCGGCTGCGTGACGGTAGTGGAGCGCGCGATTGCCGGCAAGTCGCCCCGCGCATCGGCTATCGTTCCGCCTTCCTCCGCGTCCGCAGCCTTTCCATGAGCCATTGGGTTTCCGATTCAAGCCAGCTCGACGACCTCGCCCACGCCATCGATGCCGCACCGGTGGCGCTGGACACCGAGTTCATCCGCGAGCGTACCTACTACCCGAAGCTCGCGCTGGTACAGATGCGCTCCGCGCGCGGCGAAGAAGCCCTCGTCGATCCGGTCGCGCTCAGCGAGGCCGGCGCGCTGCGCGCGGTGCTGGAAGGCCCGGTGCTCAAGCTCATGCACAGCCCGAGTGAGGATCTGCAGGCGCTGCTGCGCGGCTGGGGCGTCATCGCGACACCGCTGTTCGACACCCAGCTCGCCGCCGCCCTCACCGGCCTGGGCGCGGGCAAAAGCTATCAGGCGCTGGTCGAACAGCTGCTCGGCGTGCATCTGGAGAAGGGAGAAACCCGCTCCGACTGGCTGCAGCGGCCCCTGACGGCCTCGCAGCAGCACTATGCCGCCGAGGACGTGCGCCACCTTCACGCCCTGCACGAACGCCTGGACCACCGTCTGGCCGAACTTGGCCGCAGCGACTGGCTGCGGCAGGACTGCGACCGCATGGTGCAGACCGCGCGCGAGGACGGACGCGATCCGCAGCCGCACCTGTCCTCGCGCAGCGCCCAGCGCATGGACCGCGAAGCGCAGATGCGCCTGCGCCGCCTGCTGCTCTGGCGCGACCAGGTGGCGCGCAGCCGCGATCTTCCGCGCGGCTGGGTCGTGGACAACGAACTGGTGGTGCTGCTGGCCTCGCGCCCGCTTTCGCGCAGCCGGTTCGACACCCTGCTCGACCAGCATCCGCGCGCGCCGCGCCGCAGCCGCGATGCGCTGTGGGAAGCGCTGTCGCGCCCGCCATCCGAAGACGAACACGACATCCCGCTCGCGGTCGCGCCGGATCCCGCGCTGCGCGCGCCGCTGAAGGCCATGCAGGCCGTCGTCGCCCACCACGCCGCCGATCTCGATATCCCCGAAGGCGTGCTGTGCGCCAAGCGCCATCTGGAATACCTGCTCGCCAACCGCACCTGGCCCGAGGCGCTGGACGGCTGGCGCGCAGACATCCTGAAGCAGGAACTCATGGCGCGCCTGCCCTGACCGGGAGGGTGGACATTCTCGACGACGCCCTGCCCAACGAAGTCCGCAGCCATCCGCATGAACCCGCGCAAACACGCGGGAACTGTCGCTATCGGACGGGAAAAAGCCCCAACTGAGAACAGTTGGGACTTCAGTATTTGGTGGCGGACGGTTGACCAAGTGCCGACTGGCCTCCCGAGCTTATGAGCGCTGCAGCGGGTTGCTGCGGGCACCAGATCAGCTTTCCGCAAGGCTGACCACAGCCGGCAAGATCAACTCGCCCTATGGGTCAGCCCAGCGACTTGCCGTCCTCGTCCTTCGCGAGGTTGTTCAGGATGGCATCGATATTGGGGATGCCCTTGCTGCTCAGCTCGGCATAGCGCCTGAGTACGGCTTCCTTGCTCGGCGCGAGAACGGCATCGAAGCGGCGCAGCACCGTGAGCGGCAGCATGACGCGCTCGTACTGCGGCGGGCGATACGGCCCGCGCAGCAGGTCGGCGACGGACCAGATGAAATTGGCGAGTTGTTGGAAGTTGGCGCTCATGGGTGCGTCCTGAAAGTCGAGAGGTTCGCTTGCGCGGCTATCGCCCACGGCGCACCGTCGTTGGTCGATAGAACGCTTTGAATCCTGGGGGAGGCGTCGGCGTATTGCCCACCCTCTATCGCCCAGCTATCGCCGATACGGCGCAGGTTGTCCGATAGCCGGGTCATGCCACCGCCCAGTACCGCCGCCAGCGGTAGTTGCCCTCGAAGCGAACGGCACCGCGCTCGATCAACTCTTCCAGCGCTCGCTTGACTTGCTTCGGGTGAATCTCACCGCCAACGCGCTTGTGGATGTCGCTGATCGCAGATTCGGGGTAGCGCCGCAGGTCTTCAAGCACCAGCGCTGCCAGGCGGTGCGGCTCGATGCGCTTGAGGGTGGTCTCGCCGGTGAACTTGAGGCTGCGCAGCAGGCCCGGATCAACAAAATAGCGCGTAGCCTGGGTGCGGCCGGCGCTCTGCACCAGATGCCAGTCCAGCAGGCGTTTCAGCCAGGGCTGGAGTGCCTCGACCGATGGCAGCTCAAGGGTGGTCGCCAACTCGCGCGCAGTGAGTGCGTCGTGCTGGGCCAGCAAGCCCAAGGCAATGCGCTCGCGTTGGGTGAGCTGGTAGGTCTGGTCAGCCTTGGCGATGAAGTCGATGACCTCCGGTTTGAGGATGCGGCGACGCACCGTGACCTGAACGCGGTCGTGGGTCTCGATCAGCTCCGGCGCCGGGCGGCCTTGCGACAACAGCACCTCGAAAATCTTGTCGAAACCACTGCCTTCGCGCTCCATCAGCTTCAGGTCGTGAAAGAGCCGGGCCAGGTGCTCGTTGCGGCGCACGGTGGTGTGCAGAACATTCTGCGGCGTGACACCCAGTGGCAGTGGGCCGGGGTTGACCACCTCCAGCCGGTCCGGGTGCAGATTCAGGAAGATGTCGCCGCGCTGGGTGTACGGGCGGTGCACCAGGGCGTTGACCAGGAGTTCACGCACGACGATTTCATCGAAAGCAGGCACGTTCTGGCGATACAGGCCATCGGGTAGTTCATAGCGCTCGCGGAAGTCGGGCACCTCCAGCCAGACCGCCTCGATCAGCTCCGTCGGGCTCTGCGTGTGGTCGTCCCACACCAGCTTGTTGACCTTCTGGCCGTGCTCGTCATATTTGATGAACTGGATGACCGGTGCCGTGGTCAGTTGGGCGCGGTGATGCTGTCGGCCCAGGCAAAGCACGCCCAGATTGGTGAGGGACTGCCCCTGCGCGAGCTGATAGTGTTCGAGCAGCTCGTCGTCGGACTTTTCCTTCACCGAAGCCTTGACGCGATCGGATGCGCGCAAAGCTCGCAGCAATTTGTCGCTCTTGCCGCCATCTACCTCGCCGCGCGGAACATGCAGGGTGGTCTGCGTCTCCCAGGGCAGCGCAGAACGCTCACTGGCCAGCCGCATCACGTCGTCGCCCGTGACGGGCTTGCTCTGGTCGGCCACGCGCAGGAAGTAGCGTCCATCGGTGGTAGACGCCACCGCCAGCGAGCGAGGAACGCGCAACTCGATGTACTGGCCACCGTTCGGGGCGGTGACCACATCAGGCAGCACCGTCACGTTGACGGTGCGCTCGGCCAGCTTGCGCCGAACGGTGTCGGGCAGATCGGCAGGGATGTGTTGACCAGCTGGCGGAGCATCCTGCCCCTCCTCGACACCCAGCAGCAGACGACCGCCCGTCGCATTGGCAAAGGCGATGCAATCTTTGGCGATTTCGTTCCAGTCTGCCGTCTTGCCGGTCACTGCCCGCAAGGACTTCTGATCGAGGAGTTGTCCTTCCAGGCTCACGCGATCCTTTCCCTGCTGCGATTCAATTCTGTTCGTCCCCGCGCTCCGGCTCGTCGTCGGCCCCACCCGCGCGCACCCATTCATCGACCTCTGAAATCTGGAATTTCCAGAGCCGGCCGATCTTGTGTGCGGGCAGGCCTTTGCGCTCTCGCCAGCGGTAGACGGTGTCCTTCACGACGCCCAGATGCTGGGCAACTTCGCTTGCGGTGACCCACGGTTCGGCATTCATGGCATTGGTACGTCGACGTACCTCAGAGTCGTCTTAAATCATCATAAGTCTAACAAGCAGCGGCTTCACGGGCCAAACCTACAGCCGCGACTTGCGCCGGCAATGAAGGCTTGCCCGCACCGCAGATCGAGGTGGCGGTGGTGGCCCAGATCCGCACGGTGCTGACCATCCCGAAGCCCATCGCATCGGTGTTGCGCCAGATCCAACGTAACGGTGGGCAGGTCGACGAGGCCATCACAGTGATGGCGGTGGGATGACTCAACGACGTGTGGGATCAGTTGTTCCCGGTCGAGTGCCACCGCAGAGCCAACCTGATGATCGAGCGCATCGACCTCGTCCACGTTGGCGAGGTGCAGGGCATCAAAGTGAAGTGGCGGGACCCTGCGCGCGGGGCGACCAGGTGCGGGGGCTCGCACCACCCGGGTGAGCGCGTCGCGCACAGCGCCAGCAACCGCCCGTGGGCGGTTTTTTGTGGCCGCGCAGCGCTCGATCGCCACCGCTACAGGAGTTGTCAACCACAACCGACCGCCTCTAACCCCGCGCCAGTAAAGGAAATGGACTGGAGAACGCTCGCGTGACCACCAAAGAAAACGGAGAACAGAGAGGCGTCGTCGGGGGCGAAAACGGCGACTTTGCAGGGGTGGCGCTCGCGAGGCCATGCCCGAAATCCGCGCCAACACTGGCGGGAACGGGCGAAAAAAACCAACCGAGAATAGCGAAGAAATGACCGCCGGCTGGAGGTTGCCGTCGGCCGCACCCGGCACCGGCTCCGTCACACATTCCGCGCACACCTGATGATGGCCGGCGCACCCCTGCGGCGAGTACAATTGCCGGCCGGGTACTCTGACTGCAAGGCCACGGAAGCCTGCGCGCATCTCGCTCCGGAAGGTGCCGCTGGTGCCGTCGCAAAGCCAGGATTCTGACGCAAAACTGCACACCCAATCGACAAACAACCCGCAAAGCCTTACGGCCCCGTAGCTCAGCTGGATAGAGCGTCCCCCTCCTAAGGGGAAGGTCACACGTTCGAATCGTGTCGGGGTCGCCAATGACGCCGGTCTTTTGCGGCTTCATTGTCGCGAACCGCACGCGCGCGGGACACTTTTGGCACAGTGATTCACGCGCCGGGCAGGCAATGCGCTTCCCGCGAGACGCGCGCCACGGGCACCGCGCCGCAAGACTCTCAACGTCAGCCGCCGTCATCCCGGCAAAAGCCGGGATCCCTCTCGAACTTCGCAACAAAGCGCAATGGATTCCGGCTTTCGCCGGAGTGACTAATTTGATGTTTCAGCTTGCGCTGAGGGCATTGCACCGCCGCTCAATCACGCGCCGACAGCAGCCGATCCAGCACCCGCGCCACCGCCGCGAAGGCGAACGCACCAGTGACGTGCGTGGCCGCGCCCAGGCCGCCGCCGCAGTCGAGTTTCATCGATGCATCGGCGTCGCCCTGCGGGCGCAGGCCGCAGACGCTGCCGTCAGGCTGCGGGTAGCGCACGTTTTCCAGCGAGAACACCGCGGGAATGCCGAAACTGCGCTTGGGATTGGAAGGGAAGCCGAACTCGGTGCGCAGCTTGCGGCGGATCAGCGCCAGCATGGCGTCGTGTTCGGTGCGCGACAGGTCGCGGATCAGGATTTTCGTGGGATCGATCCGACCGCCGGCCGAGCCGACGGTCACCAGCGGGATCTTGCGGCGGCGACAGAAGGCGATGGTTTCGACCTTGGTGCGGAAGCTGTCGCAGGCATCGAGCACGATGTCGACGCCCTCGCCCAGCAGCGGCTCCATGGTGTCGGTCGTGAGGAAGCGCGCCACCGGCTCCAGGGAAATGCCCGGATTGATGGCGCGCAGGCGCTCGGCCATGGCCTCGACCTTGAGGCGGCCGTACTGGCCATCGAGCGCGGGCAGCTGGCGGTTGGTGTTGGACAGGCACAGGTCGTCGGCGTCGACCAGGCGAATATGGCCGACGCCGCTGCGCGCCAGCGCTTCCACCGCCCAGGAACCCACGCCGCCGATTCCGACCACGGCCACGCGCGCGGCGGCAAGACGCGTGAGGGTGCCGGTGCCGTAGAGTCGGTCGATGCCGGCGAAGCGTGCGTGGATGTCACTCATGGGGTGGCGGGTGAAGCCGTGCGAGCCGCGCATGATACGGCGCAGCCGCCTGCAGCGGCTGGATTTTGTCCGGCCCAATGCAGACAATGCCAGCCTTTCCGCCAGAGATGACCCGCATGAAGTCCATCGTCCTTTTCCTCGTCGGCCTGTTCATCGGCGCATTCGCCACCGTCGCGGGCATCAGCGCACTGCGCCAGGGCACGCCCTACAACGATGCGGTGATGTCTGTCCTCGGCCAGCAGATGGGGGCGTTCAAGGGCATGGGTGAAAGCGGCAAGTGCGACATGCCCGACGTGCTGCGCCGACTGACGCTGATGCAGGCGGTGGCCGGCGAGGTGGACGCGGCCTTCCTGCCGGTGGGTGACGATGCGAAGTTCAGCCAGCTTTCGCGCGACCTGGGCGACGCACTTTCCAAGGCCAGCGCCACGGTGGCCGGACAGCTCGCCGCATCCACCGCCAGCTGCGAAACGCTGGCCCAGGTGATGCCCGACGTCGGCGGCACCTGCAAGGGCTGTCACGATGTGTTCCGCTGACTGGCGGGTACCTGAACGGGCTCCCTGGCCGACAGCCCCGCGTTCAGCCGACGCCGCTTAGTGTCATCCCGTCACGGCACGCGGGGTGCCGATCCGATGGAGGTGGACAATGCGCCTGCGCTTTCTCTTCGCACTGATTCCCGCCCTGATGCTGGCCGCCTGCGCCGCGCCCGGTGGCTACTACTCGGGTCAGCGCGGCTACGGTCCGCCGCAGGACGGCTACGCGCGCTGCCACGACTGCGGCGTGGTGGAAAAGATCGACCGGGTCTACGGCGAACGCGGCTCGTCGGGCGGTGGCGCGATTCTGGGCGGGATCATCGGCGGCATCGTCGGCAACCAGATCGGCAGCGGCAGCGGCCGTGCGGCGGCGACCGCGGCCGGGGCCATCGCAGGCGGGATGGTCGGCAACAACGCCGAGCGCAACGCCAGCTCCGCACCCTGGTACGAGCTCTACATCCGAATGGACGACGGCCGACGCATCGTGGTCAGCCAGCGCGACCTCAACGGCGTGCGTGAAGGCGCGTACATCCACATCAGCAACGGTCGCGCCTACCTGCGGTAACCGCGTGGCCGGTCCGGACCCGTGGCCGGGCCGGACGCAGCGCCCGGCCCGCGCTCACGTCCCGGGGCGGGATCCATCGCGCATCGCGCCCAGCGCATCGAGCACCGCCGTGGCATAGCTGCCGGCAGGCAGTTCGAAGGCGAGCGACAGCACATCGCCGTCGATCGACCACGCCAGCGCGCGCACCGGCAGGCGCAGCGCACGGCGCTCCTGCTTGAGCCCGGCACCCGCAAGCCCCGATGCGAGCTGCGGATCGGCGGCGGCGACCGCGTCTTCGATGGCGCGCACCGCCTCGCTGCTGCGCGGCTCGCCCGCGCCCCAGAGCGCGCCGGTGGGATGGATGTCGAACGCGGCCAGCCGGGCGTCGAGTGCCTCGTCATCGGCCTGCGGAACGAACACGCTGTGGCTGCCGTCGAGCATGAACACCTCGCCCGGCAGGGCGCGATCCCAGGCCGCCTGGCGAATGCGCTCGTCCAGGATGCGGTTGAACAGCTCCGAGCGCGCGGAAGAGATCAGGATCGAACGCTTCTCGCGCGCGAACCGCTTCCCCGCGAACAGTTCGCGCGCGGCACCAAGATTGCCGCCGTCGCGGCCGAAGCGCTGTTCGCCGAAGCGGTTGGGCACGCCGCGCGCCGCGATCTGCGTCAGGCGCTGCGCGATGGCATCGGGTACTCCGCGCACCTCGCGCACGCGCAGCCGAAACCGATTGCCGCGCAGCGCCCCGCGCGGCAGCTTGCGCGCGTGGCGACTGGCGGCGAGCACGGCAACGCCCTCGATCGCGAGCGATTCCAGCGCCGGAGCCTCACGCCCGGGCAGGTGCACGGTGAAGGCCTGGCGGGTGAGCGCATGGCGATCCTTCAGGCCGGCATAGCCGACCGCGTGCTCGGGCACACCCGCCCAGCGCGCCAGCTGCTGCGCCACCCAGACCGTATTCGCACCGCGCTTTTCCAGCGTGAGGAACAGGTGCTCGCCCTGCCCCGTCGGCTCGAAACCGAGCATCTCCTCGACGACGAAATCCTCCGGTGCGCTGCGGATGGTCCCGGTCAGCACCGCCGGGCCGAGGGCCTGCGGGCGCGTGCCGTCGCCGGCAGTCGCAGGCGGGGAGGCGTCCGCCTCGAATTCACCGGCATCCACGCGCTCAGCCACCCGCGCTGTCCGCGCATCCATCGGCGCGCGCCAGCAGCACCACCGCCTGCGCCGCGATGCCTTCGCCGCGTCCGGTGAAACCGAGCGTTTCCGACGTGGTGGCCTTGACGCTGACTGCGCCGGCATCGACGCCCAGATCGGCCGCCAGCCGTTCACGCATGGTGCCGATGTGCAGCAGCAGCTTCGGACGTTCACAGATCACCACGGCGTCGACGTTGCCCACCTGCCAGCCGCGCGCGTGGATCAGCGCGGCGACGGCGCGCAGCAGCTCGCGGCTGTCGACGCCGGCCCAGCGCGGGTCGCCGGGCGGGAAATGGCGACCGATGTCGCCCAGCGCCAGCGCGCCCAGCAGCGCATCGCAGAGCGCGTGGATCAGCACGTCGCCATCGGAATGCGCCACGAGGCCGTACTCGTGCGGAATCTTCACGCCGCCGATGACGACATGGTCGCCGGGGCCGAAGGCGTGGACATCGAAGCCGATGCCGCTGCGGAAGGGAAGGTTCATGGCTTGGGCTCCAGGGCGCGTCGCGCCAGCAGAAATTCGGCCAGCGCGAAATCGCGCGGGGTGGTGACCTTGATGTTGTCGGCGGCACCTTCGATCAAGGCCGGGCGGAATCCGGCGCGCTCCATCGCCATGGCCTCGTCGGTCACGGTCACGCCCGCCGCCTTCGCCGCGCGCAGCGCCTGCGCGAGCGCGTCGCGCGGAAAGCACTGCGGGGTCGACGCGCGCCACAGCCCGGCGCGCGGCACGGTGGCGCCGACGCGCCCGTCGGCGTCGGCACGCTTCAGCGTATCGGCCAGCGGCACCGCGAGCAGCGCGCCCTGCGGTGCCTCACCGTCGAGCAGCGCGTCGAGATCGCGGTGCGAGAGGCACGGCCGCGCGGCGTCATGCACGAGCACGAAGTCGGTGCCAGCAATCTTCCCGGGAAGTGCATCGAGTCCGGCCAGCACCGAATCGGCGCGCTCAGCCCCGCCGATGGCGGTGCGTACCGGCTTGCCTTCCAGCTCGCGCCAGCCGGGCCAATGCACGTCGTTGGCGGCCAGCACCACCACGAGCCCGGCGATGCGCGGGTGCGCGGCCAGCGCGCGCAGGGTGTGTTCGATCATCGGTCGACCGAGCAGGGGCTGGTACTGCTTGGGCAGCTCGCCCCCCGCGCGCGCGCCACGCCCGGCAGCCGGGACGACGGCCCAAACGCCACTGCGCGCGGTGCCGGCAATCATCGCTGCGGCCTGCCGTCGACCGGCGCAGGTTCGATGACGCGGTAGAAGGTTTCCCCCGGCTTGATCAGGCCCAACTCGGCGCGCGCCCGCTCTTCCAGCGCCGCCTTGCCTTCCCGCAAGTCCTCCACCTCGGCCTGGAGCACGGCATTGCGCTGCTCCAGTTCGGCATTTTCCCGCGCCTGAGCCTCCACCCTGGCGCGCAGCGCCTCCACCTCGCGCACGCCGCCGCTGCCGACCCAGTACTTGAGCTGGAACCAGGCGATCAAGAGCAGCAGCAACGCGGCAATCACGCGCCCCATGGAGGTGACGTCATCCTCGCGCCAGGCTCACGAAGGCGTCGCGCCCCGCGTAGCGCGCCTTCGCACCCAGCGCCTCCTCGATGCGCAGGAGCTGGTTGTACTTGGCCACGCGATCGGAGCGGCACAGCGAGCCGGTCTTGATCTGGGTGGCCGTCGTGGCCACCGCGATGTCGGCGATGGTGGTGTCCTCGGTTTCGCCGGAGCGGTGCGAAACGACGGCGGCGTAGCGATTGGCATCGGCCATGGCGATGGCCTCCAGCGTTTCGGTGAGGGTGCCGATCTGGTTGACCTTGATGAGGATGGCGTTGCCGATGCCCTTGTCGATGCCCTCGCGGAAGATCTTCGGGTTGGTGACGAAGAGATCGTCGCCCACCAGCTGCACGCTGCCGCCCAGGCGCTCGGTCAGGAGCTTCCAGCCGTCCCAGTCGTTCTCGGCCATGCCGTCCTCGATGGTGACGATCGGGTACTGGCGCGCCCAGTCGGCAAGGAAATCGACGAATTGCTCGGAGGAAAGGCGCTTGCCTTCGCCGGTCAGGATGTACTTGCCCGCATCGAAGAACTCCGAGCTGGCGACATCCAGCCCCAGCAGCACGTCGTCGCCGGCGCGGAAGCCGGCCTCGCCGACGGCTTCGAGAATGACCTCGATCGCCTCGACGTTGGACACCAGGTCCGGCGCGAAGCCGCCCTCGTCGCCCACCGCGGTGGACAGCCCGCGACCCTTGAGCACGGATTTGAGCTCGTGGAATATCTCGGTGCCGGCGCGCAGCGCCTCGGAAAAAGAGTCGAAACCCACCGGCAGGATCATGAACTCCTGCATGTCGACGTTGTTGTCGGCATGGGCACCGCCGTTGATGATGTTCATCATCGGCACCGGCAGTACCACGTCGCGCCCGGGCGCCAGGTGCTGCCACAGCGGCACGCGGCGCGAGGCTGCCAGCGCATGCGCATTGGCCAGCGACACGCCCAGGAGCGCGTTGGCACCGAGGTTGCCCTTGTTGTCGGTGCCGTCGAGCTCGATCAGGCGCGCGTCGAGGCCGGCCTGGTCGGCGGCGTCGAACCCGACCAGCGCGCTGGCGATGGGGCCGTTGACGTTGGCCACCGCCTTGCGCACGCCGCGGCCCAGATAGCGCGTCTTGTCGCCGTCTCGCAGCTCCACCGCTTCGCGCGTGCCGGTGCTGGCACCGGAGGGAACCGCGGCACGGCCGAAGCTGCCGTCGGCGAGGGTGACTTCGGCTTCGAGGGTGGGATTGCCGCGCGAGTCGAGGATTTCGCGTGCGTGGATGGTCTTGATCGTGCTCATGGCCCAAATACGTCAGGTCGGATGGAAAGGTAGATGCTGCGGCGGCGCTGTTCTTCGGCGCGCGCCTCGCGCCGCTCGCGCCGCCAGGCGGGGATGCCCACCGCCAGCAGCGCCAGCGCCACGGAAACCGGGAGGACGGCACCTTGGCGCGCCAGCGCCTGGACATGATGCAGCGCCAGGGGAAGCGCCACCAGTCCGATGATGAGGAAGAGCAAGGCATCGCGCCGCAGGGCATCGACCCGCCGCGCGAGCGCGGCGGCCTTCAGCTCCAGCAGCGCCAGGTGTACGTCGCGGCCCGTGGGCGCTGCGGCCGGTATTTCCTTCGCTCCCGCGTCGTCATTCACCGTTCGTCATTCCTGTTCGAGCAGGCCGGCGCGCTTCACCACCGCATCCAGTTCCTGCAGCGTTGCCAGCAGTGCTTCCATGCGCCCCAGCGGCCAGGCGTTGGGGCCGTCGGACAGCGCCTTGTCGGGATCGGGATGGGTTTCCATGAATACGCCGGCCACGCCGGCTGCGATCGCGGCGCGCGCCAGCACCGGCACGAATTCGCGCTGCCCGCCGCTCTTGCCGTCCGCACCGCCCGGCAGCTGCACCGAGTGGGTGGCGTCGAACACTACCGGGCAGCCGGTGTCGCGCATGACGCTGAGCGAACGCATGTCCGAAACGAGGTTGTTGTAGCCAAAGCTCGCGCCGCGCTCGCACACCATGATCCGGCGGTTGCCGGTGGATGTCGCCTTGGCCGCGACGTGCTTCATTTCCCACGGCGACAGGAACTGTCCCTTCTTGATGTTGACCGGCCGGCCGGCGCTGGCGACCTTGAGGATGAAATCGGTCTGCCGGCAGAGGAAGGCCGGGGTCTGCAGCACGTCGACGACGCTCGCCACCTCGTCCATCGGGGTGTATTCGTGCACGTCGGTGAGCACCGGCACGCCGATCTGGCGCTTCACTTCGGCCAGCACCTTGAGGCCTTCCCCCAGCCCCGGCCCGCGGAAGCTGGTGCCCGAGGTGCGGTTGGCCTTGTCGAAGCTCGACTTGAAGATGAAGGGAATGCCAAGCCGAGCGGTGATTTCCCTGAGCTGCCCGGCGACGTCGAGCTGCAGCTGCATCGACTCGATCACGCAGGGGCCGGCGATCAGGAAGAACGGCCGGTCCAACCCGACCTCGAAACCACAAAGATCCATCAGGCGGCTCCCGGCGCGGCGGCCGATTCAGTGGCATGGACGGGTTCGACCGCGGCCTGCGCGGGTGCGCTCTTCAGGCGGTACGCGGTCTGGATGAAATCCACGAACAGCGGATGCGGATCGCGCGGCGTGGAAAGGAACTCGGGATGGAACTGCGCGGCGATGAACCAGGGGTGCTCGGGGATTTCCACCACTTCGGCCAAGAGGTCATCCATGGATTTTCCGGAGAACGACAGGCCCGCCTCCTTGAACTGGGTGCGGTAGTGGTTGTTGAACTCGTAGCGGTGGCGATGGCGTTCGGTGATGACCTCGGTGCCGTAGATCTCGCGCACCCGCGAGCCGTACTTGAGGCGACACTCCTGCGCGCCCAGGCGCATGGTGCCGCCCAGGTCGGACGCTTCGGTACGCTGCTCCACGGCCCCGGCCGAAGTGCGCCACTCGGTGATGAGACCGATCACCGGATCGGGCGTATCGCGGTCGTTCTCGGTGCTGTTGGCCTGCGGCAGGCCGACCACGTTGCGGGCGAACTCCACCACCGCCGCCTGCATGCCGTAGCAGATGCCGAAATAGGGAATCCCGTTCTCGCGCGCGTGACGCGCGGCCATCACCTTGCCCTCGAAGCCGCGGTCGCCGAAGCCGCCGGGCACCATGATGCCGTCGACCCCGTCGAGCAGGGCCAGGCCTCCGGTTTCCAGCGCCGCCGCCTCGATCCAGCGCAGGTTGACGCGCACCCGACCGGGCAGGCCGCCGTGCTTGAGCGCCTCGGACAGCGACTTGTAGGCATCGCGATGGTCGATGTACTTGCCCACGATGGCGATGGTGACTTCGCCGGCGGGATGCGCCATCGCATCGACCACCTGTTCCCAGTCCGACAGATCGGCCTCGCGCGCACCGTTGAGGTGCAGGCGCTCGACCACGATCCGGTCCAGGCCCTGGCGCTGCAGCCACAGCGGAATCTTGTAGATGTTGTCCAGGTCGATCAGGTTGATCACCGCCGGTTCGGGCACGTTGGTGAACAGCGCGATCTTCCGCCGCTCGCCTTCGGGCAGCGGCTGCTCGCTGCGGCACAGCAGGATGTCCGGCTGGATGCCGATGGAGCGCAATTCCTTCACCGAGTGCTGGGTCGGCTTGGTCTTGAGCTCGCCGGCCGCCGCGATGTAGGGCACCAGGGTCAGGTGCATGAACAGCACCTTGTCCGATCCACGCTCGGTGCGGATCTGGCGGATGGCCTCGAGGAAGGGCAGCGACTCGATGTCGCCCACCGTACCGCCGATCTCCACCAGCGCCACGTCGAAGCCCTCGGTGGCGATGTCGATGCGGTGCTTGATCTCGTCGGTGATGTGCGGGATCACCTGCACGGTGCCGCCGAGGTAGTCGCCGCGGCGCTCCTTGCGGATCACGTTGTCGTAGATGCGCCCGGTGGTGACCGAATTGCGCCGCGTCATGCGGGTGCGCACGAAGCGTTCGTAGTGGCCAAGATCCAGGTCGGTCTCGGCCCCGTCGTCGGTGACGTAGACCTCGCCGTGCTGGAACGGGCTCATCGTGCCCGGATCGACGTTGATGTACGGGTCCAGCTTCATCAGCGTGACCTTCAGGCCGCGCGATTCGAGAATGGACGCAAGCGAAGCGGCGGCGATGCCCTTGCCAAGCGAGGACACCACGCCGCCGGTGACGAAGATGAGCGGAGTCATGGGAGACGAATACAGCCGGAAAAGAGGATTCTATCGGCTGGCGGCTGGTTGCGCGAATCCACGCTGCGGGACGCGCTGCCGCAGCGCAGTAAAATATCTTTGAAATCAATTGTTTCGCGAACTTCCCGCACAAAATCTCGCGACACCGCCCGGATCGCCGGACGAGGCGCGACTGCGGCCGATCCGCGCGCACAGTCGCGCTTCTGCCAGAATAGGCGTTCCCTCCCGCAGGCCTCCCGGGGCCTGCCCACTCTCGCAGGAGTCCACCATGAGCGACGTCGTCATCGCCGGTGCCAAGCGCACCGCCATCGGATCCTTCCTCGGCCAGTTCACCGGCGTACCCACGCCCACGCTGGGGGCCACCGCGATCAAGGCGGCGCTCGAACACGCCGGCATCGCGGCCGACCAGGTGGACGAGGCGATCATCGGCTGCGTGCTGCCCGCAGGTCTGGGCCAGGCACCCGCGCGCCAGGCGGCGCTGGCCGCCGGACTGCCGAGCGCGGCCGGCTGCACCACGATCAACAAGGTCTGCGGCTCGGGCATGAAGGCCATCATGTTCGGCACCGACCTGATCCGCGCCGGCTCCGCGAAAATCGTCGTGGCCGGCGGCATGGAGTCGATGACCAATGCACCGCACCTCCTGAACGGCTCGCGCACCGGCATCCGCTACGGCAACGGCGAGCTCGTCGACCACATGGCCTGGGACGGCCTGACCAATCCCTACGACGGCAAGTCGATGGGCGTATTCGCCGACGCCACCTCGCAGAAATACGGATTCAGCCGCGAGGACCAGGACGCCTTCGCCGCGGAAAGCGTGCGCCGCGCGCTGGCCGCGCAGGCTTCCGACGCCTTTGCCGCCGAAATCGCTCCGGTGGTCGTTGCCGGCCGCAAGGGTGAAGTGAGCTACGCCAACGACGAGCAGCCGGCACGCTGCAGCATCGAAAAGATTCCCACCCTGCGCCCGGCCTTCAACAAGGACGGCACCGTCACCGCCGCCAGCTCGTCGAGCATTTCCGACGGCGCGGCGGCCGTGGTGCTCCTTTCCGCCGACGAGGCCAAGGCGCGCGGCGTCACGCCGCTCGCCCGCGTGGTCGCGCACGCCGGGCACGCGCAGGCACCGGAGTGGTTCACCACCGCGCCCGTGGCCGCCATCCGCAGCGTGCTGGACAAGGCCGGCTGGAAGGTCGAGGACGTGGACCTGTTCGAAGTGAACGAAGCCTTTGCCTGCG
Source organism: Denitratimonas tolerans (assembly GCF_037203605.1). Lineage (NCBI taxonomy): Bacteria > Pseudomonadati > Pseudomonadota > Gammaproteobacteria > Lysobacterales > Lysobacteraceae > Denitratimonas > Denitratimonas tolerans. Next base: position 197,545 of record NZ_JBBDHC010000003.1, read on the forward strand.
TGGCGATGGTACCGATCAGGGATCTCGGCATTTCGCACGCGAAGCTCAACGTCAACGGCGGTGCCTGCGCCCTGGGCCACCCGATCGGTGCCACCGGCACCCGCCTCGTGGTCACCCTCCTGCACGCCCTGATCCGCAGCGGCGGCAAGCGCGGCGTGGCGTCGCTGTGCATCGGCGGCGGCGAAGCCACCGCGATCGCGATCGAGCGGATCTGACCGGCCACCACCGGATGCGGGAACGGCAGCCTCCGGGCCGCCGTTTTCGTTTCTCCGACAGCGGCGCGACGGTGCCTAGCGCTCGCCCGGTTCGGCCAGGCTCACCCACCAGCCGCCGCCCTCGGCCTTGCCCACGCGCAGCAGGTCATAGGTTCTGAGCATGTCCAGAAGGCCGCTGTGGCCGTAGGTCTTCGGCGTGAAGGAGGAATCGGTGCGGCGCAGGTAGTTGCCGAGCGCGCCCAGGTCCACCTGCCCGTCGGACGAGCTTTCGGCCAGCATCGCGACCGCATCCACGACGCTCATCGGCCGGCGCTTGGCCTGTGACCGGGATTCGGGCTCAGGCTTCTTTTCCACCGGACTGCCGGGCCTGGACCCTGCTCTGGGATCGGGTGCGGACTCGGGCGCGGGCGACCACTCGAAGAAATGATCGGCGGCATTGCGCAGCGCCTCGGGCGTCTTGGCCTCGCCCACGATGCACATCAGCGAGCCGCGCTCGCGCAGCTTGCGGCACAGGTAGGCGAAGTCCGAGTCGCTGGTCACCAGGCAGAACACTTCGACCCGCTCGTCGAACAGCAGCTCCATGGCATCCAGCGCCAGGGCGATATCGGCGGTGTTCTTGCCGCCGGCGTACTGGTACTGCAGGCTCGGAGTGAACGCCTGTTCGACCAGCTTGTCGCGCCACTTCCCGCCCAGGGTGCCGGCGTTTCCGTAGCCGCGGCGCACCACGACGCGGCCAAACTGCGCGCCGAACCGGAGCGCGGATTCGATGATCTCGGGCTGCACGTTGTCGCAGTCCACCAGGACCGCGACGCGTGCTTCATCACTGCTCTTACCCACGGGAATCCTCCGGCAAGCCACCAGCGCCCATCATACGTGGGACGCCTGCCCTGACCCGCAGCCGGACCGCAGGACGGCCTATTGCGCCGTCCACCCGCCGTCGATCGGCAGCGAAACGCCCGTCATGGTCGCCGCGGCATCCGAACACAGGAACACCGCCAGCGCGCCGATACCGGCGGGCGTGGTGAACTCGGTCATCGGCTGCTTCTCCGACAGCAGCTGCTGCTTGGCCTGATCCACGGAAACGCCGGCCTGCTGCGCGCGCGCCTCGATCTGCTTTTCCACCAGCGGCGTGCGCACCCAGCCCGGGCAAATGGCGTTGCAGGTGATGCCGGCGTTGGCCAGCTCCAGCGCGGTGACCTTGGTGAGGCCGACGATGCCGTGCTTGGCCGCGACGTAGGCGACCTTGTTCACGCTCGCCACCAGACCATGCACCGAGGCGGTGTTGATGATCCGACCCCAGCCGCGGCGCTTCATGCCCGGCAGCGCCGCCTTGATGGCGTGGAAGGCCGCCGAAAGATTGATCGCGAGGATCGCATCCCAGCGGTCTTCGGGAAATTCATCCACCGGCGCGGTGTGCTGGATGCCGGCGTTGTTGACCAGGATGTCGAGACGACCGAAGCGGGCCTCGGTGTCCTGGACCATCCGGCGGATGTCGTCCGGCCGGCTCATGTCGGCACCCGAATACCCGACGTCCACGCCGTAGGTGCCCGTCATGGCCTGCCGGATCCTTTCGATATCCGCCGCATCGCCGAAGCCGTTGAGCATCACGTTCGCACCGGCGGCGGCGAACGCTTCGGCCACGCCGTGACCGATGCCGCTGGTGGAGCCGGTGACCAGTACGGCCTTGCCCTTGAGCATGTGATTGATTCCCATTGGATTTATCATGAACCGGACTGACAGGGCGTGGCCCGTCCGCGCGCCTGCATCAGGCAGGGCAGCGCGCGTGCCGCCGCGTCCGGCCACCACGATGGCGGCTCGATCACGCCCTGCCAAGTGCCCGAAAGTACAACGGCCCGGCTCCTGTGGGGAGCCGGGCCGTGATTCATGGCCTGGTGGACACGATCGGATCGCGTGTTTTCAGCCGCGCAGCTTGCCCGCCACTTCGACCAGGCGACGCGCCTGATGGCCGATGGAAGCCTTCTCGTCCTCGCCGAAAGGCTGGCCCTGGGTGTGGCTGTACCCATAGGGATTGCCGCCGGTCTTGAAGATCACGGGATCGGTGAATCCCGGGGCCACCACGATCGCGCCCCAGTGGATGGCCGTGGCATAGAACGAGAGCAGCGTGGCTTCCTGGCCGCCGTGCGGGTTCTGCGCCGAGGTCATGCCCGAGATCGCCTTGTTGGAGAGCTGTCCCTGGGCCCATACGCCGCCGAGGGTATCGATGAAGGCGCGCATCTGGCTGGCCATGTTGCCAAAGCGCGTCGGAGCCGAGATCAGGTAGGCGTCGGCCCAGGCCATGTCTTCGGCGGTCGCCGTGGCAATACCCGCGGTGGCTTCGGCGTGCGCACGCCACGGATCAACCCCGGCCACCACGCTGGCCGGCGCGGTTTCCGGCACCTTCAGGAGGCGCACTTCGGCCCCGGCGGCGCGCGCCGCCGCGGCGGCGATTTCGGCCATCTCGTAGTTGGTGCCATAGGCCGAGTAGTAGACGACTGCCAGCTTGACGCTCATGTTGTTTCCTTTTTTATCAATATGATGTCAGGTGTTTCTCGTGTTTTACCTTGCGACGGTGGCCGGCCTGCGACAGCTGCCCTTGCCACCCGCCGACTTCTCCGGGATACCGCCGCTGCGCGAATCGGCCGATGCGGCAGGCCGTCGCCGCCGCGCCGCCCGGGAGGCTCCCGCCGTCGGAAACAAGCATGGTATCGACAGCATTGGACGTGATAAATACGACATTTCAACAGCGACAATCCCGTTTTCGGGATAATCCCCGCGCATGACGCCGCTTCCCCTGCACGCCAACGACCTGATCCTGTTCGCCCGCATCGTGGAGGCCGGCAGCTTCGTCGGCGCGGCCGAAACCACGGGCCTGCCCAAGGCCACACTGTCGCGGCGGCTTGCGCATCTGGAAGACGCCCTGGGCGAACGTCTTTTGCAGCGCAGCACGCGCCGGCTGGTGCTGACCGAGTTCGGCGAGCGCATGCTCGAACACGCGCGACGCCTGAGCGAAGAGGCGCAGGCGGCCAGCGTTTTCGCCCAGCATCGGCGCGACGAACCGCAGGGCGTCCTGCGCGTCTCGCTGCCGCCCGAGTTCCGCGAACTATCGATCGTGGAGATCATCAGCGGCTACGTCCGCGCCTTTCCCGCCGTGCGGCTGGATCTGGACCTTTCGTCCCGGCGCGTGGACCTCATCGCCGAGCGCTACGACATCGCGGTGCGCGCCGCCGAGCGGCTTCCGGACGACAGCACCCTGGTGGCCCGCCCGATCAGCGTCCTGCGCAGCGGCCTCTACGCCAGCCCCGACTACCTTCGCCATCATCCGCCCATCACTACACCCGATAACCTGCACGACCACACCGGGCTGATGCTGGCCAGCGCAGGCGGCGAGCGCCAGGCCTGGCGGCTGACCCATGCGGACAGACGCTGGAACGGCCTGCCCCGCCACACCCTCAGCGCCAACTCGCTGGGTCTGCAGCAGGCGCTGGCCGAGGAAGGTTTGGGTATCGTGGCGCTGGGCGAACGCTTCGCCCGCGAGCGCCTGCAGGCCGGGCACCTGGTGCGCGTACTGCCCGACTGGTCGGCCCCATCAACGACCGTCTGGTGCGTGACGCCCGGCCGCCACCTCCTGCCCCGCCGCACCCTCGCCTTCATCGAACACCTGCGCGCGGTGCTGGGGAAAGCCGACTGAGGGTTTGCTTGGCGGTGCCGCCGCTGCGACGCCGGCCCGGCCTGCCGCCTAGCCCTCTGCCGCCAGCCGGGCCAGCCATTGGCGCGGGGATACGCCAAGCTTGGCCGCAAACGCCCGCGACAGGCCGGAGGAGCTGGCGTAACCGAGTTCGGCCGCCAGCCGCTTGATCGAATCGCCCTCGCGCAGGCGCGCCTGCACCAGGACCATGCGCCAGTCCGCCAGGTAATCGATCGGGGTCTGGCCCACCGCTTCGCGGAAGGCCGCGGCAAACGCGGTGCGTGACATGCCGGCGCGCTCCGCCAGCCGCTCCAGCGTCCAGGGCTCGCCGGGCGCATCGTGCATGGCGGTCAGCGCACGGGCCAGGCGCACATCCGACATCCCGCAGATGAAGCCCGAGCGCACGCCCGCCTCCTGCGGGTGATCCAGCAGCCAGCGCAGCAGCTGGATGAGGACCACCTCGAACAGCCGATCGACCAGAAAGCGGTGCCCGCAGCGCACCCGATCCGCCTCGGAGAACAGCAGCTCCAGCGCCAGATCGAGGCCGGCGACGCGCGCCAGCGGCAGCACCACCAGCGGCGGCAGCGCGCGCACGAGGGGACTGCCGACGCCGCCTTCGAAATCCAGCCGGGCACAGGTCAGGTCGGAACCTTCCGCCGGCGGATTGTGGAAGCGATGGGTCAGCGGCCGGGGATAGAACAGCAGCGTCGGCTCGTCCAGGCGCAGGTGCCCGGGCACCTCGTGCGCGTGCGGATGGCTGACTTCCAGCCTGCCGCGCCGCAGGACGTGCAGGTATCCGTGCCCGTGGCTGGCGTCGAAGTGGCTGATTCCACACAGCATTCCCGAGTGGTGCAGGTGCGCCTGCACCCGGAAGCGCTGCAGGATGCCGGACAATCGATCGATGGAGGGCGGCGCGCTCATCGTACTAATTGATATGTCTTGTGCACGAACGGAACCCAATCGTACCACCGAGCGGCCTACAGTTTCTCTCGCCACCCACCCCCAAAAGGAGCACCCGATGACACCCCTGAACACCGCCCTCGCCCTGGCGCTTGTCGCCAGCGGTTTTGCCACCTCGGCCATGAGCCACGAAGCCGCCCACCACGGCGGCCTTGCCTCCGAGCCGGCCGATGCCGTGCGCGCGCCTTTCGACATCGTCCACACCAAAATCACCACGCAAGGCAACGTGGCGACCTTCCACATGGCCGTGTCCGGAAACGCCGGCGAATCCCGCCCCAGCGCATCCGGCAAGCTTGCCGGCAGCACGGTGTTTTCCTACGTGTGGCCAACGACCCTCGATTCCGCCCTGGTCGGGTTTGAGCCCAAGGCCGGCATCCTCGCCTTTGCGGTGACCGCGCATCCGGACTTCGACGACACGCCGCTGTTCGACGAGAACGGCGACGGCAATCTCGACAACGACGGCAACCTCTGGCATTCGCACTGGGTCGTACTGCAGCCCGATGACGCCTGCGGCGACGGCGCGCTCAAGGTCGTGGACATTCCGGAAGGCAGCAAGCCGCGCCTGCCCAAAACCTGGCCAGGCCTTCCGATCCTGATCGACAGCCCGGGCTGGAGCCCGACGTTCCAGCAGGGTTCGGTCGAGGTCCGGGTGCCGTTCGACGATATCGGCGCGGTCGAGGCCGCGACGTTCGACGGCGTCACCGCCGCGCTGCGCGTCAATGCCAGCGTGCACAACCCGCTGCTGTGCGTGGTCGACGTCTTCAAGGTGGCCTCGGGCGACCTGTCGCTGCCCGCCGCGGTCAACCAATAGGGAACCTCGAAAAATCGACGTCATTCCGGCGAAAGCCGGAATGACGCGAATCGGGAGTTTTTCGAAGCACCAGTGGGCTTCTTCCGGGATGACGGCAGGCAGATTTTCCAGCAGTGGGCTGATACCCGGCACCCTTCAGGAAAAACTCCACCTGCCCCATCCGGGGAATGGACGGGCCGGCGCGCGTGGGCTAGCCTCCCGGGACGGGGGAGCTCATTTGCCGCTTGCGGAGGTATTTACCATGGTCCCGATTCTTTCGTCCCGGCTGCCGCAGCGCAGCGTTTTCGCCCGCTTTTTCCTCGTTTCTCTCTGCGCCCTGCTGCTCGCCGCGCTTCCGGCCGTGGCCCGCGCCGAAGCGCCCTACGTTCCGATCCAGCCGGGCCACAGCGCGATGTGGTTCGACCCGGCGCGCGGCGGCGAGGGCTGGATCGTCGGGATTTTGTCCGACGAGGCCGCGGCGCTGTACTGGTTCACCTTCGACGACGAGGGCGAGCCGCGCTGGCTGGAAGGCGTGGGCCGCATCGTGCGCGATCCGGGCGGCGATTCCATCGTGTTTTCCGAACTGATCGCCCCGCGCGGCGGGCGCTTCGGCCCGGACTTCGATCCGGCGCAGGTGGTGCGCGAGGTGAAGGGCAGCGCGGTGATCTCGTTTTCCGACTGCCAGCACGGCCGGGTGGCGTTTTCCGCCTTCGGCAAGAGCGGCGATTTTCCGCTGACCCGGCTGACGCGCACGATGGCCGCGGGCTGCGGGCCGATCCACGGCACGCCGGGCGAGCCGGTGCGCGCCGAGGCGGGCCAGAGCGGCGGCTGGTACGACCCGGCCTACAGCGGGCAGGGCTACGTGCTGACCTGGCTGGCGAACGGCAGCGCGGCGCTGGGCTGGTTTACCTACGATCCGGAAGGAAACCCGTACTGGATGGTGGGCACGGGCGAGGTGGAAGACGACCGGCTGGTGTTTCCGGAACTGTATTCGGCGCGCGGCGGCCGCTTCGCGGAGGCCTTCGATCCGGCGCAGGTGGAGCACACGCCGTGGGGCCGGGTGGAGCTGTCGCTGGGCTGCGACAGCGGCGCGGCGGAATACGAGGCCACGGCCCCGGGTTTCGGCACGGGCCGGTTCGACCTCAACGTGCTGGCGCGGCTGGCGAAGCCGGCCTGTCCGTGGGTGAAGCCGACGCTGACGGATTTGTATGACATCACCCTGACCCACCTGCCGACGCCGGTGCCGCAGAATCCGCCGCCCGGCACCAGCAGCGGCAACCTCATCGCCGTGCATGGCGTGGCCAACGACGGCACCGTGGTGGGGACCCGGAAGGTGAATCAGGGCGTGTCGGTGGGCTACAGGCCGGTGCGTCTGCGGCCTGGTGAAACGGACTGGCAGGATGTGTACTCGATGTTCGTCGATGGCCTGGTCTTCGTATCCGAAGATGGCGAGCAGATGCTGATCGACCGAAAAACGGGGGGGGCTGCCTTTATCCGGGGTGGTGTGATCGTGCCGATGCCGGGCCTGGAGAGCCCGGGGCAAACCGGGATCGTCCGTCCATCGACCGATTTTTCCCATGCGGTGATGCAGGTGGCGGCACCCTCGCCATCGGGCGGTACGATTCGGAAATCATGGATCTGGAGCGAAGCCCAAGGCATGCGGGAATTGCCGACGACGGACGAGATGCCGGGCGCCACTGCGCGATGCGTATCGAACGATGGCAGTCTGGTGGTCGGATCGAATAGCGGGATTTCTTGGCCAGGCGCCCCTGCATGGGCTGTGCGGTGGCAGGAGGAAGGCGATCCCCGTTATCTTTTTGACGCGGAAGGGGTGCCGCTTGCAAACATAAGTGCGTGCAGCGGCGATGCTCGCATCATATATGGAACCTTGCCGGTAGAGACGGATGAAGATGGCACGGTGTACGGTTTGCCTGGTTTCATTGGTGGAAATGGCATCAGTGGCGTTCTTGGGATCATCTCACCCAGTGAGGAAAGGCCGTTTGGCTGGCAGCACGTGGCCAATCATGTTTCTTCGGATGGCACGTTTGCGGGAGGGGCTTACCGTTCTCCCGAGATGATCGGAAGCCTGCCAAATGGCGGCTCGGCATGGGGTGCCTACCTCTGGACACAGGATACCGGCCCCGTGCTGTTGACCGAGGTGCTGGAGGATCTGGGGCTGGCACCTGAATGGCCGTCGATGTGGATTACTGCGATGTCACCCAGTGGAGAGTATCTGGTGGTGACGACGGGCGAGATTTTCCAGCGTTCTGATATCGGCACGCCCTCTACGATGCGTTCGGCGCTGGTCAGACTGGAAATAAAATAAGCAAGTGGCGCTGCGCCTTGTTTGGATGCTCCGTGGTGCAGCTTGGCGGCAAGTTAGATCAATTGAATGATGTTCTGCGGAAATTGTCCGCATGACCAAGCGGCATCTTCGGGTGCCTTGTATCAGCCGTAAAGGAGTAACGACATGAAACATTTGATGAAAATGTACATGAGGCGCGCCTTGGTGGTTGCTATTGTTGGTGCTGGCATATCACTTGCCGGTGCGTCTGATCTGCCTGGGCAGCTTTCCGCTTCCGATGGGATGCTGGCCCAGGTAATGGCATTGCATAGCCTGGACGAACGCGGCGCGATCGAGCGCCTCGCCGCCGAGGAGGCGGCGACGGATCTTTATCATCGCGTCCAGGGGATGAATATTCCCGGCTATGCCGGCGCGTGGTTCGATGCCGATTCGCAGAAGTTGCACGTGGCCTTGAGCGATATGGCTCTGGCGGAAATGCTGTCGAAGTTCGGGGCCGCGCCGGTTCAGGTGGCGTGGTCGCTTGCCGAGCTGGAAGGGGTGCAGCGGATGATAGGGGGTGGCGAAAGCGGGCTGGGTCCGGCAGAGCTACGCAAGTTGTACGTGGACCCGCGCACCAACCGGGTGTTCGTCGGCGTGGTTCCCGGTCAGGCGGATGCGGTGAGCGCGCGCTTGTCGGCCTATGCGGACAAGGTGGAGGTTCATGAGGTTCCCCACACCGTCACGCTCACCGCCGATATCCGCGCTGGCGACGGCACCCGCAACAAGACCTGGGAAACGCTTCACGGTGGCATATGGCCGTGTACCATCGGTGCCTCGGTGGAAAACGGCTTTTACACGGCGGGGCACTGCGTCGATGCCGGCAACGTGCTGACGACGCCGGCGGGAACGACAACGGTTGGTCAAGCACAGCTTTCGGCCTACCCACCGGCCTCGTCCACCATTCATGACGTGGCCTGGGTGAAAGGTGCCACCGGCTGGACGCCGAAGCCCAAGGTCAATGGCTACAGCGATGGAATCATTTCCGTACCGGCCAAGTGGGCCGGAACAGCTACAGCCCCCATCGGTGTATCCGTATGCCGCTACGGGCAGACCTCGGGCGGGCCGCATTGCGCGTGGTCAATGCGCTCAATGTCAGCTCGTGGTTCGGGACGTACTCCATCGTAGATATGACAAAAGTCTCAGGAGGGTGCAGCAATGATGGTGACTCGGGCGGCCCGTGGCTGACTGCATCAGGTAGGCAAATGCAGGGCACCACGATTGGCGCGTCGGATACCAATACGTGCCCGCTATCCACTGATTTCACTTACTTCCAGCCTTTCAACGACCATATCTCCGCCTACGCAGGAACCGCTGGAAGCCTGCTGACCGCACACGGTGCCGCTTCTCCCACCGTCTCGGCCTTCCTGTGCCCCGACATGACGCAAAGCGGCTTGGGAACCTTCATCTGCCATTTCGGCCATTACAATTCCCAGGGGGTGACCAGCGTGAACTGGACCAGTTCATACATCACGTGGACCGGAGATGAGGTGGCGTATGGAACCTGCACGCAATTCGACACCGTATCGGTAAAACTCACCGTCACCAATCCCTATGGCTCGTACAGCCAGACCAAGTCCTTTGCCTGCCCGATGGGGCCGATTCCGTGAGCGAATTCCTGAACAGGCCGGCTTTCGCATGAAGAATCGGGCGCAGGGTGTTTTTCCCTGATTAGCCCCATCTCTTAGCCACCCTCCCCCTTTCCCCGCCGGCGGCGGGGAAAGGGAACTTGCCAGCCCAATGCCAGCGGAGATTCGAGGCCGACAGGAAAATCCTGTCTTCCCTATGCGGGGAATGGACGGGCCGGCGTGCGTGGGCTAGCCTCCCGGGACGGGGGAGCTCATTTGCCGCTTGCGGAGGTATTCCCCATGGCCCCGATTCTTTCGCCCCGGCTGCCGCCGCGCAGCATTTTCACCCGCTTTTTCCCCATTCTGCTCTGCGCCCTGCTGCTCGCCGCGCTTCCGGCCGTGGCCCGCGCCGAAGCGCCCTACGTTCCGATCCAGCCGGGCCACAGCGCGATGTGGTTCGATCCGGCGCGCGGCGGCGAGGGCTGGATCGTCGGGATTTTGTCCGACGAGGCCGCGGCGCTGTACTGGTTCACCTTCGACGACGAGGGCGAGCCGCGCTGGCTGGAAGGCGTGGGCCGCATCGTGCGCGATCCGGGCGGCGATTCCATCGTGTTTTCCGAACTGATCGCCCCGCGCGGCGGGCGCTTCGGCCCGGACTTCGATCCGGCGCAGGTGGTGCGCGAGGTGAAGGGCAGCGCGGTGATTTCGTTTTCCGACTGCCAGCACGGCCGGGTGGCGTTTTCCGCCTTCGGCAAGAGCGGCGATTTTCCGCTGACCCGGCTGACGCGCACGATGGCCGCGGGCTGCGGGCCGATCCACGGCACGCCGGGCGAACCGGTGCGCGCCGAGGCGGGCCAGAGCGGGGGCTGGTACGACCCGGCCTACGGCGGGCAAGGGTATGTTCTGACCTGGCTGGCGAACGGCAGCGCGGCGCTGGGCTGGTTCACCTACGATCCGGAAGGAAACCCGTACTGGATGGTGGGCACGGGCGAGGTGGAAGGCGACCGGCTGGTGTTTCCGGAACTGTATTCGGCGCGCGGCGGCCGCTTCGCGGAGGCCTTCGATCCGGCGCAGGTGGAGCACACGCTGTGGGGCCGGGTGGAGCTGTCGCTGGGCTGCGACAGCGGCGCGGCGGAATACGAGGCCACGGCCCCGGGTTTCGGCACGGGCCGGTTCGACCTCAACGTGCTGGCGCGGCTGGCGAAGCCGGCCTGCCCGTGGGTGAAGCCGACGCTGACGGATTTGTATGACATCAGCCTGACCCACCTGCCGACGCCGGTGCCGCAGGACCCGCCGCCCGGCTTCGGCAGCGGCAACCTCATCGCCGTGCACGGCGTGGCCAACGACGGCACCGTGGTGGGAGTCAGAAAAATAAACTACGGCTCGAATTACGGTTCGATCATGGGCGACAGGCCGGTGCGCCTGCGGCCGGGCGAATCGGACTGGCGGGACATGTACGACATGTTCGTGGTCCGCAGGGTCTTCGTGTCCGGAGATGGCGAAGAGATGCTGTTCAGCCGAATGACCGGCGGCCCCGCGTTTATCCGGGATGACGTGATCGTGCCCATGCCCGGTCTGGAAAATCCGGGGAAAAGTGCCATCCTCGGCACGGTGGCTGATTTTTCCCGTGCCGCGGTGCGGGTCGAAACGCCCGCGCCATCCGGCGGCACGATGGCGAAATACTGGACCTGGAGCGCAACCCAGGGCATGAGGGAGTTGCCGACGGCGGAGGATCTGCGCGGCACCGCGAAGTGTGTATCGAGCGATGGCGACGTGGTGCTTGGGCTGGACCGCGAGCTCCTCGTAGGCGGCGACAAGGCCTGGACGGTGCGCTGGATAGGGGCGGGGCTTCCACACTATCTGACCGACGCTGCCGGCAACCGCATGGCCAGTTTGGCCGCGTGCAGCGACGATGCCGGTATCGTTTATGGGGAGGTTCCTTACGAGACCGACGAAAGAGGCCGGATAAGCGTTCTTCCAGGTTATTTCAGGCGCGATGGCATCAGCGGACACCTGGGCCTGATTCATCCTTCCGAGGAGTCGCCGCATGGCTGGCAGCATGCAGTCCACCATACCTCTGCCGATGGCGCGCTTGCAGGAGGCACGTACCGCTCCCCGGCAATGATCGGCACCCTGCCGCGCGGGGGCTCGGCCACGGGCGCACTGCTCTGGACCCAGGATACCGGTCATGTGCTGTTGACGGAGCTGCTGGCGGGGCTGGGGCAGGCACCCGACTGGCCATCGATGTCCGTCGCCGCGATATCCCCCAGCGGGGAATACCTGGTGGTGACTACGGGGGTAATACCCCAAGGTTCCGAGATCGACTCGCCTTCAACAATGCGATCGGCGCTCATTCGACTGGTGAAGAAGTAGACGGGCGGGGCATTGTGATTTCCCTGTCCGATTCCTTGAGGGAGCACCGCGACACTTTCCCGGCCCTGTCGCAGAGTTGTTCCGGACAGCCGCCTGCACGGGCATGATGGAGCAGGAAACTTGCGGAGCAGGACTCCAGCGCTTCCACCGGCATCGGCAGCGAGCGGGCTGCCGGTGCCCTACTTCACCGTCTCCGAAGCCGCGTGGCGGCGGGCCAGGGTATCGCGCGCCTCGTCCAGCGAGAGGCCGGCGGCGCGCAGCAGCGCGATGAGGTGATACAGCAGGTCGGCGGCCTCGTTGCGCAGCTCGTTGGCGTCGCCCGTGGCGGCCGCAAGCGCGGTTTCCACGCCCTCCTCGCCCACTTTCTGCGCGATGCGCTTGATCCCGGCTTCGAACAGGCGGGTGGTGTAGCTGCCTTCCGGCAGTTCGCGCTGGCGCTTTGCGATGAAGGCGTCGAGCGCGCCGAGGAAATCTTCGGGCGCAGCGGCAAAACAGCTCGTCCGGCCCAGATGGCAGGTCGGGCCATCGGCTTCGGCCTGGATCAGCAGGGTGTCGCCATCGCAATCGGCTTCGATCGCCCGCAGATGGAGGAAGTGGCCGGAGCTTTCGCCCTTGGTCCACAGTCGCCCCTTGCTGCGGCTGAAGAAGGTCACCCGCGCGGTGGCCAGGGTGATCTCCAGCGCCTCGCGGCTCATGTAGCCCAGCATCAGCACCCGGCGGCTGGCGGCGCCCTGCACGATGGCGGGAATCAGGCCAGCCTGCTTGTCCCAATCCAGCACGGATGGATCGAACGAATCGTAACCCTCAGACGACATTGCGCACCTCCACGCCGGCCTCGGAAAGCCGCTTCTTGAGTTCGGGAATGGCCACCGCACCGGCGTGGAACACGCTGGCCGCCAGCGCGCCATCCACATCCGCCTGCCTGAACACCTCGATGAAATGCGCGATCACGCCGGCACCGCCCGATGCCACCAGCGGCACGCGGCACAGCGCGCGCGCGGCGCTGAGCTGCTCGGTGTCGTAGCCCCCGCGCACGCCGTCCGAGCCCATGCAGTTGAGCACGATCTCGCCGGCACCGCGCCGCTGCGCCTCGACGATCCAGTCGAGCGTGCGGCGCGCGTGGGTGCGGGTGGCATCGGGATCGCCAGTGTGGCTGCGCACCCGCCATTGGCCGTCGTCATCGCGCAGGCTGTCGATGCCGACCACGACGCACTGCACGCCGAAGGCTTCGGCCAGTTCGGTGATGAGCTCCGGGCGCTCCAGCGCCGGGGTGTTGATGGAAATCTTGTCGGCCCCGGCGTGCAGCACGGCGCGCGCGTCCGCGACCGAGCGGATGCCGCCGGCCACGCAGAACGGAATGTCGATCAGCCGCGCCACGCGCTCGATCCAGGCCCGGTCCACGCTGCGGCCCTGCGGACTGGCGGTGATGTCGTAGAACACCAGTTCGTCCGCGCCCTCGTCGCGATAGCGTGCCGCCAGCTCCTCGATGCCGCCCATGTCGACGTGGTCGCGGAAGCGCGTCCCCTTGACCACGCGCCCCTCGCGCACGTCCAGGCACGGAATGATCCTTCGGCTCAACATGCGAGGGCATCCTTGAGGTTGATCCGCGCTTCGAGCAGCGCCTTGCCGAGGATTGCTCCGCCGCAGCCCACGGCGCGCGCGGCGGCGATATCGGCCGCGTCACGCACGCCGCCGGAGGCCTGCACCGCGACGTCTGGAACACGTGATACCAGATGCGCATACAGCTCGAGATTCGGCCCGGCCAGCATGCCGTCGCGGCCGATGTCGGTACACAGCAGGTGCGCGAGGCCGGCACCGGCGTAAAACACGGCCAGCTCGTCCAGGCTGCGCCCGGAGCTTTCCGTCCAGCCGTGCAGGGGCAAACGCCAGGCGGCGTCGATGAAGCGGGTATCGAGCGCCACAGTGATGCGCTCGCTGCCGAAGCGCGCGACCCAGCCCGCCACCGTGTCCGGCTCGCGCACCGCGAGGCTGCCGATCACCACGCGCGCGGCACCGGCATCGAGCACCCGCAGCACGTCATCGGCGCTGCGGATGCCGCCGCCGGTCTGCACCTTCAGCGAGGTGCTGCGGGCGATCGCATCCAGCAGCGGCGCAAGCGTGTAACCGCCCTCGCGCGCGGCGTCCAGATCGACCAGATGCAGCCACTGCGCACCCTCGGCGGCGTAGCCCCGCGCCTGCTCCAGCGGCGTCGCCGGGTACGTGGTCTGCTGCGCGTAGTCGCCCTGCTTCAGGCGCACCACCGCGCCATCGCGCACGTCGATGGCGGGATAGGGGGTGAAGCGGGGATTGGGGATTGGCGATTGGGGATTCGTGAGAGCGGGGTTTTGGGTGCTCATGCGCAGCCGCTCCTGATGAAGTTTTCCAGCAGCCGCGCGCCGGTGGTGCCGGAGCGTTCGGGATGAAATTGTGCGCCGGCCACGTTGCCGCGCTGCACCAGCGCCGCGAACGGCACGCCGTGCGCGCTGGATGCCACACAGTCCTCGGTGACGGGCGCGGCATAGCTGTGCACGAAATAGCACTGCGCGCCCGCCTCGATGCCTGCCAGAAGCGCGCTGTCGCGGCGGATCACGAGGCGGTTCCAGCCCATGTGCGGGATGCGCACGCCGGGCGCTTCGGGGAGCTTCGCGACGCGGCCTTGCAGCAGGCCCAGCGTTTCCACCCCACCCTCTTCGGACGACTCGAACAGCAGCTGCATCCCGAGACAGATGCCGAGCAGCGGCTGCTGCAGCGTGCGCAGCGTTTCGACCAGGCCCAGCTCGCGCAGTCTCGCCATCGCCACGTCGGCCGCGCCCACGCCGGGCAAAATCACGCGCTCGCTGGCGCGGATCGCCTCGGCGTCGGCGGTCACGACGGCGTCCACCCCGAGCCGATCCAGCGCATAGCGCACCGACCCGATATTGGCCCCGCCCGAGTCCACCAGCGCCACGCGCATCACAGCGCCCCCTTGGTGCTGGGCAACTCGCGCCCTTCGCGCCGGATCGCCTGGCGCAGGGCGCGGGCGAAGGCCTTGAAGCAGGCTTCGACCATGTGGTGCGCGTTCTCGCCGCGCACCGCGAGATGGAGGTTCAGGCCGGCGGACTCGCACAGCGACGCGAAGAAGTGCGGCACCAGCTCGGTCGGAAGATCCCCGACCCTTTCGCGCGGGAACGCGCCGTCGAAGACGAAATGCGGGCGGCCGGAGAAATCCAGCGCGGCGCGCGCGAGGCTCTCGTCCATCGGCAGCACGATGCCGCCGCGCAGCGGATCGACTTCGCCGCCGCCCTCGCCGGCCTGTTCGGCGGCGGCACCGTAGCGGCCGATGCCGCGCTTGTCGCCGATCGCCTGGCGCAGCGCGGCACCGAGCGCGAGCGCGCTGTCCTCGACGCTATGGTGCTCGTCGACGTGCAGATCGCCCTCGCAGCGCAGCGCAAGGCAAAACCCGCCGTGCTTGCCGATCTGGTCGAGCATGTGGTCGAAAAATCCCAGTCCGGTGGAGATCTCGTCGGACGCGACGCGGTCCAGGTCCAGCGCCACGCGAATCCGGGTTTCCTTCGTCGTGCGCGTGACCACGGCCACGCGCGGCGCGTCCACCAGCGCGTGCGCGATGGACTCCCAGGTTTCCAGCCCCGGGCCGAGCCTGAAGCCGCGAACGCCCAGGTTGGCCGCAAACGCGATGTCGGTATCGCGGTCGCCCACCATCGCCGAACCCGCCAGATCGATGGATCGATCGCGCAGGTAGTGCAGCGCCAGATCGATGCCCGGCTTGCGCGTGGGTCGGTTTTCGTGCGGCAGGCTTTCGTCGATCAGCACTTCGCGAAAGCCGATTCCCTGCGAGGAAAACACCTGCATCATCAATTCATGCGGGCCGATGAAATCCTCGCGCGGAAAGCTCGCGGTACCCAAGCCGTCCTGGTTGGTGACCATGACGAACTCGAACCCGGCGTCGCGCAGCCTGAGCATCGCCGGAATCACGCCGGGAACGAAGCGCAGCTTGTCGTAGGCATCGATCTGGCAATCCTCCGGCTCCTCGATCAGGGTGCCGTCGCGGTCGACGAAGAGGATGCGGGTCATGCGGCGACCTCCATATCGGTGAGTGCGGCGATCACGGCGTCGTTTTCCTGGCGTGTTCCGATGCTGATGCGCAGCGCATCGCCGAGCTGCGGCGCGCCGCGCTGGTCGCGCACCACCACGCCGGCGGCAAGCAGGCGCTCGAACGCAAGCTGTGCATCATCAAAACGCGCCAGCAGGAAGTTGCCCTGCGAGGCATACACCCGGCGCACGCCGGGCAAGGCGGCCAGCCGCGCAGACAGCCGCTCGCGCTCGGCGCGCAGCTGCGCAATGCGTTCGCGCGTGCGGGCCAGCGGTGCGGGCTGCAGCGCCGCCAGCGCCAGATCGACGCTGGGCGTGGGCAAGGGATACGGTGCCTGGCAGTTGCGCAGCACCGCGATCAGCTCGGGCGCGGCGATCAGGGTGCCGATGCGCGCGGCGGCCAGCGCGTGGGCTTTCGACAGCGTGCGCAGCACGGCGAGGTTCGGATGCGCGGCCAACAGCATCGTGGCGGAAGGCACCTCGGAAAACTCGCCATAGGCCTCGTCCACGACCACCACGGCCCTGCCGGCAAGGCGCGAGGCGAGTGCGGCGATATCGGCCAACGCGATGGCTTCACCGGTCGGGTTGCCGGGCGAGCACAGAAACACCAGGTGCGCGCCCCGCGCTTGGGCGGCATCGCCGATGGCGGCAAGATCAGGCGAAAATCCGTCCGGCCCATCGACCAGCGGCACATCCACCAGCGGCGCATCCTGCAGGCGCGCGCTGACCGCATACATGCCGAACACGGGCGAGGACACCACCACGGCATCGGCCTGCGGGCGACACAGGGCGCGCACCAGGAGGTCGATGGCTTCGTCGCTGCCGCGCCCGATCAGGAGACGCTCGGGCGCGACGCCGTACAGCGCCGCCAGCGCCTGCCGCAGCGGCTCGGGCTGGGGCGCGGGATAGCGGTTGCTGCGGCCATCCGCATCCATCGGGTTGGGCCAGGGATTTTCGTTGGCGTTGAGCCAGATCGTCCCGCTGGCACCGGCCCTTCGTGCGGAACCGTAGCCGGCGAAGGCGCGCAGGTCCGGGCGCACCAGATCGAGCAGGCTCATGGTGCACCTCCGATCCGGGCCAGGCGTCGCGACACCGCCTGCGCGTGCGCTTCGAGCCGCTCGGCCCGTGCCAGCGTCACGGCGTCCGGGCCGATGGCCCGCAGCCCCTCCGCGCTGACTTCCTGCACCGAAATCGCCTTCTGGAAGCTCGCGACCGAAACACCGCTCCAGGCACGCGCCGCGCCGTAGGTCGGCAGCACGTGGTTGGTGCCGCTGCAATAGTCGCCCAGCGCCTCGGGCGCGTAATCGCCCAGGAAGATCGAACCGGCGCTCGTCACCGCATCGAGCCAGCGGCGCGGCTCGCGCACTGACAGGATCAGGTGCTCGGGCGCGTAGGCGTTGGAAATCTCGATGGCCTGGGCGATGTCGCGGGTGCGGATCAGGCGCAGATTGTCGAGCGAGCGCGCCAGGATGGCCGCACGCGGCAGGCCGGCCGCCTGCGCCCGGATCTGCACGGCGACGGCGTCGAGCAGCGCCATGCTGTCGGAAAGCAGGATCGCCTGCGAATCGGGGCCGTGCTCGGCCTGCGACAGGAGGTCGGCCGCAACGAATTCGGCGTCCGCCTCGGCATCGGCAATCACCAGCACTTCCGAAGGTCCGGCCGGCATGTCGATGGCCGGACCGCCGGGCGCGGCCGACACCTGGCGCTTGGCCTCGGTGACGTAGCCGTTGCCCGGGCCGAACAGCTTGTCGCAGCGCGGCACCGCGCCCGCTCCTTGAGCCATCGCCGCGATGGCCTGCACCCCGCCGAGGCGGAACACCCGGGTGATGCCGCAGGCCTCGGCCGCCACCAGGACGGTCGGATCGACCGTGCCGTCGGCGCGCGGCGGCGTGCACAAGATGACTTCCGGACAGCCGGCCAATGCGGCGGGCACGCCCAGCATCAGCGCGGTCGAAGGCAGCGGCGCGGAACCGGCCGGCACGTACAGGCCAACCCGCCGAATCGGCCGCAGCACGCGCTCGCAGCGCACCCCCGGCGCGGTGTCCATGGCATAGGGCGCGGTCATGCCGGCGGCGTGGAAGCGCTCGATGCGCGCCTTGGCGGCGAAAATGGCCGCGCGCAGCGGCTCGGACACCTCGCGGCGCGCGCGCTCGAACGCCTCGGGCGAGACGCGAAAATCTTCCAGCTCGCAGCCATCGAAGCGCACGGTCAGCTCGCGCAGCGCGGCCTCGCCGTCGTCTCGCACCCGCGCGATCAGCGCCGCCACGGCCTCACGCAGCGCGGCGTCGTCGGCCAGCGCCGGGCGCTGCAGCAGCGCGCTGCGCGCGCTCTCGGAAAGTGCATTCCAGTCGGAGACGAAAAGGTTCATCGCGTCAGGCCAGCATCTGTTCGACCGGAAGGACCAGCATCGCGCGCGCGCCGGCGCGCTTGAGGTCCTCCAGATGTTGCCAGGTGATTTCGCCATCGCAGACCGCCTGCAGGGCCACGGCATCGGCGCGGCCTTCCAGCGCACTGAGCGTGGGCAGTGCGCCGCCGGGCAGGAGGGCGGTGACGGCGGGCAGCACCTCGCGATCGGCCTGCAGCAGCAGCAGCCGCGCATCGCGCACCTTGAGCACGCCGTCCAGGCGCCGCAGCAGGAGGTCGGCCAGGGCGATACGCTCGTCCACGAACGCGGTGGAAGGGCCGACCAGCACCGCCTCGCTCTCGAAAATCACCGCCACCTCGCGCAGCTGGTTGGCGGCCAGCGTGGCGCCGGACGACACCAGGTCGCAGATCGCCTCGGCCTTGCCCAGGCGCGGCGCGATCTCGACCGAACCCGACAGCGTGACGACCTCGGCCTCGACGCCGTTCTTCTCCAGCCAGTCGGCCAAGAGGTTCGGGTAGGACGTTGCGATGCGCAGCCCGGCCAGCGTTTGCGGACCGTTCCACGCCTGCTCCTGCGGCAGCGCGATGGATAGCCGGCACTGGCCGAAACCCAGCGCGCGCAGTTCGGCAAAGGCCGGCACGCGGCCGGCGCGAAGTTCGCCGAGGCGCAGCTCCTCCAGCACGTTGCGACCGACGAAACCCAGGTCGCAGGTGCCCTCGGCGATGAGGCCGGGAATGTCGTCGTCGCGCACCAGCAAAAGGTCGATGGGCAGGGTTTCGCCGAAGCAGAACAGGCGGTCGCGGCTTTCGCGGAAGGAAAGCCCGGAGCGCGTCAGCAGTTCGCGGCCCGGCTGCGAAAGGCGGCCGGATTTCTGCGTCGCGATACGCAGTCGGTCACGTGGTTTCATGGGGGAATCCGAAAAGGAGAAGCGGGATTCAGGCGGTGCGGGCGGTGCGGGCGAAGCCTGGATGTCGATGCAGGCCCAGCGCCTCGGCGGCATGCAGGTAGCCGCCCGCGCCGTGGGTAAGGCTGCGCGCCACCCTTCCCACCGTGGTCACGCTGACCCCGGTGCGCTCGTGGATTTCGCGGTAGGGCACCCCTTCCAGCAGCGGTGCCACCACCTGCCAGCGGTCCGCCATCGCCTCGATCTCGGCCGGCGTGCACAGATCGGTGAGCAGCGCCCGCATCTGGCTGCGGTCCTGCATCGCCAGCAGCGCATCGGCGAGGCGATCGAGCGCGGCGCGGCGTTCGCGGGGAGAGCGGGCGGGAGGACGTTTCACGGAATCGATTGAGCCAATGTAATAGCGCGTTGTTACATTAAAGCACGGAACGATCGCGCCGACAAGCTCCCTGCTCGCCTCGGGTCGCGTGGTGACACCCAGTGAACGCACCGGCCCGGCGGGCGGGCAGTCTCAGGCCAGCTCGACGCACTCGCGCAGCGCAGCGTCCAGCGCCGCGCACTGCGCGGCGCCGAGCGGCCGGTTGCCGGCGTCGCTCAGCTCGAAAAAATCCTCCACGCGCTCGCCGAAGGTGGCGATGCGCGCGTCGTGCACGCGGATGCGGTGGGCGTGGAGGATCGCGGCCACCTGCGCCAGCAGGCCGGAGCGGTCGTTGCAGACCAGGGTGAGCTGGGTGCGCCCGCCCGTTTCCGAAAACTCGATCTGGACCGGCACGCGGAAGTGCCGCAGCCGGCGCGGCAGCGCGCGCCGCGCCGGCGGCCGGCCCGGGCCGGGAACGCGCAGGCTTTCACGCAGGGTCCGGGCCACCGCGGCGGCCCGCTGCGGCGCGGCCATGCCCTCGAACGCGGCGTCGGTTTCCAGCACCTGGAAGGTGTCGAGGGTCATGCCGCCGAGCGAAGTGACGATGCGCGCGTCGACGATGGAAAGCCCGAGCCGGTCGAGCGTGGCCGCGGCGCTGGCGAACAGGCCGTCGCGATCGGGCGAATACACGAAAACCTCCAGCGCCCCGGCGCGCGCGTGCGGGCGCACGAGGACCACGGGCAACCCTCCACGCCCGGCTTCGACGATGCCGTGCGCCTGCCAGGCGATCTGCTCGGGTCGATAGCGCAGGAAGCTGTCGTCGGGGAAGTCCGCCCACAGCGCGTCGATCGCGGCCTCGTCCAGCCCCTCGTCCAGAAGGCGCGAACGCGCCGCCTCGCGCACCTCCGCAACGCGCTCGGCGATGTGTGCGCGCTGCGCCAGCCCGCGCCGCAGCGCGAATCGCGTGGCCGCGTGCAGGTCGGCCATCAGCCGGTCCTTCCAGGTGTTCCACAGCTTCGGGCTGGTGCCGGCGATGTCGGCCACGGTAAGCAGGTAGAGGTAATCCAGGCGCTCGCGCTCGCCCACTTCGCGCGCAAACGCGGCCACCACGTCGGGATCGGAAATATCCTTGCGCTGGGCCGTGGTCGACATGATCAGGTGCTGGCGCACCAGCCAGGCCACGAGGTCGGTATCGGAAGAAGAGAGCCCGTGCGCCTCGCAGAACGCCCGGGCATCCGCCTCGCCCAGTTCGGAGTGGTCGCCGCCGCGGCCCTTGGCGATGTCATGGAACAGCCCGGCCAGCACCAGCAGCTCGGGCTTGCGAAGCTGCTGCCACAGCTCGTGCCCCAGCGCGAAGCGCTCGATGGACTCGGGGCGCGAAAACCCTTCGATGTTGCGCAGCACCGCCAGCGTGTGCTCGTCCACGGTGTAGGCATGGAACAGGTCGTACTGCATGCGCCCGGTCACGCGGCCGAAGGCCGGCAGATAGCGGCCCAGCACGCCGAGGCGCGCCATGCGTTCGAGCGTGGGCACCGCATGGCGATCGCGCACCAGGCCGAGGAACAGCGCCCTCACCTCTTCGCTGGCGCGGAACGCATCGTCGATGCACTCCAGCGACTCGCCCAGCGCGCGCGCCGTGGCCGAGTGCAGGGTGGCAAGTTCGGGATACCGCTGCCAGACGCGGAACAGGCGCAGGATGGTGATCGGCCGGCGCTGCAGCAGGGCGGCATCGCGCAGCGCCAGGCTCTGGCCGATGCGCACGAAATCGGCGTCGATGCCCACCGGCGCTTCGGTCTCGCGCAGGCTCTCGTCGAAGCGCTGCAGCAGCCGGTCGCCCAGGCGGGTGACCAGGGCGGCGCTGCGGAAGAAGCCCTGCATCATCTGCTCCACCGCGAGGTTTTCGCTGTGTTCGTCGTGCAGGCCCAGGCGCGAGGCCAGGATCTTCTGGTAGTCGAACAGCAGGCGCTCCTCGCGCCTTCCCGAAACCAGGTGCAGCCCGTAGCGCAGCCGCGACAGCGCGCGGCGGTGGGTGTCGAGCACGCGGAACTCGTCCGCCCCCAGCACGCCCAGAGGCACCAGGTCCTCCAGCCCGCGCACGCCGAACAGGCGCTTGGCCAGCCAGCCCAGCGCGTGGATGTCGCGCAGCCCGCCCGGGCCGTCCTTGATGTTGGGTTCGAGGTTGTAGGCGGTGTCGTTGAAGCGCGCGTGGCGGCCGCGCCACTCCGCGCGCTTGGCTTCAAGGAAGGATTCGGCCGGCCAGAGGTCCGGCGCGCGCATCGCCACCAGAAGGCGCGTCAGCGCGGCGCTGTCGCCCACCAGAGGCCGCGCTTCCAGGATCGAGGTGGCGACGGTCACGTCGGCGCGCGCGGCTTCCGCGCACTGGGCCACGCTGCGCACCGCGTGACCGGGCGCAAGGCCGATATCCCACAGGAGGGCAAACCAGCGTTCGATCGCCTCGCGCTGGTCGCGCTGGCTTTCCGCCTCGGCCAGCACCAGGAGATCCACGTCCGAATAGGGGAACAGTTCGCCGCGCCCGTAGCCGCCGGTGGCCACCAGCGCCAGGCCCGGCGCACCCGCGAATCCGCGGGTCCAGGCGGATACCACGATGCGATCCACGGTCTTCGCGCGGCGCGCCAGCAGGCGATCCACGTCCTCCTCGCGATCGAACGCCTCGGCAAGGCGCCGCGCGCCGTCTTCCAGCGCACGCCGCGCGGCCTGCCTCCAGGCACCGGCATCGCCGTCGTCGGGAAGCTCCGGCTCCGGCGCGCTCACGCGTCGCCGCCTCCGCAGGGCGCTCCAGCCAGAAGCGCAAAGTAGCCATCAGAGGCAACACGCCGGACCGGACATGTCGGAATGTGTGCGGTCATCAGACGACGCCTACGTAGACCACGTGTGTGTAGGCACCCGATTCGGCGGTGACAGCTAACCTCGATCCGGCCGATACGGGACGATCGGATTCGTACCGCCACCCGCAATCACGCGATACGCCGGCGCCAATGGCGTCCACCACATCGCCCCTCTCGATATCCGGCTCAATCAGGAACTCAAAGTCATCGATCCAGACTCGCACACCCTTGAGCGGAAAATTCTTGTCGAGGGACAGCGCCCAGCCTTCAAGCATGAGTCTTCCCGCCTCATCCACGCTCTTGATATCCAGCCAACCCCATGTCCCACGAGTCAGGCTGCGGCCGAGCGAATGCAGATCGATGACCTGCGATCTGCTGGAAAGATACAGATCCTGCTCGTGCGCCAGACAGCGCTCAAGACAGACCGTTCGGACCCTCGTGTCGAGTCTCGCAACCATCCTTTCGACATGATCGCGAGTCACATGCGTGGTTCCGTAGTGCTCGGAGCTGAGCGGCGTCAATTCGCTTGTACCAGCGTATTCAAGCCCTTCGCCGGTCGTCGCCGCCGCATCGGCCATCGGCTTGGTGCTGAAGCACAGGATGCCTCGCGGGGAAAGCATGGACAGCAGCTTCGCCAGCCAGGGCTCGAATAGCGCGCCGGGCAGGTGGGAAAACAGGGACGCGACCCAGATCAGGTCGAAGGTTTCCTCGCAGTGAAAGTCCGCCGGATGGATCGCGGACTTCATCACCGGCACGCCCAACCGTCGGCTTATGAAATCAAGCGCGTCTTCCTGGATTTCCGATGCGTGAAGATCGATGTCGCTCCGGTTCAATACGGCAAACCTCAGGGCACGCCCATGTCCGCAGGCAAAATCAAGAACCCGGAGCTTCTCTTCCCCGGTCTTGATCGCCTTTATCAACTGACTCATCAGCGCATGCTGCTGAATGCCAATGGAGTAATACTGGGCAAGAGCGGCACCGGGATCCTTATGCTCGAGGAGTGAGTGCAGGAACATCTGGTCGTTCTCGTCGACTTCCGTATTGACTGCCGTCCGGGAGCCTTCTGGCAGCCCTGCACAGTGATATGCGGCATGGGAGACAAGATTAACCAGGTCACTGCTTGCAAAGAGCGCGCGTGCCCTGTCAAACAATTCCTCAGCGGACTCGGTACTCACCTGCTTCCCAACCGCTTGTTCACTGTTCGCGCTCATGCGTCGTTGTCGTCGCCGGGGATGCGGGTGAGGATTTCGAAGCCGTCGTCGGTGACCGCGACGGTGTGTTCCCACTGGGCCGAGAGCGAGCGGTCCTTGGTGACCACGGTCCAGCCGTCCGGCAGGAGGCGCGAGTGGCGCGCGCCGGCGTTGATCATCGGCTCGATGGTGAACACCATGCCCTTCTTCAGCACCGGCCCGGTGCCGGCCTGGCCGTAATGCAGCACCTGGGGCTCGTCGTGGTAGACCTGCCCGATGCCGTGGCCGCAGTACTCGCGCACGACCGAGAAGCGCTCGGATTCGGCGTAGCTCTGGATCGCGTGGCCGATATCGCCCAGGTGCGCGCCCGGGCGCACCGCGCGGATGCCGCGGAACATGGCCTCGCGGGTCACGTCCACCAGGCGCTGGGCCAGCACCGAGGGTTTGCCGACGATGTACATGCGGCTGGTGTCGCCGTGCCAGCCGTCCTTGATGACGGTCACGTCGATGTTGAGGATGTCGCCGTCCTTGAGCAGCTTGCCTTCGCTCGGGATGCCGTGGCAGATCACGTTGTTGATCGAGGTGCAGGTGGCCGCCGGGAACGGGATGCGCCCGTGCCCGCCGCCGTAGCCGATGTTGGCCGGGATCGCCTTCTGCACGTTGACGATGTGGTCGTGGCAGATGCGGTCCAGCTCGGCGGTGCTGACGCCGGCCTTCACGTGGGGTTCGACCACGCGCAGCACTTCGGCCGCCAGGCGACCGGCCACGCGCATCTTTTCGATGTCCGCGGAGGATTTGATGGGAATGCTCATCAATCAATTATCGCGCAGCGGCCCGCGTCGGGCCAGCGCCGCGGGTGTCAGCGATAGCCTTCGGCCTGCAGGCTGAAGAGTTCGGCGTAGAGGCCACCGGCCGCCAGCAGCGATGCGTGATCGCCCTCCTCGATCACCGCCCCGTGCCGCAGCACGAGGATGCGATCGGCCATGCGTACGGTGGAAAAGCGGTGGGAAATCAGCACCGTGGTGCGCCCTTCCGAGAGCTCGCGGAAGCGCTGGAACACCTCGAACTCCGCGCGCGCGTCGAGCGCGGCGGTGGGTTCGTCCAGGATCATCACCTGGGCCTGGCGCATGTAGGCGCGCGCGATGGCGAGCTTCTGCCATTCGCCGCCGGAAAGCTCCACGCCGCTGCCGAAGCGCTTGCCCAGCATCTGGTCGTAGCCGCCGGGAAGCTTCGCGATCACCGCGTCGGCCAGCGAGCGGCGCGCGGCCTCCTCGATGCGCGCGCGGTCGTCCCGCGCCTCGATCCGGCCCACGGCGATGTTGTCGGCGGCGCTGAGGTGATAGCGCACGAAGTCCTGGAAGATCACCCCGATATGCGCGCGCAACTCGTCCAGGTCGTAGTCGCGAAGATCCACGCCGTCGAGCAGGATGCGGCCCTCGTCCGGGTCGTAGAGGCGCGCCAGCAGCTTGACCAGGGTGGTCTTGCCGGCACCGTTCTCGCCCACCAGCGCAATCGATTCGCCCGCGCCGATTTCAAGCGACAGCCCGCGCACCGCCCAGCGCTCGGCACCGGGATAGCGGAAGCCCACGTCTTCGAACACGAAGCCTTCGCGGATCGGCTGCGGCATCGCGCGCGCGCCGGGGCGCGAGAGGATTTCCGGGCGGATGTCGAAAAACGAGTACAGGTCGTCGAGGAACAGCGCCTGGTTGGCGACCTGCGAAAAGCCGCTCAGCAGCCCTTCGAGCAGCGAACGCAGGCGCAGGAAGGAACCCGCCAGGAAAGTCAGGTCGCCCACGGTGAAATCGCCGCGCACGGTGCGCCAGGTCAGGTAGCCGTAGGCGGCGTAGTAGCCGCCCGTGCCCAGCAGCGAGAGCGCGCCGCCCCACAGCGCGCGGCGCGCGGCCAGGGCGCGATTGGCGCGATGGAAGGTGTCGGCCAGATGCCGGTAGCGCGCGATCAGGAAGGGGGCCAGCGCGAAGATCTTCACCTCCTTGGCGGTTTCCACGCTGGCACCGGTCTGGCGCACGTAATCGAGCTCGCGCCGCTCGGGGGTCCAGTGGAAATTGAGCGCGTAGCCCTGCGCGTTGAAATGCATCTCGCCCAGGAACGCGGGCAGCAGCGCGACCAGGATCAGCCCGATCAGCCAGGGCGCGTAGGCGACAAGGCCAATACCGAAGGCGATCACGGTGACGGCATCCTGGGCCTGACCGAAGAGCTGGCCCAGCAGCGGGCTGCGGCCCATGGTCTGGCGGCGCGCGCGCTCCAGACGATCCTGCAGGTCGGCGTCCTCGAAGTCCTCCAGATCCAGCGTCGCGGCGTGCTCCATCAGCCGCACGCTGGCGAGGTTGGCGTAGCGTTCGGACAGCACCGCATCGACGAAGCCCACGGCGCGGCCGAGCAGGTCCGAGGCCAGCGCCAGGGCGAACTCCGTGACCAGCAGCAGCGCCAGATGATCCAGCGCGCCGCGGCTCCACGCTTGCCGCAGTCCATCGTGGAACTCCCCGCCGCCAAGCCCGATCACCTCGTCGATGATGAGCTTGGCGACGTAGAGCATGGCCACCGGCAGCACCGCGCGCGCGAGGCGCAGCACCACCGTGGCCAGCGTCAGCGGCGCGCTGGTTTCCCAGACCTGACGCAGGAACGGCCCCAGGTTGCGCAGCGCCGAGACGCGCTGGCGCAGGGATTGGCGCTCTGCGGCCGCGGGCTTCAACGCGCGCCGACTTCCGCCAGGCGCAGCCGCACCGTTTCACCGCTGAAGCCCAGCGCCGCGCCGACTTCCTCCAGCGTGGCGCGCTCGCGCGGAAAGAGGCGGCCGTCGGCCATGGCCACACCCACCAGGACATCCAGCCAGTGCAGCAGTTCGCTGGAACCGGCCGGGTAAAGCTCCTGGATGCGGCGCGCCTCGTGTGTCAGGTCGATCTGGCGCAGCCGCCCGCGCTCGAAGGCCGCATTGGCCAGCGCCAGGCCGCCGCTGGGAAGGTCCATGTCCTTCATCACCGAATTGACGAATTCGGCCTCGTGGCTGGTCACGATGCTGTCGGCCTTGGCCACGTAGCCGATCAGCCCGAACAGCACCTCGACCGGCAGTTCGCGCTCCTTGGGCAGCTTGCCGCCGGTGAACAGTTCACCCACCGCGCTGCGCAGGTCGCGCAGGATGCCGGTGAAGCCGGCACCGGATTCCTCGGAAGCCATATTGCGTTCTCCATGGTCTGGGGCAGGCCTTGCGCGCCGATCCGGCCTGCCTTGCACGAAAGCGGGGTGCCCCGGCGCTCGCCGCCATCGTAAACTCCCCGGCCCCAAAAGCCACCACTCCGGCAGCCGTGACCTCCATCAAGCAGGAAGACCTGATCCAGTCCGTGGCCGACGCGCTGCAGTACATCAGCTACTACCACCCCGTCGACTTCATCAAATCCGTCACCGCCGCCTGGGAGCGCGAGGAATCGCCGGCGGCCAAGGACGCGATGGCGCAAATCCTGATCAACTCGCGCATGTGCGCCGAAGGCCACCGCCCGATCTGTCAGGACACCGGCATCGTCACGGTGTTCCTGGAAGTGGGCATGGACGTGCGCTGGGAGGGCTTCACCGGTTCGCTGGAGGATGCGGTGAACGAAGGTGTGCGCCGCGCCTACCTCGATCCGGACAACAGGCTTCGCGCCAGCGTGCTGGCCGATCCGGCCGGCAAGCGCATCAACACGAAAGACAACACGCCCTGCGTCATCAACGTCAAGATCGTCGCCGGCGACAAACTCGACGTGATCGTGGCAGCCAAGGGCGGCGGCTCCGAGGCCAAGTCCAAGTTCGCCATGCTCAATCCCTCCGACTCCATCGTCGACTGGGTGCTCAAGACCGTGCCGACGATGGGCGCGGGCTGGTGCCCGCCGGGGATGCTGGGCATCGGCATCGGCGGCACCGCCGAGAAGGCGATGCTGCTGGCCAAGGAATCGCTGATGGAGGAAATCGACATCCAGGAGCTGATCGCGCGCGGGCCGCAGAATCGTATCGAGGAAATGCGCATCGAGCTGTTCGAGAAAGTCAACGCGCTGGGCATCGGCGCGCAGGGCCTGGGCGGGCTGACCACGGTGCTGGACGTCAAGATCAAGGACTTCCCGACCCATGCCGCCAACCTGCCGGTGGCGCTGATCCCCAACTGCGCGGCCACCCGCCACGCCCATTTCACCCTGGACGGCAGCGGCCCGGTGGCGCTCGATCCGCCCTCGCTGGAAGACTGGCCCACGCTCACCTACAGCCCGCAGAACGCGCGCCGGGTGAATCTGGACACGATCACCCGCGAGGAAGTGCAGACCTTCAAGCCGGGCGAGGTGCTGCTGCTCAACGGCAGGATGCTCACCGGCCGCGACGCCGCGCACAAGCGCATGGTGGACATGCTCAACCGCGGCGAACCGCTGCCGGTCGATCTGGCGGGCCGCTTCATCTACTACGTCGGCCCGGTCGATCCGGTGCGCGATGAGGTCGTCGGCCCGGCCGGCCCCACCACCGCCACCCGCATGGACAAGTTCACCGAGCAGGTGCTGGCGCAAACCGGCCTGCTGGGCATGATCGGCAAGGCCGAGCGCGGCCCGTTGGCGCTGGAAGCTATCCGCAGGCACCGCTCGGTCTACCTGATGGCGGTGGGTGGCGCGGCCTACCTGGTCTCCAAGGCGATCCGCGCAGCCCGCGTGGCGGGCTTCGAGGACTTGGGCATGGAGGCCATTTACGAGTTTGAAGTCAAGGACATGCCGGTCACTGTTGCAGTGGATTCTCAGGGCACGTCGGTGCACGAGACCGGCCCGCGCGAATGGCAGGCGCGGATCGCGGGGATTCCGCTGAAGATCCTGTGACGGGGTTCTCAGTCGTACCCTGTTTGGGGCATAGTGCGGCCATGAACGGACGTCGGCGGCGCTGCCGCGATGACGCCCATGCTCACTCCACACCTGCCGTGACCGCCCGCCCTTGAGCTCCAGACACGTTTACCTCGGAAATGGTTTCGAGATCCATTTCAGCTTCGTGTCGGGCGTCCTGCGCGCGCAGGTGGAAGGCCCGCACGACAGCTTCGATGTCTCCATCGCCTACTGGAAGGCCATCGTCCAAGAACGGCTTCGCCTCGACGCCACGCGGATCCTGGTGGTCGAGAACCTCGCCGACAGCACGCACGCGGACGTGACCCTGAGCATGGCCGACGAACTCCTGAAGCTCGATCTCGCCGGCTGTCGGGTGGCATTCGTGGATCGCGGCGTGGACAACCGCTCGGTGCAGGAGCTCATCGCCATGCGCGCACGCGACCAGGGCATCATCGCGACGGTATTCGGCGACGAGGGCCAAGCGATCAACTGGCTGCGGCACGGCATCGACTGAAGCGCGATCGCGCGGCGGGGTCGCTCACTCCGCCTCACCCGGCGCACCGGGCGGCAGATCCACGTTGCGCCGGAACTCGAAAATCAGCCGCGTCTCGATGTGCGCCACTTCCTCGCGCTCGGTGAACGCGCTCAAGGTGAAGCTGCGCAGGTGTTCGCTGTCGCGCACGCCCACGTGCGCGAGGAAATCATCGGCACCGGCAACGTGGTAGCAGGCCATCACCTCGGGCAGCGACAGCAGGTGCCGGTGGAAACCGTCCACCAGCGCGCGCGAATGCCGCGCCAGACGTACCGACACCATCGCCTGCAGCCCTACGCCGATGGCCTCGGGCGCGATCTCGGCGTGGTAGCCCAGCAGTACCTTCTCCTCGCGCATCCTGCGCACGCGCTCCAGCGCGGTGGAGGGCGCGATGCCGACCCGTTCGGCCAGATCCTTGTTGGGCAGCCGCGCATTCTTCCGCAGCAGGCGCAAAAGCGCGTAGTCGATTCGATCGAGCATGGTCCGATGGGCCGATAAGGAAATATCCTGCGGCACGGTGTCCCTGCGCCGAATGACGTTCTAGCATATCCGGCAAATACCGCCAGGGAGTTCGCCATGCCCCGCTTCCAGACCACCGCCGTCCACGCCGGCCGCGACGACTTCAACCGCCTGTGCGTGCACGCGCCGCCGATCGATCTCTCCACCACCTATCCGATTCCGGACCTGGATACCGGCAGCGCCAGCTTCGACGCGCTGATCGCCGGCGAACCCAGCGCCGCCAACCCGATCTACGCCCGGCTGCACAATCCCACGGTGGCGCGCACCGAAAGTGCCATCGCGGCGCTGGAAGGCACGCAGGCCTGCGTGGCCTACGCCTCGGGCATGGCCGCGCTTGCCGCGGTACTGATGGCGCGCAGCCGGCACGGCCGCCACGTGCTCGTGGTGCGGCCGCTGTACGGCACCTCCGATCACCTCCTGGGCAGCGGCCTGTGCGGCGTGGAAGCCGAATTCATCACCGACGCCGGCCAGGTCGCCGCGCGCCTGCGCCCCGACACCGCCCTGGTCGTCATCGAAACCCCGTCCAACCCGACTCTCGACCTCATCGACATCCGCGCCACGGTCGAAGCCGCCGGTGCGGTGCCGGTGCTGGTGGATTCCACCTTCGCGACCCCGGTACTGCAGCGCCCGGCCGAACTGGGTGCCACCTACGTCTGGCACAGCGCCACCAAGTTCCTCGGCGGTCACGGCGACGTGATCGCCGGCGTGGTCTGCTGCGACCAGGCCCACGCCGCCGAATTGCGCACCCTGCGCGCCACCACCGGCGCGCTGCTGCATCCCCTCGCCGCCTACCTGCTGCACCGCGGCCTGCCCACACTCACGCTGCGGGTCGAGGCCGCGCAGGCCAATGCGCGGGAACTGGCGTCCCGCCTGGCCGCGCATCCGGCGGTGTCCAGGATGTTCTATCCCGGCCTGCCCGGCGCGCGCGGCGGCCACCTGGTCGGCACGCAGATGTCCGGCCCCGGCTCGCTGATGTCCTTCGACCTGCGCGGCGGCCACGACGCTGCGGCGCGCGCCATGGCGCGGGTCAAGGTGATGACCGCCGCCGTCAGCCTGGGTGCCACCGATACCCTGATCCAGCATCCGGCCGGCCTCACCCACCGCATGGTGCCCGAAGCCGCCCGCGCCGCCGCCGGCATCACTCCGGGCCTGCTGCGCCTGTCGGTCGGCATCGAGCACGTCGAAGACCTGTGGGAAGACCTCGCGCAGGCGCTGGCCGACTGAATCGGCGCGCGTCATGGCGCTTGCACTCGCGCTGCGGGCGGCAACGGACAGCGAACGCGGCTTTTGCGAAGCGCTCGGCCGCGCGAACATGGCACCCTATCTGGCCGCGCGCGGCATCGCGTGGGAGCCGGCGCGCTTCCAGGCGAGCTGGGAAGCTTTCGAAAACCTGGTCATCGAGGCCGACGGGCACATCGCCGGGATGCTGCGCCTGACACCCGAGGCCGACGCGCTGGGCCTGCGCGATCTCCAGATTCTGCCCGCGCTGCAGCGCCGCGGCATCGGCACCTGGGCGGTGCGGCAGGCGGCACGGCTGGCGGCGGCGCGCGGCTACCGTCACTTGCGGCTGCGGGTCTACGAGGAAAATCCGGCACAGGCGCTCTATCTGCGCCTCGGGTTCCGCCTCGATTGCATCGAAGCCGGCACGACACACCTCGTGTTGACGCTGGACGCCTGAAGCATCCGGCCACCCCCCACAGCGCAAACCGGAACGGGCACCCCGCCGTGCCCGTTCCGTCTCATGCAGCGCGCCTGCGCGACCTCAGCCCGCAGCCTTGAGCTTGGCCAGCCGCAGCCAGGTATCGACCACGGTGTCGGGATTGAGCGACACCGATTCGATGCCCTCATCCATCAGCCACTCGGCAAGGTCGGGATGATCGCTCGGGCCCTGGCCGCAGATGCCCACGTACTTGCCGCGGCGCTTGGCGGTCTGGATCGCCATCGAAAAGAGTTTCTTGACCGCCGGATCGCGCTCGTCGAAAAGGTGGGCGACGATGCCCGAATCACGGTCCAGGCCCAGGGTGAGCTGGGTCAGGTCGTTGGAACCGATCGAGAAGCCGTCGAAGATGTCGAGAAACTCGTCGGCCAGGAGCGCGTTCGACGGCAGCTCGCACATCATGATGACCTTGAGCCCGTTCTCGCCCTTCCTGAGGCCGTTGGCGGCGAGCGTCTCGACCACCGCCCTGCCCTCGCCCAGGGTGCGCACGAAGGGAATCATGACCCAGCAGTTGGTCAGGCCCATGTCCTCGCGCACCTTCTTCACCGCGCGGCATTCCAGCGCGAAGCAGTCGCGGAATTCCGGGTGCACGTAGCGGCTGGCACCGCGGAAGCCGATCATCGGGTTTTCCTCGTGCGGCTCGTACTGCCTGCCGGCCACGAGGTTGGCGTATTCGTTGGACTTGAAGTCCGACAGCCGCACGATCACCGGGTTGGGTGCAAAGGCTGCCGTCAGGGTGGCGATGCCTTCGGCCAGGCGATCCACGTAGAACGACACCGGATCGGCATAGCCGGCGCTCATCTCGTCGATCTTCGCCTTGATCTCGGCCGGCTGTCTGTCGTACTCCAGCAGCGCGCGCGGGTGGATGCCGATCTGGCGCGCGATGATGAACTCCAGCCGCGCCAAACCGATGCCCTGGTTGGGCAGCTGGGAAAAATCGAAGGCGCGCTCGGGGTTGCCGACGTTCATCATGATCTTGAGCGGTGCCGGCGGCATGTTTTCAAGATCCGCCGTGGCCACTTCGAACTCCAGCCTGCCGGCGTAGATGTGGCCGGTGTCGCCTTCGGCACAGGACACCGTCACCTCGGCACCGTCGGGAATGGTGCTCATGGCGTCACCGCAGCCCACCACCGCCGGCACGCCCAGCTCGCGCGCGATGATCGCGGCGTGGCAGGTGCGCCCGCCGCGGTTGGTGACGATCGCGGCGGCGCGTTTCATGATCGGCTCCCAGTCGGGGTCGGTCATGTCGGCCACCAGCACGTCGCCGGGCTGGAACTTCGCCATTTCATCGAGCGAGCGCACCACGCGCGCGGTGCCGGCACCGATCTTCTGGCCGATGGCGCGGCCCTGGGCCAGCACCTCGCTCTTGCCATTGAGGCTGTAGCGCTCGATCTGCGTGGCGCGGGCGCGCGACTTCACCGTTTCCGGGCGCGCCTGCACGATGAAGAGCTTGCCGCTGTGCCCATCCTTGGCCCACTCGATATCCATCGGGCGACCGTAGTGCTCCTCGATGATCAGCGACTGCCGCGCCAGATCCTCGACCTCGGCATCGGTGATGGAAAAACGACGGCGCAGCTCCAGCGGCGTGTCCTCCATCTTCACCCGCTCGCCCGCCGCATCGGAATGGACCATGCGGATCTGCTTGGTGCCGATCTGACGGCGCACCACGGCCTGTTTGCCGGCACGCAGCGTGGGCTTGTAGACGTAGAACTCGTCGGGATTGACCGCGCCCTGGACCACGGTCTCGCCCAGGCCATAGCTGGCGGTGACGAACACCACGTCGCGGAAACCCGATTCGGTGTCGAGCGTGAAGAGCACGCCCGACGCACCGATGTCCGAGCGCACCATCAGCTGCACGCCGGCGGACAGGAACACGTCCTCGTGCTTGAAACCGTGGTGCACGCGATAGGCGATGGCGCGGTCGTTGTAGAGGCTGGCGAAAACCTCCTTGACCTTGTGCACGACGTCGCCGGCACCGGTCACGTTGAGGTAGGTCTCCTGCTGGCCGGCGAAGCTCGCATCGGGCAGATCTTCCGCCGTGGCCGAGGAGCGCACCGCCACCGAGACTTCGCCGCCGCCGTTGTCGGCGCACAGCCTCGCGTAGGCGGCGCGGATGGCCGCATCCAGCGCCGGCTGCAGCGGCGCGTCGATCACCCAGCCGCGGATTTCCGCACCCGCCTTCATCAGCTCCGGCACATCCTCGACATCCAGCGCCGCCAGCCGCGCGTAGATGCGCTCGTGCAGGTGGTTGTGCGCGATGAACTCGCGGAAGGCATCCGCCGTCGTGGCAAATCCACCGGGCACCGAGACGCCCAGCCGCGCCAGATTGCCGATCATTTCGCCAAGGGAGGAGTTCTTGCCGCCCACCTGGGCAAGGTCGGTCAGGCGCAGGTCGTGCAGCCACAGGATGTGTGAAGTCACGCGTTGGCTCCGGAACGGACGGGTAAAGCGTCGGACCCGTTATTGTGCGGGGCACAACCTGGACTGACAAGGCTTGGCAACAGGCCCGGGCGCACCCATTCCGGGGCGGATGTGATACGCGTCCCGAACCGTCGAGGCGTACCGCCGCTCCCGATACACTGCCCCCATCCGCCTTCGAGGACCCCGCATGAGCGCGCAGCGCCCCGTCTTTTTCGTCTCCGATGGCACCGGCATCACCGCCGAAACCATCGGAACCAGCCTCCTGACCCAGTTCCCCGACGTGGCGTTCGCCACCCAGCGCCTGCCGTTCATCGATACCGAGTCCAAGGCGCGCCAGGCGGCGCAGCGCGTGCGCGAAACCGGCGAGCGCATCGGATTGCGCCCGATCATCGTCAACACCGTGGTGGACAGCGCCATCTCCGCCGCGCTCGCCGAAAGCGGGGCGCTGATGATGGATGTGTTCGCGCCCTTCATCCTGCCGCTGGAAACGGAGCTGGGTTCCATGCGCCGACCCTCGGTGGGGCGCGCCCACAGCATGACCGATTACGACAAGTACGAGACCCGCATCAACGCCACCAACTATGCGCTCAGCCACGACGATGGCGTGGCCCCGCACTACGAAGAGGCCGACGTGATCCTCGTGGGCGTTTCGCGCTCGGGCAAAACGCCAACCTGCCTGTACCTGGCGCTGCACTTCGGCGTCAGCGCCGCCAACTACCCGCTGACCGAGGAGGACCTCGAAGGCGGCGAGCTGCCGCGCCGCCTGCGGCTGCACCGCCACAAGCTCTTCGGCCTGACCATCGACCCCGTGCGCCTGCACCAGATCCGCCAGCAGCGCCGCCCGGACAGCCGTTATGCGAAGCTGGAAACCTGCCAGCGGGAAGTCCAGGCCGCCGAAGCCCTGTTCCGGCAGGAAAACCTGCCTTCGCTCAGCACCACCCACACCTCGATCGAGGAGATCGCGAGCAAGGTGATGTCCCACTTCAACATCGACCGACACCTCTTCTGACGCCGCATGACTTCGCTACGCGCCCCCACTCGCCCGACGACCTTCCCGCGCATCAGCCGCTTCGGCTACCTGATGGGGCTGTACGCGGAAAACTTCGCCCGGTTCGAGCGCCTGTTCCAGCCGCACGGCCTGCATCCACACTGGCGATCGAGCATCGACGATGGCCTGGACGTACACCTGCAGGTGCTCGAACGACACCGTTACACCACCCTGTTCCGGCTGTCCTACGCACTGCGCGATCCCGTGACCGGCGAGCCCGACCCATCGGCCTTCCTGCGGCTCTACCGCGACGCGCGCCTGGTGGAGGTCACGCACTGCTACGTGGGCAAGCGCTGGCAGGATGCGCTCGGCCTGTACCCGGAGCCGGCCACCCTGCTCGGCCATCGCCTGCGAATGAACACATTTCTCGGCAAGTGGCTGGACTACCTCGGCGAGCAGGGGCACTCGCCCTTCACGCTGCAACACGACACGGCACCCCGGACCCACGAGCGGCAAGGACCAGCCGAAGCGCCGGGTGAGGGCTGACCGCAACGGGCCGACACCGTGGCCCGGCCGGCTGATCGTTCGATCGACCAGCCCCGATCACCCCGATCAAAAGCCCTTGACGCACCCCTGATCGCCCTCTAGAATGGTCGTCTTTCCGGCATGTGGGGCTATAGCTCAGCTGGGAGAGCGCTACAATGGCATTGTAGAGGTCATCGGTTCGATCCCGATTAGCTCCACCACCTCCTTACGTCCCCATCGTCTAGAGGCCTAGGACACAACCCTTTCACGGTTGCGACCGGGGTTCGAATCCCCGTGGGGACGCCAATAAAAGCAATAACTTAGGGCTGCCGCAGGGTGGCCCATTTTTTTATCGGCAGGTTTCAGGCAACAATTTGCCGACGGTGCCGCAATTGCGCCTTCCCATACGCTGGAATGCCGGATTCGCGCGCGGCTGGAACATGCAGGCTCCGGCCGAGAAAGCCGCCGATTCCGCCGGGCATTGCCGCGGCCTGCCACCCGCAGCACGGGTGATCGTCACCAGCCAGCTGCCGCTCAAACTGTGGCACACCCGGTTTCAGAATCCGAGCAGCGCGAGAGATTCGGTCTCTGAGGCGAAAACGCCCCTCAGCTCAACATGCCCTTGAGTTCCTTGAGCATCAGGAACAGATGGTACGGATCGGTCGGGCCAGGCCCGAAATCCGCGCCAACACTGGCGGGAACGAGCAAAAAAAACCAACCGAGAACGGTTGGTTTTTTGAATAGTGGTGGCGGACGGACGCCGGTTCAATTCCGTCTCTGCTCACTTGAATAGCCATACAGCGGGCCTGAGCGGCAATGGGCGAGGTTGCCTCAAAGAACGGCCTCCAGCCCCTTGCGCTCGAGGATGTCCAGCAGCTTCTGCGACGGCCCACTGGGGCGCTTGTCGCCCACCTCCCACTTGCGGACGGTGGACGTACTGGTGTTCAGCACGCTGGCCAGCACAGCCTGACTCAGGTGCAATCGCTCGCGTAACGCCTTGACCTTCTCGGCGTCGTAGTCCTGCACCGGCTCCAGGCACAGGGCGTCGTATTTCTGCATCTTGCGTTTGTCGATGAATCCCAGGCGATGCAGATCGCCGGCCGTTTCGTGAACGGCTTCGAGGATGCGGCTCTTGGTCTTGGTGGTCATTGACAAATCTCCTGCAAAGCGCCGTCGGCAACGGCTTCATCCAGTTGCGGGCCTGTTCGAGCCAGCAGGTCGGCGGCGATGGTCTGCAAGCCTTCGAGTTCCTCGTCGCTGATGTTCGCCCGCTCGTTCTTCTCGAAGCCGTACACGAAGAACCAGCGGTTGCCCTTGTTGGTGGCGACCAGCGTGCGCACGCCGCCACGCTTGCCGCGTCCCGCCAAACCAACGCGCTTCTTCACCACGCTGCCGCCGAGGTCAGCGTCGATCAGGCCGGCTGCCATCTCCTGAACGGCCTTGCACAGGACGGCATCGGTGAGCTCCGTCTTGCGCATCCATCGTTGGAAATAGCGAGTTTTGAATACTCGCGTCATCGACGCGTATTGTGCCACCGAGTGGCATAGACTGTCTAGCCAAGACGAAGAGCTCGAATACGACCAGGATGTGAACCGCCCCGGGAATCCCGGAGACTCGTTGGTGTGAGTCACGCCGCCATGGCGAGCTCACGGGTCTGCTGATAGT
>NZ_JBBDHC010000040.1:0-1398 GCF_037203605.1 Denitratimonas tolerans
CGCCCCGAGGGCGTCAGCTGCGCACGCAGGTTTGCATTCGGGGCGAATACGCCGTGGAAGCGGGTGAGATGCGCGCGAGGTGGCGGGACCAGTGCCGCCAGCTTGGCGATGAAGTCCACCGCATCCCATTCGACATGCGTGGTCCCATTTCGCCACGGCGTCTTGAGCTGATACCGCACCCTACCCTGCGGTGAGATCGACAGCCGCTGCTCGCTGATCGCCGGGCGCGTGATGTAGCGGCACAGCTTTTCGAGCTTGTGGCTTTCGTGTGCTTCCGCGGCCACGCCGGCATGCAGCGAGAAGCCGCCGACCTTGCCGGCATCGCCCTCCAGCGAGCCTGCGTCACCGGGCAATGTTTGCAGCGTGACGACCTTGCGGCCAGCGTCGCGACCGGTGGCGATGCGGTAGGTCATCGAACTCATCCGCAGCCCATCCATGCCGTCGTCGCTACCCGCGCTGTCGGACAGGAACACGGATTCGTCTTCGCCTTCGAGCCAGCCGCGGCGCGACAGGTGCCGGCACACGCGATGCGCGATGGTGTTGGCGAGCTGCGTCAGTTACGCAGAGGTGGGGGCACGGGCGCGGCGCAGGCGCGGCTTGCGCCGCGGGGGCTCGACGTTCGCGTCGTACACGCCGTCGAGCCACAGCATGTGGAAGTGAACATTCAGGTTCAGCGCGCTGCCGAAGCGCTGGATCAGGGTCACCGCACCGCATTGCGCCGTATCCCGCGGCACGCCGGCCTGATCGGCAAGCCAACCGGCGATCACACGATGCACGATGCCCAGCACCGGGCCGATCGCCTCAGGCTTGCTGGCGAACAGGAAGCGCAACGGGTAGGGGAAACTCAGCACCCATTGCCGCACCGGCCGCGGGCCGAACACCTCGTCCACCAGATGCCGCGCCGACTCGGCCATGCGCCGTGCGCCGCAGCTCGGGCACAGCCCGCGCTTCTTGCAGGAATACGCCACCAGCCTCTCGGCACGACAGTGCTCGCAGACCACGCGCAGGAAGCCGTGCTCGAGCACGCCGCAGCGCAGGTAGGTCTCGAACTCCTCGCGCACATACTCGGGCAGCGGGCGGTCTTCTACCTCACGGCGCGCGAGAAAGTCCGGCCAATGCGCCTGCACCAGCGAATACAGCAGCGTGCGCTCGGGACGGTGAGGCGCATAGCGAGCCGTGGGCAGATGCGCTGCCGGCGACGTTGCGTGCGCCACGGCATCCTGCAGCTGCGACACGGTCGCGGCGAGGCGCGGCACGAAACACTCCGGTGCAGGGAATGGCTGCTCAGGCTTGCGCCCGCCCCGGCCGGTTCATATCGGCCTTTTCCGGTTTTCGTATCGGACATCGCCGCGCTTAAGACAGGGCGTTTCCCACGTCGGACGCCAGAAAGCACGAAGC
>NZ_JBBDHC010000041.1:0-1142 GCF_037203605.1 Denitratimonas tolerans
TGCTGACAACGCCGCTGCGTGGCCCCGCGATGCCGAAATCCCACTCACAGACGTCCGATCCGTGCCCAAAACGGGGCCGGGGCTTGCGCGACCGCCGCCTACCCAGCAGACTGCCCGAAAAGGGCGTTTGAACTTCCTATACGCCTGCAGATAAACATGGTAGCGGGGGCCGGCTACGTGTCCTATCTGTATCCGGATACCGTGATCCCGCTTTCACCATAAGCCCCGACTACACTCGCCCCACCCACCCAAGGAGGGACCATCATGCGCATCATCCTCGCCACCGCCCTGCTCCTGGCCGCCTTCGCCGCCCACGCCTTCGACACCTATGCATTCCCCCGCGGGATCGTCAGCGTCGGGGACAGCACCGCGGTATTGATCCAGAAGGGCGGTCAGCCCAGCAGGATAGTGACCCTCGAGAATCACCGGGGCGCCGCGGTCGGCGAACGCTGGGAGTACTACCTGCGCGACAAGCAGGTGAACTTCACCATCCACGACGGCCGCGTGAAGCGGGTCGACGAGATCCGCTGACGAGGGAAGATCACAGGTCGAATGCGTCGGCCGGCAGCGCGGCGGCATTGCCGCGCTCGGCCACGGCGAGCATGCTGCGCAGCTCCCACATCAGCCGCGGAGGCGGTCGGGGAGACCGCCACTGCGCGGGCAGTTGTTGGCCAGCGCCGCAGCGAGCAGCTCCGGGCTGGCCCAGAGTTCGAGTGAGTGGCGTGCGCGGGACACGCCGGTGTAGAGCAGTTGCCGGGATACCGCGCGGCTCGTCGCATCCGGCGGCAGCAGGACGGCGGCGTGGCCGTACTCGGAGCCCTGGCTCTTGTGGATGGTGATGGCGAAGCCGCCTTCGAGGGCAGGGAGAACGCCGGGGGCGAAGTCGCGGACCGTGGGCTGGCCGTCCTCGTCGGCGGTTTCGAACCAGACACGGAGTTGGCCGTCGGTGTCGGCCAGGCACAGGCCGAGGTCGCCGTTGAAGAGGCGCAGGGCGTAGTCGTTGCGGGTGACCCGCGGCAATGTCTGACGCGAAGATCAGAACGCACCGATACGAACGTGCGAACACAGGCGCAACACTGAGCAGCCGTCCCCGCACCGGAGCGCTGCGTGCCGCGCCTCGCCACATCCCGGCGGCAAGCCGC
>NZ_JBBDHC010000042.1:0-1100 GCF_037203605.1 Denitratimonas tolerans
GATGGTCAACAACATCAGTCTGGCTCATCGAAGCCGTGTGGGACGCGGGGGGAGTCCATTCGATCATTCAAGCCGAAGCCGCTTCGTTCCGCAAAGCACATGGCAGATACAGCTTGCCATGTGCTTCGCTCCACTACGCGTCTCGGCTTAACTTGGGTGTTAGGCCGCAATATGTCACACCGTCCCATCAACTCTGCTAAAGGAATGCCCACGTCCATGCTCTCCGTCAAATATCGTCAGCTTGTGCGTTCAAGTGCAATTTACGATCTCGTCGCAACTGCAGCATTCGCTACACCATGGACATTTCACATAGTCCATCAAATGCTAGGTCAGATCTCGCCCCTTCCGGCATTTGAGCCATTGCACGTCCTTTTTGCCAACCTTCTTGGCAGCATCGTCATAGTCTGGTCTCTTCTGCGCATCTGGAACCCGCAACCTATCTTTGGGCTTTTTGATACCGCAGCTCGTACCTTATTCTTTATCTGGCAGTTGTATTATCTTCTGGTCATGAATGGAGCTTCGATTGTTTGGTTTTTCGCCGCATTTGAATTTGCTTTCGGGCTGTCTCAAGGCTACGGTTACTGGCTTCTTCATAAGGTTCAAAGTGGTGCACCTACGAACTGCAAGGTCGTTAGATACTTTGCTACTGCGGCCTAACCCATCCATCGAGAGGGACCGCCTATCGGCGGCCCCTCATGTCAGACGTTAGGCCGCATGGCATCCGTCCTCGCAATCGTCCAGTTCGCTCTCGTGCCGGTCCTGCTAGCGGTGGCTCTGGCCGTGCGCTTCGCCGGCGTCTCAAAGCCACTCAACGTCGTTGATTACGCTCGCGTCTCGGATCCTGTGGCGCTCCATCGCTGGGCAGGAAACAGGCTTCTTCTCTTGCCGGTCGCTTTCCTGGTCGGTGGCTACACTTCGCACCGCTTTCCGGGGCTCGCTCTGCTGTTCCTTGGCGCAGCAACAGTCGCATGTCTGTGCGTAGCTGTCTGGCTTGCGCTCGGCGCCGAAAGATTCCAGAGTGCGGCCTAACAATGCGTGTATGGACTCCCCCGTCAACCCCTGACGGCAGGAT
The DNA here is from genome assembly GCF_037203605.1 of Denitratimonas tolerans. Classification (NCBI taxonomy): domain Bacteria; kingdom Pseudomonadati; phylum Pseudomonadota; class Gammaproteobacteria; order Lysobacterales; family Lysobacteraceae; genus Denitratimonas; species Denitratimonas tolerans. Next base: position 1,073 of record NZ_JBBDHC010000042.1, read on the forward strand.
TTTGTGAAGCGCCAGCTTCACGGCTTTT
>NZ_JBBDHC010000043.1:0-1052 GCF_037203605.1 Denitratimonas tolerans
GCGAACGGGGGCGGCACGTAGATGACCGAGGCGTTGGCACCGGTTTCCTCGACCGCTTCGAGCACCGTGTTGAACACCGGCAGGCCGATGTGCTGGGTGCCACCCTTGCCCGGCGTGACGCCGCCGACGACCTTGGTGCCGTATTCCACCATCTGGGTGGCGTGGAAGGTGCCCTGCTGGCCGGTGAAGCCCTGCACGATCACCCGGGTGTTCTTGTTGACCAAAACGCTCATGGTGTTCGTTCCTCAGGCAGCGATCGCGGCAACGGCTTTCTTGGCGCCGTCGTTGATGTCGTCGGCCGGCGTGATCGCCAGGCCGGAGTTCTTGAGCAGTTCCTTGCCCTTCTCGACGTTGGTGCCTTCCAGGCGCACGATCACCGGCACTTTCACGTCCACTTCCTTGACCGCGGCGATGATGCCCTCGGCGATCATGTCGCAGCGCACGATGCCGCCGAAGATGTTGACGAAGATCGCCTTCACCTTGTCGCTGGAAAGGATCAGCTTGAAGGCCTCGGTGACGCGCTCCTTGGTGGCACCGCCGCCAACGTCGAGGAAGTTCGCCGGCTCGCCGCCTTCGAGCTTGATCACGTCCATCGTGGCCATCGCAAGACCGGCACCGTTGACCATGCAGCCGATGTTGCCGTCCATCGTGACGTAGTTGAGGTCGTGCTGGCTGGCCAGCACCTCGGTCTCGTCTTCCTGGCGGATGTCGCGCATCGCGGCGAGATCGGGATGGCGGTAGGTGGCGTTGTCGTCGGAATTGACCTTGCCGTCGAGCACCGCGAGGTCGCCGTTGGTGAGGATCGCCAGCGGGTTCAGTTCGACCAGCGACAGGTCCTTTTCATTGAACAGCTTGAACAGGCCGAGCATCAGCTTGGTGAGCTGGTTGACCTGCTTGGCGCTGAGGCCCATGGCAAAGCCGACCTGGCGGCACTGGAAGGGCTGCAGGCCTTGCACATAGTTGACGTGCAGGGTCTGGATCTTCTCCGGCGTTTCGGCGGCCACCTGCTCGATGTCGACGCCGCCTTCGCTGGAGGTGATGAAGGTGATGGA
>NZ_JBBDHC010000004.1:0-228123 GCF_037203605.1 Denitratimonas tolerans
ACTATCAGCAGACCCGTGAGCTCGCCATGGCGGCGTGACTCACACCAACGAGTCTCCGGGATTCCCGGGGCGGTTCAATGGGTCGTTATGACGTCTTCACTGAACACCCCGCAGGATCCGGCGTCAGTTTCAGTGAGCATTTCGCACCAAAGTCGTTCAAGTCGGGCTGGCGCCTGGCCCTACACGCCGCAAGGCTCTGGGAGATCGCCGCAAACCTTCGTACCGAGAATCGCCTCTCACAGGTATGGACGTGGCCCATGAAGTCCTTCGAGGGTGTGATCGCGTATCTACTGACCACGATCGCCCCGCGCAATGCCGATTTCACTGAGTTCTCCGATGCCGAGCTCATGGAGGCGATCTTGGCTTCAGGGTATGTGGAACTGGAACTGTCGCGCGAGACCTATCGTCCGACTGTGCAGGGGGCGTGATGGACGAATCGATGGATGTGTTGGCCACCTTGCGCCCTCGTTTGGTCGGTCAGGACTGGAGCGGGTACGAAGGATGCTCGGCACTTGGGGTCGTGATCAGGGCTGCACGACTCAACTTTCTGGAGAGCGGCGATATCCGTAGAAGCCTTGGCTTGACGATCCGTCGCAAACTCAACTTGCTGAGACTACTGTGCGCATCCGACCGGCAAACCACCCTGGCGTCCGTGCAAGGGTTTGACGAATCGTTCGTGACCGACTGGCAGCTGAGCACCTGGTGGCCGTTCGGATCCGAGCCTGAATCAGATCTGATGACCGCACGCTTGCGCATTTGTCCGGCATGCGCGCAATACGGGTACCACACCATGCTCTTCCAGGTGCCAGGCGTGGACGTGTGTCCTTGGCATCGGGTGCGCTTGTTGGAGGGCTGCCACCGGTGTGGCAAGCCACTTCTCGATGGCTTCGACTTCGGCCTGGAAATGCTGCAATGCTCCTGCGGACATGATCATCTGCAAGACACTTTGCGCTGCATCACAGGCGATCAATCAGCCACAAGCGCGCGGCATCACGCGTTGGAGATGTTTCGTCGTACGTTCAAGGCGCAGCGCTGTTGCTCGTGGCTGATCGGGCCTGGCATCTGGGACGAGCACGCCTTGGAGGCACTGCGGATGCTCACCGCACACCCTGCCCCTCTATCCAGCAACGCAGGCGGCGGGTGCACATTGGACCGGATTCGCGTCATGAACACTAGCGACGAGCATCAGTCCTTAATCCTCCCTGATAGCGGCTTGGAGCAGTCTCGGCCCACGGTGGCCAAGCTGCCGGCCACGTGGCAACCTGCACTGCGCGCCATACTGCAACGCGCGGCTCAGATGCCGTCCGAGGGCTTACTGTCCGATGTCGAATTGGGGGCGCTTGGCGTTCCTTCCCCACCCGGGGGAGGACGCACCGACCCCGATCGAACGCGCTACGGCCTGCTTCGCTTGCGCCCATCGGTGGTGGCGCAAGCCACATATTTGCATACGGGGGTCATCGAAGGCGCATCCTTGCAGGTCATGGGTGCGCTCGCTGACGGCATCTGCAAGAAACCGCTATCGATTGGTGATGCACACGCGCGGCGAGACTTTCGGCGCATCGTAAAACAGCATCCTCTTGGGCCTACCCTGATCTCCCAGGCGCTCCGACGCCTCCTCAGCAGGAGCTATGCGGATGGATGTCGTCAGGTCCTAGGGCAGGTTGACCCCGACTTGTATCGGAGCCGGTGTACTCGGCCCGTTCGCCGCTTCCCCTGGGTGGCCCTGAACTTCGGAGACGAGTGCGCGTCCGCCAGAATTGTGTGGACGCGGCAGCACGATCAGTAAACGATGCGGTCATGGCGTCTGATTGTCCGCACCAGTGCGCCATGGCCGCACGTTTTCCTCGGATTGGCGGCCATGGCGGGGAGATATTTGTACTTGATCGCCGTGGCATTGAGTTGTCCCCGCTCCCAAGCGCGGATACGGGAACCTTATGGCGACAGGCATGTCTTATGAGTCAAGGACTTAGCGATGACTACATTCTCCGCGGCAGACACACGATCAGGATGCGCATGGGATCGATGCCGGGTTCAGCTCGCGGCGGACAGGTTCGCGACCGCGCGTACGGCTGCCTCGACCGCATGGCGCTGCGCCGGATCGATCGATTCCAGTGTGGATACGGCAACCAGGAGCACGCGGAGGTCCTGCCGCCAGGCGAGCTGATCCAGCTGCGTCGGTTTGGGCGACATCGCATCGCCCTGCCCCAGTCCGGCGCTGGCCAGGGCATTGAGCTGTTGCCCGACGCGGCGCAGACGGCGGCGCCAGCGGTGCAGTTCCTCGCTTTCCCCGCTGCGCCGCGCCGAGTCTGCGGCACGCCGGACTCGGCGCGCGCTGCGCTTGAGCGCGCTCTTGATGTCCGCCTCGCCGACCCGCCCCCAAGGCAGGGATTCCAGCTGGATTCGGCAGCCGATCACGCGATCGCGCAGGCTTTCGAATTCCGGATCGCGCGCCAGGCTCTCGGCCAGCAGCGCGTCACGGCGCGCCTGCAGCGCACTGCGGACGGCGTCCAGTTCGGTGCGCAGCATGCGGCGTGCGGCTGTCGGCATGGTCGCGCGAGCGCGCGCCAGGGTGTCCAGCACGGCTTGCGCGTCGCGCAGTTCGGACAGCGAACGGCACTCTTGCTTGAGGCGGCGATCCAGGCGCTCGGCACGCACGCCCAGTCGGCCATCGGTCAGGGCCAGCGCTGCGCGCGTACGGCGCAGCGATTTGCGCGCCTGGTGGATGCCGGCATGATGGGCGCGACCGCTACGCGCCAGCTGGGCGAGGCAGCGATCAAGTTGGGCCACGGCAAAAGCGCACAGCGCTGCGCCGGGCGTCGGTGAAACGGGATCGGCGGGGGCGTCGGTGCGGCTCATCGCGCCCAGTATGCGCAGGTACAAGCGTGCCCGTCACCCGCGCATCGGCTGTCTTCATCGGTGCCGCTCTCCGCGAGTGCCCATACCACGCGGACCGTCCGACCAAGGCGCTTGAGAACCTCTGGACAATTCCGTCATGCCCGCGCAGGCGGGCATCCAGCCACTTCCAGTCATTGAAAGCAACGGTGTCGGACCGATGTCGCGCATCGTCGCCTGCCCCCTCGGTCCACCTGCTCTCAGCCGCCTGCCTCCCCGCAGGGCGATTGTCATATTCCTGTCACACAGGTGGCGCAAAGTGTCGATCTGCCGACGCCCAGGCGGAAATTCGGCCCCCTCATCACCTGCAAGAGCTCGCGCCGTGGCCGATTGTGCCCTGACCAACGACGAAATTCCCGGGTTTCCGGAGAACCGTGGTCCGCTGGCCCCGGTCCCGGCGGATCCGGGGGCGGAGCCATTGCGGAGCGTGGCCCTTTCGGCGCGGCGGGCGAAAACATGGCCCGACGCCACAGCGTCCCGCTCCATCTTTTAGGCGTGCACGGCCGCTCCATCCCATCGGCGGTGGACGTCGCGGCTGCGGCACCACCTGCCGCGCCGGCGCGCTTCATCACGACCGGCTTGGGCGCACCGCGTCGGCCAGCGCGATCCTCAAGCCTCTTTCCCCACTTCCGGAGACTTCCATGAACCTGAAAACCTGCAGCGTGCTCGCGGTGGCCGTGCTCACTCTGGCAGCCTGCGGCAATGAATCCGCGCCGTCGGCTGAAAACGCTCCGCGCAGCGCCGGATCGGCCAGCCGGAGCCTCATCACCGCCGACGGTTCGTCCACTGTGTTCCCGGTCACGGAAGCCATGGCCGAGGAGTTCCAGAAGGCCAACCCCGGCAGTCGGGTCACGGTGGGCATGTCCGGCACCGGCGGCGGCTTCAAGAAGTTCTGCCGCGGCGAAATCGACATCGCCAACGCCTCGCGCCCGATCAGGGCCGAGGAAAAGGAGACCTGCAAGGCGGCGGGCGTCGAATACATCGAGCTGCCGGTGGCATTGGACGCGCTGACGGTGGTGGTGAATCCCCAGAACACCTGGGCGACCGAGCTGACGGTGGACGAGCTCCGGTCGATGTGGGAGCCGGAGGCGCAGGGCAAGATCACGCGCTGGAACCAGATCCGCGGCAGCTTCCCGGACGCGCCGCTGGTGCTCTATGGCGCGGGCGTGGACTCGGGCACTTACGATTACTTCACCGCGGCGATCGTCGGCAAGGAACACTCCAGCCGCGGCGATTTCACCGCGTCGGAAGATGACAACGTGCTGGTCCAGGGCGTATCGGGCGATGTGAATGCGCTGGGCTTCTTCGGCCTTGCCTACTTCGAGGAAAACCAGAACATGCTCAAGGCCGTGCCTATCAAGGCCACGGCCGAGGCACCGGCCGTCGGGCCGAGCGTGGAGAGCGCGCGTGATGGCACCTACCAGCCGCTGTCGCGACCGATTTTCATCTACGTCAACAGGAGCGCCGCAGACACCAAGCCGCAGGTCGCAAGCTTCATCGAGTTCTACCTGGATTCACGCAACGCGACCGAGCTGGTCGACGAGGTGGGCTATGTGCCGCTGCCGGAGAACGCCCAGGCCGCGTTTCGCGAGCGCTTCGCCAAGCGCGAGATCGGCACCGGCTTTTCCGGCTCCAGGATCGGCATTTCGATCGAGGATCTGCTGAACGAAACGCTGGTCTATTGATCGCTGCTCCTTCCCGGACGCACGCATGAACACCCAATTCGCCCTGCCGCCGTCAGGCCCCCCGAACGCCGCCCGACTGGTGCCGACGACAGCCTTCCTGCGCAGACGCCGCCTGATGGATCAGAGCATGCGGCTGGTCCTGTTCCTGGCCGCGACGCTGTCGGTGCTGGTGACCGCCGGCATCATCTACGTGCTGGTCAGCGAAAGCGTGACCTTCTTCCGACAGGTGCCGCTGTGGGATTTCCTGACCGACACGCAGTGGACGCCGGTGTTCGAAGACAAGCACTTCGGCATCATCACGCTGCTGTCGGGCACCCTGATGACGACGCTGATCGCCCTGGTCGTCGCGGTGCCGGCGGGCACGATCCTGGCGATCTACCTGAGCGAGTTTGCCCGTCCGCGCGTGCGCGAGACGGTCAAGCCGTTCCTGGAGCTGATTGCGGGCGTGCCGACGGTGGCATTCGGCTACTTCGCCCTGCTGTTCCTGACGCCGATCTTCCAGAAGTTCATTCCGGGCCTGGCCACGTTCAACCTGCTGGTGCCGGGCATCGTCATCGGCATCATGATCCTGCCGTACATCGTTTCGGTCAGCGAAGACGCCATGCGCGCCGTGCCCGACAGTTTGCGCGAGGGGGCCTTCGCGCTGGGCTTCACCCGACTCCAGACGGGCCTCAGGGTCGTCGTTCCCGGCGCGTTTTCGGGAATCACGGCCGCTTTCCTGCTCGGCATGTCGCGCGCCGTGGGCGAGACGATGGTGGTGGCGGTGGCGGCCGGCCAGCAGGCCAAACTGGCCACCAATCCGCTGGAAGGCGCAGCCACCATCACCTCCTACATCGTGCAGTTGAGCATGGGCGACCTGCCGCATGACTCGATCGCCTATCTGACGATCTTCGCCGCCGGCCTGACGCTGTTCCTGCTGACCTTCGCGTTCAACCTGCTGGCGTTCTGGCTGCGCCGCCGCTACCGGGAAGCCTACTGATGCCCACCACTCCCCTGTCGACACGCCCGATCGAAGGTTACGGCGAAGCCAGCCTCCTGCGTCGCGCAAAGTGGACCGACGGCGTGTTCGCCGTGCTGGGCGTGACGGTGCTCATCTTGTCCCTGGCGGTGCTGGGCGCGCTGGTCGGCGACTTCATCGCCGATGGTGCCGGTCGCATCGACCGCGACTTCCTGACCAGCTATCCGTCGCGCCGCCCGGGCGATGCGGGAATCCTGTCGGCCTGGGTCGGCACCACGCTGGTCATGATCGTCACCGCCGCCCTGGCGGTGCCCCTAGGCGTCGCCGCCGGAATCTATCTGGAAGAATACGCGCCGAAAAACCGGCTCACCGACTTCATCGAGATCAACGTCACCAATCTGGCCGGCGTTCCCTCGATCATCTTCGGCCTGCTGGCCCTGGGCCTGTTCGTGCAGACCCTGGCGATGGGCCAGACCATCCTGGTCGCCGGCATCACCCTGGCGCTGCTGATCCTGCCGATCCTGATCGTGGCCACGCGCGAATCGCTGCGCGCCATTCCGCAGGAAATCCGCGAAGCGGCGTTCGGATTGGGTGCCGACCAATGGCAAACCGTCAGCGGCTATCTGCTGCCGGCGGCGCGTCCCGGCATCCTGACCGGTGCCATCGTCGGACTGTCCCGCGCGATCGGCGAAACCGCCCCGATCATCACCATCGGCGCGCTCACCTTCATCGCGTTCCTGCCGCCGTCGCCGGTGCAGGACTCGTTCCCGTTCGTCAACTTCGACTGGCTCAACTCGCCGTTCACGGTGCTGCCGATCCAGATGTTCAACTGGATCTCCCGCCCGCAAGCCGGCTTCCACGTCAACGCCGCAGCCACGGGCCTTATCCTGCTCACGATGACGCTGCTGATGAACGGTTTTGCCATCTGGCTGCGCTATCGCCTGCGCCGCAACCTGCGCTGACCCCATGCCTGGAGATTCCATGAATCGTGCCTTCTCCCCTCCGCCCCCTGCCCTCGCCGTGTCGCAGCCGGCCTCGAGTGTCGAGGTGAGCCATCGAGCCGTGGTCGAAGGACTGAATTTCCACTACGGCACGTTCCAGGCGCTCAAGGATGTGAATCTGGCGATCGCGGATCGGCAGGTCACCGCGCTGATCGGCCCGTCGGGCTGCGGCAAGAGCACGCTGTTGCGCTGCTTCAACCGCATGCACGACCTGTATCCGGGCAACCGGTATGAGGGGCGGATCCAGCTGTATCCGGAAAACCTCAACATCGTCGGCGACGAGGTCGATCCCATGCAGATCCGGCTGCGCATCGGCATGGTGTTCCAGAAGCCCAATCCGTTTCCCAAGTCGATCTTCGACAACGTGGCTTCGGGCCTCCTGATCCGCGGCATCAGCAACCGCAAGGTGGTGGCAGAGCGGGTGGAGCTGGCGCTGCGTCAGGCCGCGCTGTGGGACGAGGTCAAGGACCGCCTCAACCAGTCGGCCTACGGACTGTCCGGCGGCCAGCAGCAGCGCCTGTGCATTGCCCGCGCGCTGGCCCCGAACCCGGAAATGATCCTGTTCGACGAGCCGACGTCCGCGCTGGACCCGATCGCGACCGCCCGGATCGAAGAGCTGGTCGACGAGCTGCGCCGCGACTACACCATCGTGATCGTGACCCACAACATGCAGCAGGCCGCCCGCATCTCGAACTTCACCGCCTTCATGCATCTGGGCCACATGGTCGAGTACGGTTCCACGCTGGAGTTCTTCACCAACCCGAAAAACGAAAAAACCCACGAATACATCACCGGCCGCTTTGGATGAGGAGTCCTCCCGTGAGCGAACATATCGTGCAGGCGTTCGACGCCGAGCTCAATGCCATCACCGAACAGATCAGCGAACTGGGCGCGCTGGCCGAAAAACAGTTCGCCGATTCGATCCAGGCGCTGTGCCACGCCGATACGACGCTGGCCGAAGCGGTGCGCGCCCGGGATCCGCAGCTCGATGAGCTGGCGGCCCGAACCGAAGGCGATGCCATCGGACTGACGGCGCGGCGGCAGCCGCTGGCGGTGGACCTGCGCCACGTGATGGCAGCCATCCGCATCGCCTCCAACCTGGAGCGCGTGGGCGATCTGGCCGGCAACATCGCCAAACGCGCGCTGGCCGTGGCCCCCGACCTGTTGCCCAAGGTGTTTTCCGATCCCGTGCAGCGCATGGGCGAGCTGGCCCAGCTCCAGCTTCACGGCGCCATGGAGGCCTACCTTGCCCGCGACGCCGAACGCGCGCGCTGGGTCTGGGAACACGATGCCAGGATCGACGTGCTGCACACGATGCTGTTCCGCGACATCGTGGGTGCGATGGTTGAAGATGCGGCACCGATGTTCGACCTGGCGCACCTGCTCTTCGTGATCAAGAACATCGAGCGGGTGGGCGACCACGCCACCAACATCGCGGAGAACGTCGAGTACCTGGTGCGCGGGCAGCAGCCGACGCAGCCGCGCCCGAAGAAGGACGACAGCAGCGCGCTGCGCGAAGTCTAGGGAACCTCTGGACAAGACGTCATCCCAGCGAAGGCCGGGGCCCATGTTGCTGCTTCAGAATGGGCTCCGGCCTGCGCTGGAACGACGGAAGCGACTTGTTCGGGCCTTCCCTGGACGCCGTTGCGCAGCCGGTGGCCCTGCGCCAACCCGTCGATTCGAAATCCGATCCGGCATCCGATCAGGCCGCGGCGCGGCTTCCCCACCCTGCCCCATCGCGGCGTAAAAAAAATCCCCGGCGGGAGTGGCTCCCGCCGGGGATTTCATCAACTCGGCCGATCCGGAGACTGACCGGGATCAGTAAACGTCATTGACCGTGTTGTAGGTGTTGAACTTGCCGGTCGGCGTGACCAGACGCGGATCGTTCAGGACCTTCTTCAGCTTGCGGGTCTTGTCGTCCACCACCACGATCGCGCTCTTCTGGTCCTTGCCGTTCCACACCGAGAACCACACTTCCGTGCCGTCCTTGTTGTATTCGGGCTGCACCACGCGCTTGGGACCTTCGCCCAGGTTCGCCCACTCGGCGATCGGGAGCACCTTGTAGCCCTTGTCGAGGTTTTTGATGTCGAACACGGCAATCGACTGGCTGGCCGCGGCGGTCGGGTTCAGGGTGGTGTCGACCCAGAGGTTGCGCGACTTCGGATGGGTCTTGACGAACAGCGAACCGCCGCCCTGCCCCTTGAGGACTTCCACCGCCTTCCAGGCGTACTGCGGGTGGTTCTCCGGATCGGTTCCGATCAGGGTGATCTTCTCGTTGCCCAGCGCCGAGGTGGCCCACACCGGCCCGTACTTGGGATGGGTGAAGTTCGCGCCGCGACCCGGATGCGGGATCTTGTCCACATCGACGAGGCCGACCATCTTCTGCTCCCTGGAGTCGACGATGGCGATCTTGTCGGAGTTGTTGGCCGCGGTGAGGAAATAGCGCTTGGTGACGTCCCAGCCGCCGTCATGCAGGAAGCGCGCGGCATCCAGCGTGGTGACCTTGAGCGCATCGAGGTTGCTGTAGTCGACCAGCAGGATGCGGCCGGTTTCCTTCACGTTGACGATGAACTCGGGGTGCTCGTGGCTGGCGACGATGGCGGCCACGCGCGGCTCGGGGTGGTATTCCTGCGTGTCGACCGTGGTGCCGCGGGTGGAGACGATCTTGAGCGGCTCCAGGCTCGGGCCGTCCATGATCACGTACTGCGGCGGCCAATAGGCACCGGCAATGGCGAGCTTGTCCTCGTAGCCCTTGAACTTGGAGGTCTCGACCGAACGCGCTTCCATGCCGATCTTGATTTCCGCCACGACGTCGGGCTTCTCCATCCACAGGTCGATCAGGTCGATCTTGGCGTCGCGACCGATGACATAGATGTAGCGGCCCGAGTGCGAGACACGCGAGATGTGCACCGCATAGCCGGTTTCTACGATGTTGATGATTTCCTTGGTATCGCCGTCGATCAGCGCCACCTGGCCCGCGTCGCGCAGGGTGACCGAGAAGATGTTGTCCAGGTTGTACCTGTTCATCTGGCGGGTCGGGCGATCCTGCACCGGAACCTTGACCTTCCAGGTGTTCTTCATTTCAGCCATGCCCCACTCCGGCGGATTGGGCGGGGTGTGCTGGAGGAAGCGCGCCATCAGGTCGACCTGATCGGCGGTCAGTTCGCCGCCGGTGCCGAAGTTCGGCATGCCGCCGGGCGAACCATAGGTGATCAGCGCCTTGAGGTAGTCGGTGCCGCGCGGCTGGGTCAGGTCAGGCGTCAGCGGCTTGCCCGTGGCGCCCTTGCGCAGCACGCCGTGGCAGCCGGCACAGCGCTGGAAGAAGATCTCGCTGGCTGCGGCGAACTCGTCTTCGGTCATGTCCGGGGCACCGGGCGTGCGCACCTGCTTGATGTCCTTGCCCGACATGGCAACCGGCGCGCCCTCATAGGCGGCCTTCGCCTTGCTGGTGCCAGGATGCAGCTCGCCCTGCGCCGGGTCGGTGGACACCTCGAGCGAGGCGCGCAGCGCCTTGACCTCGGACGTCTTGAGCTTGCCGCCCTTGTTGCCCCAGGACGAAAGCACGTAAGTGATCGTTTTCGCGATCTCGGCGTCGGTCAGGTGGCTCTGCGCCGGCATCACGCTGTTGTAGGTCACGCCGTTGACCACGACCTCGCCCTGCAGACCCCGCAGAACGGTCGCAGCGACTTCCTTGGGCGTCTTGCCACTGAGCCAGTCGGACTCGGCCAGCGGCGGGAACGCGCCGGCCAGCCCCTTGCCGTCCGGCTGATGGCAGGCGGAACAGTTCTGCAGGTAGATCGCCTCGCCGCTGTCCTCGCTGGCGACTGCGACCGATGCGAAGCCAAGGCCCGCACCGAGCGACAGCGCCGCCAGCAGCAGTTGGGTGGTTCGTTTCATGGGGTGGATACTCCGGTTGGGTGATTTGGCGTTGGTTCAATAGCGGTTCCATGCGTGATTATCCCCGATTGGCGTTTTTTTCGCTTTGACCAGGATCAAAACCCCTCGCGCCCGGACAATTGACGCCAGTCAAAAGGTTCGGGCAAAGCTCGGCTACAATGAGAACAATTCGCATGAAGATTGTGCCCTTCCCATGACTCTCCGCCTGTTGTCCCTTGCCATTCTGGCAGCGTTCTCCTGCCCCGTCCTCGCCCAATCCGCCCCACCGCCCGATGCCGATGCCAATGCCGAGGAAGCCACGGCGCTCGACAGCATCGTGGTGGTCGCCAGCCGTGCGGCCGAGCCGCTGAGCCAGGTCGTTGCCAGCGTGGCGCAGGTGGAGCGCGCCGAGCTCGACCAGTACCTGGTGCACGACCTCGATGGCCTGGTCCGCTACGTGCCCGGTGTGAGCGTTCCGCGCGAAGGCCACCGCTTCGGCGGCAACGGTTTTGCCATCCGCGGGCTGGAAGGCAACCGGGTGCGCATCCTGGTGGACGGCATCCCGCTGGCGGATGCCTACAGCATCGGCCAGTTCGCCTCGGCCGGGCGCGACATGGTCGACATGGAAATGCTGGAGCGGGTGGAAGTCCTGCGCGGACCGGCATCCACGCTCTACGGCAGCGACGCGCTGGCTGGCGTGGTGGCCTTCCGCACCCGCGATCCCGGCGATCTGCTCGCGTTCGCCAGCGCTGCGCACGCCTTCGGCGCGCGCAGCGCCTGGGATGGCATCGACGACAGCCACCTGGTGGCCGGGCACTGGGCCGGGGAATCGGCGTCGGGGCGCTGGCAGGCGATGGCCGCGATCAGCCGGCGCGATGGCCATGAAGCCGACAATCGCGCCTGGCGCGCGGCGGATGCGCCCAATCCCGTCGACTACCGGCGCGAAGGTGCGCTCGCCAAGCTGGTGCACGATGCCGGTACCGCCGGCCAGTACACGCTCTCCTTCGACGCCAGCCGGCAGCGACGCGAGACCGCGGTGAACTCGTTGCGCTTCGGGGCCGGACGCTACAGCACCACCTACCGGCTCGACGGCGACGACCGCGACCGGCGCGGCCGGATCGGTCTTTCCGGCCAGTGGCACCCCGGTCTGGCCTGGCTGGAAACGCTCGACGCCCAGATCTACGCGCAGGACACCACGGTGCGTCAGGAAAGCGACCAGCACCGCCTGGCCGACCGCGCCACGCCCTATGAGTCGCTGCGCTGGCGGCGGTTCGACTACGACGCCCAGGCGCGCGGGCTGTCGCTTGTGGGTCAGGCGCGCCATGACGGCGGGCGCATCGGCCACTGGCAGGTGTTCGGCATCGACGTCTCCCGGCACCGTTACGAGGGGCTGCGCGACGGCGTGGAAACCAATCTCGTCACCGGCGAAACCACCTCCACCGTGCTCGGCGAGCCGCTGCCGGTGCGCGACTTCCCCAACAGCGACGCCACCAGCCTGGCGCTGTTCTGGCAGGATGAAATGCGCCTGGGCGAGCATTTGGCGCTCATTCCCGGCCTGCGCGCCGAGTGGTACCGCCTGCGGCCCAAGCCCGACGCGATCTTCACCGAGGACTTTCCCGACGCCAGTCCGGTCGACGTGAATGAGCGCGAAACCACGCCGCGCCTGGCGCTGCGCTGGTCGCTGGGCGGCGGCCACAGCCTGTTCGCGCAGTACGCGCGCGGCTTTCGCGCCGCGCCCTTCGGCGATGTCAACATCGGCCTGTTCCTGCCGGTCTTCAACTACGAGGTGCGCGCCAATCCCGAGCTGCGTCCGGAAAGCAGCCACGGCCTGGAACTGGGCTGGCGGCATGTGGGCGAAACCCTGCGCGCGAGCGTGTCGCTGTACGAAAACCGCTTCCGCGACCTGATCGAATCGCGCGCCAATCTCGGCATCGATCCAACCACCGGCGCGCTGGTGTTCCAGTCGATCAACCGCGACCGGGCGCGGATCCGCGGGGTGGAATCGGACCTGCTCTGGCACCTCGACCGCCGCTTCCCGGGCCTGCGCGGCTGGCAGCTGCGCGGCGCGATGGCCTGGTCGCAGGGCGACGACACGCGCCGCGATGTGCCTCTCAACACCATCGACCCGGCCCGCGCCACCCTGGGCCTGCGCTTCGACGCCGACTCGAACCGCTGGGGCAGCGAGCTGGCCATGGTGGCCGTGCGCCGAAAAACCGACATCGACCACGGCACGGTCGAACTCTTCGCCTCGCCCGGCTACGCCCGCTTCGACCTCTACGCCTGGTTCGAACCATGGCGCGGCGCGCGCGTGAACGCCGGCCTGTTCAACCTCGGCAATCGGCGCTACTGGGAATGGGCCACGGTGCGCGGCCTGGAGGCCGACGTGCGCAACCTCGCCGCCAACGACGAGAGCATCGGCTTCTACACCAGCCCGGGACGCAACTTCAGCGTGAGCCTGTCGATGGAGTGGTAGTCCTCCATCCAGCCGATCAACCCCGACGGCCAGTGAGCCTGCCGCGATACCCGGGCGCGGCGCATCACGGACTGAAGCCGTCCCGCAGGGGATCGGCGGGATCGAACAGCAGCTGCCCGCGCGCGGTGACGTAGGCGCTGCCGGTAATGACGGGAAGGATGCGGTTGTCCGCTGCGGGTGCGTAGCTGGCCTCGAACACGCTGCCCAGGATGCTCTCCTGCCGCCAGACGGTGCCCGGCGCAAGTTCGCCATCGGCGGCAAGGCAGGCCAGCTTGGCGCTGGTGCCGGTGCCGCAGGGCGAACGATCGAACGCAAGGCCCGGGCACAGCACGAAATTGCGCGCATCGGCGCGCCCATCGGGCGAAGCGGCGTTGATCTCGACGTGATCGATCTCGGCACCGTCCGCACCGGTGATGCCGTGCGCGGCCAGCGCGTTCTTCAGCGCCGCGGTGAAGGCGGTCAGCGCGCGCCAGTGGCCAAGCTCCAGCGCGATCGGCGTGTCTTTGGTGATGAAGAACCAGTTGCCGCCCCAGGCCACGTCGCCGCGCACCGTGCCGTAGCCGGGCACTGTCAGTTCGACGCCGCGGGCGTGGCGGTACGCCGGCACGTTGCGGATCGAAACGTGCCCATCCTCGTGCAGGGTCGTGCTGACGGTGCCGACCGGTGTTTCGAGACGGTGCTCGCCCGGCCCGATGCGGCCCAGGTGCTGCAGGCTGCGCACCACACCGATGGCACCGTGCCCGCACATGCCCAGCACGCCGACGTTGTTGAAGAAAATGACGCCCGTCACGGCCGCAGGATCGCGTGGTGGCACCAGCAGCGCGCCGACCAGCACCTCGGAGCCGCGCGGCTCGCAGACGATGGCGCGCCGCAGGTGGTCAAACTCGCCGGCCAGGCGCGCGCGCCGCTCGGCGAGACTGCCCTCACCCAGCGAGGGAAAGCCGCCGTACACCAGGCGCGTCGGCTCGCCGCCGGTGTGGGAATCGATGAAGTCGAAGGTCGTCATGAAGCATCCATCATGCGCGCGGCGGCGTGCCGGCTTCCAGGGCGGAATCGTCGCGGGCGCGGCGGAAAACGTCCAGTCCGCGCGAAGCGGCAAAAAAAAAGCGCGGCCGTTTCCAGCCGCGCCGTTGCGCTTCCGCGAAGGGAAAGGCCGTGTCCTACTTCACCAGCCGCAGCGTGAAGGGATAGCGGTAGTACTGGCCCTCGTTGGCCTTGATCGCGGCGATGATGGTGAAGGCCAGCGCGGCGATGCCCACGAGGAACATCAGCACCACGCCGATCAGTACCAGCATGAGGATCATGCTCACGATCATCGCGATGGCCACGGTGATCTGGAAGTTGAGCGCCTCCTTGCCCTGGTCATCGACGAAGGGCATCTCCGCCTTCTTGATCTGCCAGATGATCAGCGGCCCCAGGATGTTGCCGAAGGGAATGAGGATCCCTGCCAGCGCCGACAGGTGCGCAAACAGGGCCCACTGGCGCGCCTCGGCAGAGGGCGCTTCGGCTTCGCTGGGCACGGGGGGCGGATCAATGATGTCACTCATGCTGGGACTCCTGATGGGTGGCTTCCCGGTCGCCTCGCCCCATGCGGGGTCGACTGGAAACCACGAACGTGGCGCATCCGCCACGTTACACCAGAATGCACGAATGCGGCCATTGTGACGCGCGGATCACTCGCCGCCGGCGACGGTCATCCGGCCGATGAGGATCGATCCGGTGGCGATGTGCGAGCGCGGATCGACATCGCAGCCTATCGCCTCGATTCCCAGCAGCATTTCCTTCAGGTTCCCCGCGATGGTGGCCTCGTCCACGGCGTAGGCGATCTCGCCGCCTTCCACCCAGAATCCCGCCGCGCCGCGCGAGTAGTCGCCGGTGATGGCGTTGACGCCCTGCCCCATGAGCTCGGTGACCAGCAGCCCGCGCCCCATGCCGCGCAGCAGCGCCGGCAGGTCGTCGCGGCCCGTGCTGATCTCGAGGTTGTGGACCCCGCCGGCGTTGGCGGTGCTCTCCATGCCGAGCTTGCGCGCCGAATAGCTTCCCAGGAGGTAGCGCACCAGCACGCCGTCGTCGACCAGCGCCGATTCGACGGTCGCCACGCCCTCGGCATCGAAGGCCGCCGACCGATGTCCGCGCAGGAGGTGCGGGCGCTCGATCAGATGGACTCCGCGCGGCAGCACCGGCTGGCCCAGGTGATCGAGCAAGAAGGAGGCGCGCCGGTACAGCGCGCCTCCCGACACCGCGCCCAGCAGGTGCCCGATCAGCGAGCGCGCCACTTCGGCCGAGTAGAGCACCGGAAAGCTGCCCGTCGGCGCCGCGCGCGGCGACAGCCGCGCCACGGTCCGCGCGGCGGCGCGCTGGCCCACGGTTTCCGGCGACGCCAGCGCGTCGGGGTGACAGTGCCCGTCGTACCAGTAGTCGCGCTGCATCGCCTCGCCTTCACCTGCGATCAGCGAAAGGCTCAGGCCGTGGCTGGTGCCGCACTCCGCGCCCAGAAAGCCGTGGCTGTTGGCGTAGACGCCGATGCTCTGGCTCTGCGAGACGCTGGCACCTTCCGAATTGGTGATGCGCGCATCGGCGGCGCGCCCGGCCGCCTCGCAGGCCATCGCGCGCGCGATGGCGGCGTCGGCATCCAGGGGCGTCGGGTGCCAGAGGTCGAAGTCGGGGAAGCGCGTGGCCATGCGCGCGGCGTCGGCCAGTCCGGCGCAGGGATCGTCCTCGGTATGGCGGGCGATGGCGCAGGCTTGTTCGATGGTGGCCTCGATCGAGCCCGGATCGAGGTCGGCGGTGCTGGCGCTGGCCTTGCGGGTGCCGAAATACACCGTCAGCGAAAGGCCGCGGTCGCGGGTGTATTCGATCGTTTCCACCTCGCCCATGCGCACGCCGGCCGACAGGCCGCGTTCGTCGCTCAGGTCCACTTCGGCCTGGCTCGCGCCGCGCGCGCGGCAGCGCGCCAGCACCTCGCGGGCGAGATCGGCCAGCCGCGCCTGCGTCTGCCCGGCGTCGTCGCGCTCAAGTTCGTTCGTCATCTGCACTATCCTTTGTGTTTTGCGGGAATCGGGATTCGGGATTGGAGCATCGGCCGCTGGCCTCTCCGCTCCCACCGAATCCCGAATTCCCGATCCCCAATCCCGGCTCCTGACCCATGCGCGGACGCGATCCCGAAACCGGCGAATTCCTTTCCCCCAGCCGCAGCCAGAAGCGGCGCGAGGCGCTTGATGTGCTGGCCCTGGCCGAGCGCCTGGTCGAACTTCCCGATGGCCAGCTCGCCGCCGTTGCCCTGCCCGACGACCTGCGCGAACTGGTGCGCGACAGCCGCCGCATCACCGCGCAGATCGCGCGCAAGCGCCAGCTGCAGTTCCTCGCCAAGGCGATGCGGCGCGAAGAGGACGATATCCTCGATGCGATACGCGGCGCGCTGGACAAGGGCCGCGACCAGTCGCGGCGCGAAACCGCCGAGCTGCACCGGCTGGAAGCCTGGCGCGAGCGCCTGCTCGAAGACGGTGACGAGGCGCTGGCCGAACTCCTCGACCAGTACCCCGCCGCCGACCGCCAGCTGGTGCGCCAGCTGGTGCGCAACGCACGCCTGGAGCGCGAAAAGCAGCGCCCGCCGCGCGCGTTCCGCGAGCTGTTTCGGGTGCTGAAGACGCTGATGGCCGGGGAAGGTGAAATCGCCGATGCGCCATCGGACGATCGCGCGCACGGCGAGGACGACATCGACGACGAAAACATCGGGGCATAGCTGGCTTCACGGGCAATCGGCAGCGATGCGCGGGCGGTACCACCCGATCGCATCGGGCGCGCTGCGGCACAATCCAGGCCCGACTCCCGATTCACCACGCCCTATTCCCCGGCCGCCTGCGTGCCGCCGACCGTCATCTGGTCGATCTTCATCGTCGGCTGGCCCACGCCCACGGGCACGCTCTGGCCTTCCTTGCCGCACACGCCCACGCCCTCGTCCAGCGCCAGGTCATGGCCGACCATGCTGACCCGGGTCATCGCTTCCGGACCGTTGCCGATCAGGGTTGCACCCTTCACCGGCGCGGTGATTTTCCCATCCTCGATGAGATAGGCCTCGGTGGCGGAAAACACGAACTTGCCCGAGGTGATGTCCACCTGCCCGCCGCCGAAGTTGACCGCGTAGAGGCCGCGTTTGACGCTCCTGATGATGTCGGCCGGATCGTCCCTGCCGGCCAGCATGTAGGTATTGGTCATGCGCGGCATCGGCAGGCGCGAGAATGCTTCGCGCCGGCCGTTGCCGGTGGATGCCACGCCCATCAGGCGCGCGTTGAGCCGATCCTGCATGTAGCCGACCAGCCGGCCCTTTTCGATCAGGGTGGTGCACTGGGTCATGGTGCCTTCGTCGTCCACGCTCAGCGAACCGCGTCGGCCCGGCAGGGTGCCGTCATCGACGATGGTGCACAGCTCGGAGGCCACCTTCTGCCCCATGCGCCCGGCATAGGTGGAGGTGCCCTTGCGGTTGAAGTCGCCTTCCAGCCCGTGGCCGACCGCCTCGTGCAGCATCACGCCCGGCCAGCCCGGCCCCAGCACCACCGGCATCGAGCCGGCGGGCGCAGGGACGGCCTCCAGCGCCACGCGCGCCTGGCGCAGTGCTTCATCGGCGATGGCGAAGGCACGGCGGTCGCGCAGCAGTTCGTCGTAGCCGTAGCGCCCGCCGCCGCCGGCGTAGCCCTGCTCACGCCGGCCGGCGTGCTCCACGATCACGCTGACGTTGAGCCGCACCAGCGGCCGCACGTCGCCGGCCATCACGCCATCCGAGCGCGCCACCAGTACGGTATCGAGCGTCGCCGCCAGGCTCACCATCACTTGCACCACGCACGGATCGGCGGCGCGCAGGTAGGCATCCAGCTCGCGCAACACCCGTACCTTGGACTCGCTGTCCAGGCTTTCGACCGGGTCGATCGGCGGATACAGCGCGCGCGCTTCGCGCAGCGACAGTCCCGCGCCGGGAACGGTGCGACCGCTGTGCGCGATCGCGCGCGCCACGCCGGCTGCTTCCAGCAGCGCCGGCAGGCGCAGCTCGTCGGAATAGGCAAAGCCGGTCTTTTCTCCCGAAATCGCCCGCACGCCCACGCCCTGCTCGATCGCGTGGCTGCCGCTCTTGACGATGCCGTCCTCCATCGCCCAGCTTTCCTGGCGCGAATTCTGGAAGTAGATATCCGCCTCGTCCACGCCCGGCCCCATGAGGCGACCGAAAGCACGTTCGAGGTCGGAGGCGGCAAGGCCGGCGGGTGCCAGCAGGCGCGACTGCGCCAAGGCCAGGGAAGACGTCATTCGGGGAAAGCCTCGTGAAAAGTGGTGCCGGACGATGTGCGGCCCGGACGCATCATGCCGAACATGGGTTCGAAACGGGGCCGTCTCAAGGCCGCGCGATGCCGCAGCGGCCGCCGGGGCGAATGGATTTGCGGATCAGGTGGCCAATTTTTCGGACTTTTCCCGATTGTAGGAAATACACCCCCTGCCCGTGGAGAACCGCCATGTCCCTGCTGCGAATCCTGCCGCCCGCCGTCGCCCTGCTGATCCTGTCGCTGCTGGCGGCACCGGCCGGTGCCGCCACCCTCACCTGGCCCGGCCCCGCACCTTGCGCCGGCGTCCTGCAAGCCTGCGTTGATCACGCCAGCGACGGCGACCAGATCCTGATCGCAACCAACACACCCATCACCACCGGTGCCGGCGTGGTCGACAAGCGCCTGACCCTGCGCGCCGCGGATGGCTTTCGCCCGGTATTCCGGAACACCATTGTGGCCGCATACAACAACAGCGGGTTCAACGGCGCTGTCGGGCTGCACCTGCACAAGCTCCACTTCGATAGCAGCCATGTCTCGGTCAGTTATTCGGGCACGGGCACGGCAAGCTTCGAAGCCCGCGAACTGCAGATGACCGCGACTCCGGGCAAGGCCGGTATCGCCGTGACGGCGTCCGGGGGAAGCGTCACGGCAACGTTGTACGACAACCGGATCAGCGGCGGCCCGACCCCGATCTGGAGCGGTCTGCTCGCTCTGCACGCCACGAACGGAGCAACGCTGGATGTGGAAGCATTCTACAACCGCATCACCCGCGAGCCGCGTGGGGATGGCACCGGGGCAGGCATTTTTGTCAACTACGCTGGAACCGGAACCACCGGCACGGTGAAACTGCATGGCAACACCGTGCGCGGAGATTTCGCCACCGCCGGCATCCTTGTCGCCGAAGGCGCGCCAGAATCTCCGGGGCTGACCAGCAGCTTCAGCACGCGCCTCTACAACAACGTGGTGATCGGTGTCGACCGGCAGTGGAGCCATGGCATCAGGCTGGGCGTCACCAACGGCCAGCTCGACGCGCAACTGCTCAACAACACCGTTACCCGCCACTACTACGCTGTCGCCGGGGGCCTCTGGAGCTCCGGTGCCACGAGTGGCACGATCAATGGATCGCTCCACAACAACCTCCTGGTCGGCCAGCAGGCCCTCAGCATGGAGTCCGCCGTGGTGGCGGGAATGACGAACTCCCACAATCTGGTCAACGGTGGGGTTGCCGGAATGACCATGGGCACCGGAACCATCACCGCGCCGGCGCGCCTGATCAGCCGCATCGACGCGCGTCCGGCCCCGGACTCGCCGGCCATCGACGCCGGCGACAATACCTCTCTGGGTTTTGGCGTGATCTTCAACGCCCTGCCCAATGCCGACGCCGACGGCTTGGGCCGCTACAAGAAGAAGACTCCTGCCACCGCCGGTTCGGCCAAGGTCGACATCGGTGCCTACGAATACGGCGACTTCAGCTTTTCGCACATCACCAGCAGCGCCAATACCGGCTCCGGCTCCTACATCACCGCCCTCAACCATCCGGCGATCCAGAACCAGTCCAATGCCAACCTGTTCGTCACGCCCCGCTTCACCGGCGTCGCCGCCGGTCAACCGGTCGGCAGCTGGGAGTTCAGCGGCGTATGGAGCCTGTACAACAAGAGTTCCCTCATCCCGATGCCGCTTGGTGCCGGGTATCACGTGTTTGCCGCAGGAGCCGGCGGCGGTGCGTCGCGCCATGTGACGACCGCCGGAAGCGTCACCGGTGCCTACAGCCAGCTGCCACTGGCCGACAATCCCGACCTGATCGTGCTGGCGATGCAGAACTACAACACCGGCGCGGTGAGCAACCCGCACCAGACCGGCGTCCTGTACTTTGCTTTCGGCGGGCCCGGCACCTGGCTGGTGGGAAACATGGATTCCGCCCAGAACATGCCGATTGGCGTGGGTTTCAGCATCTACGCGCAGTTGCCCAGTCCCAACGTGTTCCGGGTCACCGCGACCGAAGGCAACCATTCCGGCAGCATCCTGCGCCTGGATCATCCGCTGCTCGACGGCAATCCCTGCGCCCAGCCGGTGGTCACCCGTATGCTCATCCCCTCCGATGGCAGCAACTTCGATCTGGAATACCGTGCGGATCTCGGCTACTGGCGGATTTTCGACTACAACGGCATGGCCTCGGGCACCCAGTTCAACGTGCTGGTGAACCCGGCGCAGGCGGAAACCTGCGGCGGTGAAATCTTCTCCGACGGTTTCGAATGACGGGCTGAGGCGGGCGGCGGCGGTCAGGCACGGCCTGCCGTTGCCGAGGCCCGGGTAGGCGGCATCGATGGTCGCGGTGATGTCGCAGCTGTCGGAGATGCCGCCTGTTTAACGGCTGGTAGACCGGTTGCAGGGCAAAGCCGATGCATTACGCCATGGCGGCCACTACTCCCGTGGCCGTCATGCCGCCATCACTGCACTTCAAAACCATCGCCGAAGATGTGGTGGTCCGCGCGCATGCGCATGCTGAGTGCGCTAGATACATCACCGTCGTAGTTGCTCTGCGTGCCGGTTACGGTATAGCGACGCGTGGCGAAATCTCCGACGATCGCCTGGAAGCCGGCATCGTCGGGATACTGGCCACCAGTGTGGGTGAACTCCTGTGACTGCACCGTCCAATTCATGTGCTCGGTATCGGCCAGCGCAAGGAAGCCATTGCGACCCGTGAACGGTTCGCTGGTGTATTGGCTGCCGACAATTGCCAGGTAGCGATCCGCCGACACGTAGTCCTGTGCCAGGGTCATGTCCGTGGCCTCCATGGAAGTCGTCAACGAACACGCCGCCGGGTCGGCATTGTTGCTACCGCCTTTCACAAACGTGCGTGTACCAATCGAGCCTGTGTCGGCATTGAACTGGAATACGCTGAAGCCGTTGCGGCAGGGGCGCGCAAACGTGTTGAGGACATACAGCCGGTTTTCATCGCCCTGCGGATTGCGCAACTTGCTGCGAAAGACCAGTCCACGCACGTTGTCATCGGTCCCTATGTAACCGTCCTTGACCGGATAGTGCGGATCACTGCTGCCGGTGTACGGATCGAAATGCATGATGAACAGATCACCTTGCGTGCCGGACAGGCCTTGCTCGTTGATGAACTCGCCGGCGATGTAGATCGGCGTGGGCGCGTTGTAACTGATCACGCCGCGCTCGGCACGCACGAGGCAGTTGATCGGCAATTCCCCGAGACCGCCGACATAGTGCTTGCAGCCCGGCAGCACGCGCATTTCCCTGCCTGAGGTGGCCCAGGCGGTATCCAGCACCGGCGTCCGATCAGGTGCGGGCAGCGTGAAGCGCGACAAGGTCACCAGGGTACCGGACGAGCTGGCCAGGTACATCCAGTCGTTGAGCAGGATGATGGCGGCACCGATGTCATCTGCGTTGGGCGTGGCCATGTTGGTGACGATGCCCTTGTAGGCACCATCGGGAGCAAACGTCACCAGCAGCGAGTCTGTCCGCGTCGAGCTGCCCGGTTCCAGCGCATCGATCAGCACGTAAATATGGCCATAGGAACCGATCGAGACGGCGCGGACGTCGCGGATCCGCAGGTTTTCCGGCTGGGTTGCCGGCTGCACGAGCAGGTATTGATGCAGTTCATCGGTGTATCCGGCCGTCGGATTCGACCACGTCAGGCGTTGGCCACTCGCGCTGTAGCGCGTCACCACCAGATAGTTGAGGTCACCGAAGAAATTCACCGTGGCCATGCCGGCGACGATGGTGCTGCCATCCTCATCGAGCGCCATGCGTTGTCCCGACGCGCGCGGCGGAGCCGCAGGGGCAAGGTTCACCAGCGGATCAAGCACCGCACCGTTGATGCCGAAGGTCGCATCAACCGCATAAGGCTCGTTGACATCGATGGCTTGCGCCCTGCCGATCATGGCCAGCATCAGGATAACGCCAGCCCAGCACATGCTTTGAATCTGCATTTTTGTCAGCTCCTGCTTGAGTTCTCGGTTTGCATGGAGGACACGGTATGAATGGCGTCCATACAAGCAACACACGATTTCGCGCAGGAACATGACATGCCTCAACATGCTGCACTTCCCGGGAGTTGCGGGAGCCGCACGGGAGCTGCTGGCGGCGAGACCAGATCACGCCCGCTCCACTGCACGTGAAAACGCGGCTTCTGTCCGACCGCGGCGCGCGCTGTCGCCAGCATCGACGAGCCTCGCGCCATCGGGGCCAAGAGTGCGCCCGTGCCGGACGCACATGAAAAAAGGGCCTGCCGACTGGCAGGCCCTTTGGGATTCCCGACGCGAAGCGAAGGGATGTCAATAGGCGACGCTGGCTCCGGCGGAGCAGTCGCTGGTGCCGGCATTGCAGACCTGGTAGGTGAAGGTGCCGCTGGTGTTTTTCTTCACCTTCACGCGATCGGTATAGCTGCCGGTGTTGCCGACGCCTGAAGCGACCTTGCTTCCGCTCCGGTAAACGTCAATCTTCACGTCGCCACCACTCCACTGCAGCCCGAACTCCACGTTACCCTTGATGGTGCCGTAGTTGTACGCGGTCAGGGACGAGGGTGCCGCAACGGGGCCGGGGCCGGGGCCGGTACCACCGCCACCGACCAGCGCTTCGACCGCGGCGAACACCTGCATCAGGCCGTAGCCGTAGTAGTTGTCGCGGCCGGCCGTTCCCAGATCGAGCGCGGTGGACGTGAGCGCGGCGCGCACCTGCTGATTGCTGGCCGAAGGATTGGCACTCCAGACGACTGCAGCGCCACCGGAGACATGCGGGGTCGCCATCGAGGTGCCGTCGAGGTAAGCGTAGCCGCTGGCGTTGGACTGAGGCACCGAGCTGACCGAGGCGGTCTGGCCGAGCGAGCCGCCCACCAGGGCCTGGCCGTCCTCCTGGCTCATGCTGAGCGCCGGCACCGACGACGTGCCGGTGCCCAGGGTGCCGGCGAATCCGCCGGGGACGTTGTTGTAGATCACCACGGCGGAGGCACCACCGGCCTGCGCCGCGGCGACCTTGTCGGCGAAGCTGGTCGTACCGCGCTCGCACATCACCACCTTGCCGCCCCAGCTTCCGGCGCTGGTGCACAGGCCGCCATCGGCGAGCTGGCCGCTGGCATTGCCCTGCATGGTGCCTTCGATGGGCGAGACGATGAAGCTGGCGCCGCCGACGCTCATCGAGGCATCGCGGAAGGGATAGGTGCTGAGCACGCCGACGCCGGGGGCCGCGATCTCGACCTGGTTGGTGGCCTGCGAGAACGAGGTTGGTTGTCGAACGACACTAACCCCGCCTGGTTGCCGCCCTCTCCGGCACGTCGGATGGCCGGCCGTGCCGGGCGATCCGCGGCATGCGTCGAGGCGATACCATGCAGCATGACTTCACGTGTTCTCGCTCTGCTCCTGCTGGCCTTGCTGCCGTACTTGACGGCATTGGCGCAGGACATTCCCGCTGACCCACCACGTTTTGCGACCGCAGGCACCGGCCTGCCGAGCAGCGTTGTCACGGCGCTGGCCGAGGACAGTACTGGCTTCATCTGGATGGGAACGGCGCGCGGCCTGGTGCGTTTCGATGGCCACCGCTTCCGCCTCTATGGCAACCGCTGGAGCACCGCCCCGGACGAAACCTCGCTGTTCGTGCGCTCGCTGCTGGCCGACCGCGACGGAGCATTGTGGGTCGGCACCGATTTCGTCGGCCTGGCCCGTTACGAACCGGGCACTGATCGCCTGCTGCCGGTCGATACCAGCGCAGTGATGCCGGCCTCGTTCTCGGTCAACGCGCTGGCGATGGATTCGCAAGGCCAGCTGTGGATCGGTACCGATGATCAGGGCTTGCTCGTGCGCAGCCGCGACGGAGAATTGAAACGGGTTGCCCTCAGTGGTCAGGAGGGCCTGCCGGAAGTCCGCATCGAATGCCTCCTGATCGACCGCCACGGTACGCTGTGGGTGGGCAGCTGGGGTGGGCTGGCACGTCTCGCCCCGGGCGAAACAACGCTTGCACCCATTGCGCTCGACGGGTCGAACACAAGCGTCACCATGCTGTTCGAAGCCGATGACGGGCATGTGTGGATCGGCACCCGCGAAGGTCGGCTCTGGCGCACTCCCGCCGATGGCCTCGCACCGCAGGCAGTGACGCCAGACTCGCCGGAAACCAGCGCCGCCTCGGTGTACGCCATGCTCCAGGCGAGCCCGGATCAACTCTGGATCGGCCGCGCCAGCGGTGTGGAAGTCCGTGCCGCCAGCGATGGTCACCTGCTGTACCGCCTGCGGCATCAGCCCGGCAACCCGGTCTCGCTGGCCAGCGGTGAAGTCCACGCCCTGCTGCGCGATCGCGGCGGACAGTTCTGGGTGGGAAGCTACGGCGGCGGCGTGCAGCGACACAATTCGCTCAACACGGCCTTCCGGCTGCGCGACCGTCTTGCCTTTGCCGAGGTGGACAACGCGCCCGACGATCTGAACGTGCGCGCCATCACCGTGCTCGCCGACGGACGTATCCTGCTGGGCACCCAGGACCGGGGCATCGCGGTGCTCGACGCCCAACTGCGCCCCCTCGGTGCGTTGCATGATGCGAGCGGACAGCCGCTACTGCGCGGCGTCCGCATCACTGGCCTGGCGGAAACCGTCGATGGTGCCCTGTGGATCGGCAGCGACGCCGGCGTGTTCCGCCGTGCCACCGAGAGTGCTCCGCTGCAATCGTTCGCACTGGAGGGTGGTCGCGTGCGGCGCCTGCTCGCCGACCCCGCTGGCGGCCTGTGGCTCGCCACCGAAGACGGCCTGTGGCGGCATCGACCCGGCGCCACGCAACTGGAACGCAAGCACGGCGGTGTGAACACCCCGCTGCGCGGCGACATCAACGCACTGTCCTTCGATTCAGCCGGACGCCTGTGGATCGGCGGTGAGTCCGGCCTCGCCCTGCTCGACACCCCGGAGGCGGAGCCCCGCCGGGTCCTGGCCGCTCACCCGGCACGCGGATACAACCCGGATGTACTCGGCCTGCTTGTCGCTGCGGAAGACAGCGTCTGGTTCGACACGCCATCGGGCCTGTTCCGCGTGCGCATCGATGCCGACGGGAACGAACGGGTCGAGGCCATCAGCCAGAAGTACGACCTGCCGGGCCGCCCCTTCGGAGCCAACCTTCTGCACGATGCCCAGAGCCGCCTGTGGACCCAGAACCATGTCCTGGATTCCACCCTCGGCCGGGTCCTCACGCTGGGCCCAAGCGATGGCGCGGAGCTGGGCTCGCCCTGGTTCCGTGCCTACGCCAAGACCCGCGACGGCATCCTGCTGTTTGGTGGCACCCAGTCCCTTCTGGCGATCCTGCCCGAGCAGTTCCACTTCTCCGAAAACACCCCACCGCTTGCCATCACCGACCTGCGCATCAACGGCGTCGCCGCTCCCCAGGCATACGGACAGGACGGGCTGATCCTCACCCCGGGCCAACGCAGCCTCGCCATCGAATTTGCCGCGCTCGACTACAACGCCCCCGACCGGATCCGCTACGCCTATCGCCTGCTGGGCGAAAGTGAGAACTGGACCGAAGTGGATGCCGACTACCGTGTCGCGACCTTTGCCAATCTCGCGCCGGGCGATTACCGCTTCGAGCTGCGCAGCAGCAACCGCTCCGGACGCTTCGACAATCGTTCCCTGTCGATACCGCTGCGGGTGGAGCCGGCCTGGTGGCAAACCTGGTGGACACGGATTGGCGCCGTGATCCTGCTGGGCGCGTTGGTGAACACGCTGATCCACCAGCGCACCCGCTGGCTGCGCAAGCGCCAGCACGAGCTCGAGCGTCACGTCGCGACGCGCACCCGCGAACTGCAGGAAGTATCCATCACGCTGCGCGAAAAATCCCAGGCGCTGGAGGAAGCCAGCCTCACCGATCCACTCACCGGATTGCGCAACCGACGCTACTTCGCCGCCCATATCGAGGGCGACGTGGCCGAATCGCTCCGCCGCCACGAAACCGCCCTCGCCGATGGCAGCCGCTCCGGACAGGCCGACCTGCTGTTCTTCCTGATCGACATCGACCATTTCAAGCAGGTCAACGACGTCTATGGCCACGCGGCCGGCGATGCGGTGCTGATGCAAGTGGCCGATCGTTTGCGCGCCTGCTTCCGTGACAGCGACCACCTGGTGCGCTGGGGTGGTGAGGAATTCCTCGTCGTTGCCCGCCATATGACACGTCAGCATGCCGCCGAGCTGGCTGATCGGGTGGTCCGCACCATCGCCGCCACGCCCTTCGAGTTGCCGGACCGTCGCCGACTGTATTGCTCCTGCTCGCTGGGCCACGCGGTGTTTCCGCTTCAGCCCTGCTTCCCGCACCAGACCAGCTGGACTGACGTCGTGGAAATGGCCGATCTCGCGCTTTATGCGGCCAAGCGCGGCGGTCGAAACGGCAGGGTCGGCCTGACCTGTGAAAAGAGCACGGCGCTGCCGCCAGACTGGCGGCACCGTCTGCCGGAGATGCTCGATTCCGGGCATCTTTCATCGGTCGGCTCGCTGCCACCGGAAGCGGTACGGCGCGCACTGCTGGAAAACCCGCCGTCCTGA
Organism: Denitratimonas tolerans; assembly: GCF_037203605.1. NCBI lineage: Bacteria > Pseudomonadati > Pseudomonadota > Gammaproteobacteria > Lysobacterales > Lysobacteraceae > Denitratimonas > Denitratimonas tolerans. Next base: position 26,723 of record NZ_JBBDHC010000004.1, read on the forward strand.
GGCTTGGGCGCGCGCCCGCCATGCCAGGCGCCGCGGCCTCATTCCTGGCGAAACCGTGAATGCACTTGACATGACCCCGATAATGCGACCGCAGAAACCCCTGGCCTGGCATCTCGCACAGCACCAACAGGTAGACGTGGTCAAGCACCCCACAGCGCAGGTAGGCATTGAACGCCTCGCGCACGTACTCGGGCAGCGGGCGATCTTCCGCGGCAAGTCGCGCGCGAAGGTCCGGGTAGAGCGCCCCCGAAGTTCCGCACTTCGCCACCAGTTTTCGGCCTAGGAGCATCAGCTGACCCAAGCAATTCAATCAGTTGCGCTTGGAGAAAGGCTGAAACATCGAAATGCATGTAGTCGCAACTACGTCGAAAACCCGGCGGATTCAACCCTGAAGTGCAATTTCCTTGAACCGAGGCGGGCCAGGTGCCGTAGGCTGGCCGCTCCACGACCAAGCGAAGCTGCCATGTCCTATCGACACCTGACCCAGGAAGAACGCTACCAGATCGCCGCCCTGCTGAGTGCAGGATTCTCCAATGTCGCCATCGCCCGACAGCTTGGCCGCCACCCCAGCACCATCGGCCGGGAGCGACGGCGCAACGCGGGCGAGCGGGCCTATCGCGCCACGCCTGCACACAAGGTGGCCCAGACCCGCCGTCACCAGGCCAGCTCGCGTCCCCAGTTGCCGGCCGAAGCCTTCGCCCAGATTGAGCAGGGGGTGAGCCAGCGGTGGAGTCCGGTGCAGATTCAGGGCCGTTGTCAACTGCTGGGGATCGCCGTGCCCAGCCACACCACCATCTACCGTTACCTCCACCGGCACGGCTTGCGCCATCGCCTGCGCCTGCCCAAGCGGCGGCGTGGCTATGGTCGTCATCGGACCCAGCGCTTTGCCGACCGCACCCCGATCAGCGAACGCCCTCACGCCGTCCAGGACATGAGCCAGTTCGGGCATTGGGAAGTGGATACGGTGCGCCCCAGCAAGGGAGGTGGCGTGCTGGTGACGATGAACGAGCGGCTCAGCGGCCTGCTGTGCCTGGGATGGAGCGCCACGGGCAAGGCCGAAGATGTGGCCGATACGGTGGCGGCATGTCTGATGCCCTGGCGCGCCCACGTCCACACCCTGACCAGCGACCGGGGGAGCGAGTTCGCGGACGGCGACTTCATCGAACTGGCCTTGGAGACCACGATGTACATGGCCGACCCCCACGCTCCCTGGCAACGAGCTCGCAATGAGCACCTCAACGGCCTGGTGCGCGAGTACTTCCCGCGCAAGCGCAACTTTTCGACCATCCTCCCGGAGGAAATACAGTGCGCCCAGGACGCGCTCAACAACCGACCCCGAAAACGTCACCGATTCCTTACCCCGTCCGAGGTATTCTTTCACCACTCACGCGTTGCACTTCGCGGTTGAATCCGCCCCCGATACGAGTACTGGAATGAGACGCTTCCTCGCAACGTTGAACGCGATGCTCAGGCTATCGCCGAGTTTCAGAGGCTGGGGTGGACTGTACTTGTCTTTTGGCAGTGCGAGCTGAAACGCCCAGTGGTTGCTGCGGGACTGCTAGAAGGCCCAATGCCAAGGGAGCGCCCCAGCCGCGACGACTAGGCATCTTCGCTTAGTGCGAGTAGGGGCAACAAAGCGGCGTACCCGAGCACTGGAGGCACCGCGTCTCCGATCCACTTGGAGACTGCACTACGCGCAGGGTCATGTCCGTTTACTACAAAGCGAAAGCTGTCTGGAAACGCCTGAATTCTCGCGGCCTCATGTGGCGTTATGACGCGAGGCTCTCTAGGATGAATGTAGCGACCGCGACCTGGCGTAAGAAAGCCGGTCGTGATAGTTTGCGCTGGCTTGTCCCAGAACATTCGCCCGTATACGGAGGGGTACGAGTGCCCGTCCTTGTGACAGTCAGGGCGTTCGTGGTTAGGAAGCTCGTGCTTGTCATTAGCAAAGAGCCAACTAATTCGAGCGCGATTCTCTTCTGAAAGTGCCGGCACGGTGTCCATTACGCCGGCCCCCGCACCCTCACGCTTCCCACGCGCAAGGTCGCCAATGGCCCAACCCAGGTGGAGAGCGTCCCTCTTAAGGCCCGCTACAACACCATTGAGCGTTAGCGAAGCTCTTCGCGAACCGACTTTGGCAGCAATCAGAAAAAATCGCTTGCGCGTTTGGGCCCAGCCCATCTCGTTCGCGGCGAGCACACCGCTGTCAATGAACTTGTAGCCGCTAGCCTTGAGCAATGCCTTGGCCGAAACGACAACGCCACTCTTGTCGTTCACGACGTCCGGGACGTTCTCTATCACCACCATGCGCGCCTTGAGGCCCACAGCTAGCGCGACTGCGGTCAAGTAGAGCAGGTTGCGAGGATCTTCTCGCCGCGTTTTGTTGTTGAGATTTGAATGGCCCTGGCAGGGAGGGCCGGCCAGAAAGAGGTCAATATTCCCCGCCTCCGCTGCCAGTGCCGCATCTATCACTTCTGGATCGTAAGCAAATCTAGACTCGCTCCCAGTTCCGCTGACGTGGAAATCCACTAGGCTGGATGCGCTTGTGTGAAGTGCGTACTTCGTTCCGAAATTCGCCCGATGGACCTCAAGCCCTGAGTCGTCGACGTCAATCGCCGCTACAGACTCGAACTTTCGTCCGACAGCCATTGCAGCTTGAGCTGCGCCCAAGGTGAGCCCGCCGCAGCCGCAGAAAGCGTCAACTGACCGAATTGTCGGAAGATCCGACGAGTTCTTCGTTTTAACTTCAGCGCCGCGGAGAAAACTCTGCCACCAAGCCGCGTGGCCAACCGCGCCGTCGTCGGCGACGTTCTCAATCTCAGACCGCCAAACATTGCCGCCCAACGAGAGTTCCCGGATGATTCGGCCGTTCTCAATTACGTAGCTTTCTAGCTCGGTGCCGCTCATGCGATTACGTCATGCTGCTTCTGGGACCATGCGGAGTTCGTCGTCGATGACCTTTCGACACTCGCCTTCATCAAGAATCTCCATGAACAAGTTGGTTCGCAAACGCCGGAGTCGCTTGACGAGTTCCCGGATCTGATCGACCTTCAAGAACGGCTGAGTGACATCGTTCTTGTCGGGGTACTGAAACCTAAGCAGAGCACGGGCAAAATTTCGAGCGTTTGCATAACCCTGCCGGAACAGGTGGCTCCGGTAAAAGTCGATCTGGCCGTGGTCGCATAGATGATATCGGTCCTGGGCCTCCTCGTCGAGCACGAGCTCAGCGCGGAGCCATAGGCGATAAAGCAGGTTTTCCGAGCGGGCACCGACTCCGTAATTTGCTGCGCCTGTGCCGCCCGGAGGGTTTCCGTATCTCCACTCTACGATGTCGGAAAAGTGGACGGCTGCCAGCCACAGCCAAAAGTCCGGATCCGCCAGGATCTCTACGCCTACCTGCACCCTCGTGTGGATAGCACGCGCTGCCAGCGCTTCGAAGGCGTTCGCATTCTTCGCGCTCTTCAAACCCTCCGGAAAGCGGGACTTGATACTGGCAAGTTCCGCGACAAGATCATTCACGAAACTCTGGGGGAGTTCGGGGCCTTCGCCACGCGATTTCACCAGGCGATCAAGCTCCACTGGGGTTCCGGCGCGCTTGCTGATGAAAAAAATCGAAGCGTCGGTTGTCGTAAGGATTGGATAGCGCATGTGCTAGGCCTCCACGACCTTTCGTACCGACTCTTGATCCGCGTGCAGCAAGGCGCGAATGCGGGGCATGCCCGGCTGCCCAGCCCAACGCGAAAGCTCGGTCATGGTCAGTTGGGGCTCAACTCTCTTTAGCCGCTTGTAGAAGGCTTCAAGTGGGCTCCTTGGCTCCGGCGCCTCCGCGTCCTTCCACTCGTTGAGGCTGGCAGCCAATAGCTGGCAAGGAATTTCCGCCGCCAAGAACGCCATCATTGGTCTGCTCATGGCGGGAAGATTCTCCGCCGCCAACTTCTTGTGCACGTCTTCGTGGATGCGAACCTTTGCGATCGGGCGGGTCTTGTCGACAGGCTCGTTGAATCCTGCGTAGTAATCCACGTGGTACAGCGTCTTTGCTGGGTATCCCATCGCTTTCCAGCCTTCGTCTCCCAATGGCTCCACGTCGAAATCTTCGGTGGGCTTGGGCGGCCGAAGTTCGAATGTCTTCTTTGAGAGCCAATGACCTGGCATGAAGGGCTTGCCTGCCTCCTTCTTGAGCGGGGTCGCGAGGCACAGCGCGACCTCAATGGTCACGTTCGCCCCGCCGCCGAGGCGCTCTAGCACTTCACTACCGATCGCAATGTCGGCCGGCACGTCGTCCTTCAAGGTCATCCTGTGTACAACATCGGTGCGCTTTAGAAACGGGTTGACGGCCGTGACAGCCAGTACAAGCTTCGACCGAGCGATTGAGGCCGATGCGAGCACTGCCTCCGTGATGCTCGGTCGAACGACGATTGCCAACCGGCTCTGATCCTGTGCCTCGACCGTGAACAAGGTTACGTCCGTGAAGGGCTGATCTTCGTAGAGTCGGATTTGCGTTGCTTCTAGCGACTCTTCAAGCGTCGCTGCTTCGAAGAACGGCCGAACATCTTTCGTAGCCGACTTGTTATACTTAGAAGAACTCATGCTTCAACCTCTTCGTCGATTTCGGGACGAAGACGTACGGTCCAACTTGGGTCGTACCCTTCGGACACCACGCCGAAGTGGGCCTTATCCCCTTTTGACATCTTGAACCGGAAAAGGCGGTGGTCGTCTGGATCGGGCTTTGCGTCGACGCCGCTCACCTGGATAGACAACCTTAGGTCTTCTCCCTCTTGGCCTTCATCCTCAAGCACCGGGCAGCTGACACGAACTCGGAGACATACCGGTTCGTCATCTGCTTTCGGGTCAAGGAAGACTTTGAAGGAACTCGCGAGCTGGAGCTGCCCGTCTTTAGTCGCGGTCGCATGAGGTTGCTTGTTGAACTCAAGGTGAACAAGGGAGCTGGTCGGATCCGGCGGCGGTTTTGCACCGGAGCCCGTTGGACGAAAGTAGGCTCCCAACGCACGCTCAAGGATCGACAGACGCTTCTGTTTGGCCGGCGCGGGAGGAGCGGCCTCGCTCTGAAATCGTTTCAGACCGGCCTTCACGCGCGAGAGGACCGCGTTGACCACCCCTTTACCTGCTCCGTCAACATCGCGAAGGTTTTGCGAGTCGGGATCCCACCGATCGTGCGCCGGCGGCTCACTCTTCTTCAGGACCAGGTCAATGTCTTCAGACCCCATAAAGGCTCCGACCACAACAGGCGCAGTTTCCGAAAATGGCTTGTAGGCCACCACCATCAACGGCGCGCGAATGAGCGCGACCGTATTGCACCGATCAGCCCTGACGATCGGAGCACCTAGTGCGTTTAGGGGGGAAACCACGAAACCGCAGGTACCCAGGTTGATATCGCCGAGTCTATTCAACGGATTAAGCTTCTGAGTTCCGGCCTTCGGAGTCGCCACACCACGGGCGATCTCGAACGATTCGATGAATGGCCGCAGCTGCTCGTTTCGGCGGGGCCTCGGCACGAACACCTGGCCACTCGCATCGATTGCCTCGACATCAAGCTTGTGTTCGATCAGGCGGGGCCACCACCAATCCTCCACACCGATGATGATGTCCGCAAGATTTACCGAGGCATCCACGATGAGAATGGTTGTTCCCGTTTCGCCTTCGCCTCGGAGATGGAAACCCAACTTCGCGGCAAGGTTGTCCGCCTTCTTTCCATCCAGGGGATCGACGATAGTGCGGCCTTGGTCATCCTGTCTCTTGCCAGTACCAAGCCAAGCTCGACCGCTGTAGCTCTTACCGCGATATTCATGGCTTTTATAGTAGCCGCATCCAAAAAGTCGAGTCTTTTCAGCGCCGTCTTCGTCCTTGAATCGGGTATAGGCGAAAATGGTCTGGATAGCAGAGCTGGACGAATAAACCGACTTTCCGAATCCGTAGGACCCGCCAGTGCCTTTCTCGGTTCGCGCCTTAGACCTGTCTCCAAGCGAAAGCAGCAACCGATAAAAGTTGGACCCCTTATCGTGGGCGTCGCCCGAGAGCCCTTCGGCCTCGTAGTCTTCAACGTACAACAGCTCAAGCGGCTTGCTGGGGCTGTTCAGCGATTCCAAGCAATTGGGGGACGACAGCTCCAAGGCGTCTTTTCGGACTTCCTGCGCACCGAGTTCTGCAGCTTGAACGAACCCCGCCTTGGCATCCCCTTTAAGACTCCGAAGCCGGAAGCGCACGGTGACCTTGGGGAAACCGAGGCCCGCGTCGACCGAGTTCTGGATTGCCTCGCGAGCAAGCACATGTTCCGGCTGCATGCCCGGAGACTTCAGCGTATTGGCATAGGCCTCGCCCGCCGCGCCGCCCATCGGATCGCTTTCATGGAACACCCAGCTCATTTGCGTCCTTCTCCCGTGCTTTAGCCCAGCTTGAACTCGTCTTTGGTCCGTCGAGCAATTCCGGCCTGGAATTTGGCCCTGAGATGCTTCATCTCAACTTCCAACGCGCCTAGGATCTTTTGGGCGTCCTCGGCCGAGTACTCGTAATTGCTTGTATTTGAAAGGTTTCCGATGAGCCTAAGCAGCTGAGTCGCCTTCCTGACCCGCGCTTGCCCCAAGTCTATGAAACGCTCTCGCTTGTTTCGTTTATCGGACACGCGGGACACCATGTTCCTACATATGTGAAATGTAGGGTACATGCAACGATTGTTGAATGCAACTAGATCTCGTAGGCAGCGACACCCAAGATCAACGCTAGGCCGAAAATACTAGGGCACTGGAGCGTCATCTTCGGCCAAGAGAGCCTCCAGCTTTTCGATTCGGAGTTGCCCAAGGAGTAGCGGCACCTGGTCTATTCGGCCGGCCAGGCGAAGGAAGGGCCGACCAAGGAACTCCGTCAGGTTTGACTGCGTGAATTGCCCGTATAGGAAGTTCAAACGCCGTTTCCCGGCCGTTCTGCCGGTCTGCCGGGTAGGCTGCGGTCGTGCAAGCGTCTGCCCCGGGCGCGGCATTGAGCGCGGATCGGACGTCCATGAGTGGAATTCCGGAATCTCGCGGGACCTTGCAGCGGCGGCGTCGGAAGCCAGTCGTCGCCAATTCCCGAAATCAAGCCGAGTGCAAACCTGCGGGTTCGTGGCCGCGTCCAGTTGGGGGATCTTGCCGCGGACGAAGTCACCTTGTTCGAAGCCGAACGTTCGACAGGCACGACCGCAAACGACACGAGCCCGGCATCGCTGCCGGGCTCGTGCGGGTCAATCGACTGTCGCCAGCGCTCAGGCCGACGCGCGGTACTCCTCGATCTGGTCGAAGTTCATGTAGCGGTAGATCTGGTCGCCCTGGGCGTTGATCACGCCGACGTCGGCGAGGTATTCCTCGCGGGTCGGGATGCGGCCGAGGGTCGCGCAGATCGCCGACAGTTCCGCCGAACCCAGATAGACGTCGGTGTTGCGCCCGAGGCGGTTGGGGAAGTTGCGGGTGCTGGTGGACATGGCGGTCGAGCCTTCGCGGATCTGCGCCTGATTGCCCATGCACAGCGAGCAGCCGGGCATTTCGGTGCGCGCACCGGCCACGCCGAAGGTGCCGTAGTGGCCCTCTTCGGTGAGCTTGGCCTCGTCCATGCGGGTGGGCGGGGCGATCCACAGGCGCACAGGCAGGTCGCGCTTGCCTTCGAGCAGCTTGGCGGCGGCACGGAAGTGGCCGATGTTGGTCATGCACGAGCCGATGAACACCTCGTCGATCTTCGCGCCGGCGACGTCGGACAGGGTTTTGGCATCGTCCGGATCGTTCGGGCAGCAGACGATGGGTTCGATGATGTCGTTGAGGTCGATCTCGATCACTGCTGCATACTCGGCGTCGGCATCGGCTTCCATGAGCTGCGGGTCGGCGAGCCAGGCCTCCATCTTCCCAATGCGGCGTTCGAGCGTGCGCGCATCCTGATAGCCCTGCGCGATCATCCAGCGCAACAGGGTGATGTTGCTGTTGAGGTACTCGATCACCGGCTCCTTGTTCAGGCGCACCGTGCAGGCTGCGGCGGAACGCTCGGCGGAGGCATCGGCCAGCTCGAAGGCCTGCTCGATCTTGAGGTCCGGCAGGCCTTCGATTTCGAGGATACGGCCGGAAAAAATGTTCTTCTTGCCCTTCTTCTCCACCGTCAGCAGGCCGGCCTTGATCGCGTACAGCGGAATCGCGTGGACCAGATCGCGCAGGGTCACGCCCGGCTGCATCTTGCCCTTGAAGCGCACCAGCACCGACTCGGGCATGTCCAGCGGCATCACCCCGGTGGCGGCGGCGAACGCGACCAGGCCGGAACCGGCCGGGAACGAGATTCCGATCGGAAAACGGGTGTGCGAATCGCCGCCGGTGCCGACGGTGTCGGGCAGCAGCATGCGGTTGAGCCAGCTGTGGATGATGCCGTCGCCCGGGCGCAGCGAGACGCCGCCGCGGGTGGAGATGAACTCCGGCAGGGTGTGGTGGGTCTTGACGTCCACCGGCTTCGGGTAGGCGGCGGTGTGGCAGAACGACTGCATGACGAGATCCGCCGAGAAGCCGAGGCAGGCCAGGTCCTTGAGCTCGTCGCGGGTCATCGGGCCGGTGGTGTCCTGGCTGCCGACCGAGGTCATCCTCGGCTCGCAGTAGGTGCCCGGGCGCATGCCCTGGCCTTCCGGCAGACCGCAGGCGCGGCCGACCATCTTCTGCGCCAGGGTGAAACCCTTGCCGGTATCCGGCGGCACCACCGGCAGGCGGAACAGATCGGTTGTCGGCAAGCCCAGCGCCTCGCGCGCCTTGGCGGTGAGGCCGCGGCCGATGATGAGCGGAATGCGGCCGCCGGCGCGGGCTTCGTCCAGCAGCACTTCGGACTTGAGTGCAAAGGCGGCGATTTCCTTGCCGTCCTTCAGCGCCTTGCCCTCGTAGGGGCGCAGCTCGATCACGTCGCCGTGATTCATCTGGCTCACGTCCAGCTCGATCGGCAGCGCGCCGGCGTCTTCCATGGTGTTGTAGAAGATCGGCGCGATCTTGCCGCCCAGGCACACGCCGCCATCGCGTTTGTTGGGGATGTGGGGGATGTCGTTGCCGGTCCACCACAGCACGCTGTTGGTGGCGGACTTGCGGCTGGAGCCGGTGCCGACCACGTCGCCGACGTAGGCCACGGTATGGCCCTTTTCCTTGAGCTTGAGGATGTCGCCGATCGGGCCGCGCCTGCCGTCCTCCTCCGGCACGAACGGGGCGTCCGGGCGCTTGTTCTTCAGCATCGCCAGCGCGTGCATGGGGATGTCCGGGCGGGTGGTGGCGTCGGGTGCCGGCGAGAGGTCGTCGGTATTGGTTTCGCCCGGCACCTTGAACACGGTGATGGTCAGGCTCTGCGGCACTTCCGGGCGGCTGGTGAACCATTCGGCGTCGGCCCAGCTTTGCAGCACGGCCTGCGCGTTGGCGTTGCCGGCCCTGGCCTTCTCCTGCACGTCGTGGAAGGCATCGAACACCAGCAGGGTGTGCTTGAGCGCATCGCTTGCCGCACCGCCCACTTCGGCGTCGTCCAGCAGCTGCACCAGCGGTGCCACGTTGTAGCCGCCCAGCATGGTGCCCAGCAGTTCGGTGGCACGCGCGCGGGAAATCAGCGCGTTCTTCTCGCTGCCGAAGGCGAGCGCGGCCAGGTAGCTGGCCTTGACCTTGGCGGCATCGTCCACGCCGGCCGGTACGCGGTTCACCAGCAGGTCGAGCAGGAACTCCCCCTCGCCCGCCGGCGGGTTTTTCAGCAGTTCGATGGCATCGGCGGTCTGCTGCGCGGTCAGCGGCAGCGGCGGAATGCCGAGGGCGGCGCGTTCGGCAAGGTGTTGGCGGTAGGTGTCAAGGAACATGGCGTCTCTCGTGGGTGTGAGTGGCAGGAACGGGTGAAAGCGACGAATCAGGGGCCGACGCGGGGAACGATCAGCCTCAGGCCCTTGAAGTAGTCGCGGAAAAACTGGGGGTCGAACGTGATCAGGGCATCGCACTGCAACAGCGCGTGCGCACCGATCAGGAAGCGGGAAACCGGCTCCACGCCCTCGCCGTGCTGGCGCTGGCGGCGCTGCATTTCGCCGGCGCGAAGCGCGGACTTGGCTTCGACCATGCTGTAGGTCACGCCCATCTCCTCCAGCGCCGACATCGCTTCCGCGCCGCCGCGCAGGGCCGCCGACAGCGTGGCCAGAGCCGCATCGCACACCACCACGCGGCCACCGCGCAGGGCCTGCCGCAGCGTGGCTTCGGCCGCATCGGCGCGCGCGCCATCGGCCAAAAGTTCGATCAGGACGGCCGCATCGACAGCGATCACGGGCCTTGGCCCCGGCCCGGATCATCCAGCGCGAACTTGCCGCGCACGCGGGAAATCGCGTCATCGACGTGCTTGGACAGCACGATGCGCCCGCCGTCCAGCTCGACCTTGAGGACCGAGCCCTTGCTCAGGCCCAGCGCATCGCGCACGGCCTTGGGCAGGGTGATCTGCCCGCGTTCGGCAACGGTGGCTTCCATGGCGGCCTCCATGAAGTTGATCCAAACGAATTATACATACTGAATCATGCATACTTGAAGCGGCATACCGGCTCGCCGCTGAATGCCGGTACCCGCCCGTCCGAAACCCGCCGCGCTTTGGGCTTTCTCCCGCATCCGTAGCAGAATGGACGGGTTCGGCCGCACGGCCCGTCACCGGAGCACTCCCATGAACGACAGCTTCCAGACCCGCGACACCCTCAAGGTCAACGACCGCAGCTACACCTACGCCAGCCTGCCGCGCCTGGCGCAGCGCCTGGGTGATGCCGCAGCGCTGGCGCACCTGCCCTACTCCATGAAGATCCTGCTGGAGAACCTGCTGCGCCATGAGGACGGCATCTCCGTGCTGCCGGCGCACATCGAGGCGGCGGCGCGCTGGAAGCCCGCCGACGTGCCGCATACCGAAATCGCCTTCATGCCGGCGCGCGTGATCCTGCAGGACTTCACCGGCGTGCCCTGTGTGGTGGATTTCGCCGCGATGCGCGACGCGGTGGTGAAGCTGGGCGGCCGGCCCGAGCAGATCAATCCGCAGATTCCCTCGGAGCTGGTGATCGACCACTCGGTGCAGGTGGACGTGTTCGCGCGCCCGGACGCGCTCGACGTCAACGGTCGCATCGAGTTCGAGCGCAACGCCGAGCGCTACGGATTCCTGCGCTGGGGCCAGAAGGCGTTCGAGAACTTCAAGGTGGTACCGCCCAACACCGGCATCGTGCACCAGGTGAATCTGGAGTACCTCGCCCGCGTGGTGATGGAGCGCGAGATCGACGGGACCACCTGGGCCTTTCCCGACACGCTCTTCGGCACCGACAGCCACACCACCATGGTCAACGGCCTGGGCATCCTGGGCTGGGGCGTGGGCGGCATCGAGGCCGAGGCCGCGATGCTGGGCGAACCCTCGTCCATGCTGATTCCGCAGGTGGTGGGCTTCAAGCTCACCGGCAAACTGCTCGAAGGCACCACCGCGACGGACCTGGTGCTCACCGTGACCCAGATGCTGCGCAAGCACGGCGTGGTGGGCAAGTTCGTGGAATTCCACGGCGAGGGCCTGCAGCGACTGCCGCTGGCCGACCGCGCCACCATCGGCAACATGTCGCCCGAGTACGGCGCCACCTGCGCGATCTTCCCGATCGACGCCGAATCGCTGAACTACCTGCGCCTCTCCGGCCGCAGCGAGGCGCACATCGCCCTGGTGGAAACCTATGCCAAGGCGCAGGGCCTGTGGCACGACGCCGATACGCCGCAGGCGCAGTACAGCTCCACGCTCGAACTCGACATGGGCACGGTGCTGCCCTCGCTGGCCGGCCCCAAGCGCCCGCAGGACCGCGTGCTGCTCTCGGACATGAAGTCCTCCACCCGCCAGGTCATCACCCAGCTCACCGCCAAGCGCGACCAGCGCAACGGCGATGTCTCCAACTTCATCGCCGAAGGCGGCGGCGCGGCGGTGGGCAACGAGCAGGTCGGCAAGGGCATCGCCGACATCCAGCTCGATGGCCACAGCGTGCGCATCAAGGATGGCGCGGTGGTCATCGCGGCCATCACCTCGTGCACCAACACCTCCAACCCGGCGGTGATGGTGGCTGCGGGTCTGCTGGCGCGCAACGCCGCGGCCAGGGGGCTGACCCGCAAGCCGTGGGTCAAGACCTCGCTCGCGCCCGGTTCGCGCGTGGTCACCGACTACCTGCAAAAGGCCGGCCTGCTGGCCGAACTCGAGAAGATCGGCTTCTACACCGTGGGCTACGGTTGCACCACCTGCATCGGCAACTCCGGTCCGCTGCCGGTGGAAGTGAGCGCAGGCATCGCCGCCGGCGACCTGTGCGTGGTTTCCGTGCTCTCCGGCAACCGCAACTTCGAGGGTCGCATCCACGCCGAAGTGAAGATGAACTACCTCGCCAGCCCGCCGCTGGTGGTGGCCTATGCGCTGGCCGGCAGCACCGAGCTGGATCTTTCCACCGAGCCGCTGGGCACCGGCAGCGACGGCGCGCCGGTCTATCTCAAGGACATCTGGCCCAGCAGCAGCGAGGTCGCGCAGACCATCGCGGCCACCATCGGCCCGGAGATGTTCAGGAAGAACTACGGCGACGTGTTCAAGGGCGATGCGCGCTGGAACGCCATCGCCTCCCCGGATGGTGAGCTCTACGCCTGGGACGAAGCCTCCACCTACATCAAGAACCCGCCCTACTTCGAAGGCATGAGCGCCAGCCCCGGGCACATCACCGACATCCACGGCGCGCGCGTGCTGGGGTACTTCGGCGATTCCATCACCACCGACCACATCTCCCCGGCGGGCAGCATCAAGAAGGATTCCCCGGCCGGGCGCTATCTGGTCGGCCGCGGCGTCGAGCCGGTGCACTTCAACAGCTACGGCAGCCGGCGCGGCAACGACGACGTGATGGTGCGCGGCACCTTCGCCAACATCCGCATCAAGAACCAGTTCTTCGGCGGCGAGGAAGGCGGCAATACGCTCTACTTCGGCAGCAATCCGCCGGAAAAGCTGGCGATCTACGACGCCGCGCAAAAGTACAAGGCCGACGGCACCCCGCTGGTGGTCATCGCCGGCAAGGAATACGGCACCGGCTCGAGCCGCGACTGGGCCGCCAAGGGCACCGTCCTGCTGGGCGTGAAGGCGGTCATCGCCGAGAGCTTCGAGCGCATCCACCGCTCCAATCTCGTCGGCATGGGCGTGCTGCCGCTGCAGTTCCTCGACGGCCAGAACGCCGCGTCGCTGGGCCTCACAGGCACCGAAACCTATGCCATCACCGGCCTCGATGACGGTGCCGCCAAGACCGCCACCGTCACCGCCACCGATGCCGCTGGCGCACAGAAGGTGTTCCAGGCGCGCGTGCTGCTGCTCACCCCCAAGGAAGTGGAGTACTTCCGCCACGGCGGCATCCTGCACTACGTGCTGCGCAAGCTGGCGGCGAAGAAGAGCGCCTGACGCCTCCTTGCCGGCGGAAGCCCGGCCCGATCGCACAGCGATCGGGCGTTCGGGCGGCGGGCGCTGACCGCCAGCGCCACTTGCCCCGGATCGATCCTTCGCGATCGATCCGGGTCGGCCGCCGCCATCCGCGCTAGACTTCGCCTCCCGACTTTCCAGACGGTTTCCGCCCGTGATCCAGACCCGCGCAATCGCATTTCTCCGCCCTCTTGCCGTGACCGGCCTGCTGTTCGCTGCGGCTCTGCCGTTGGCTTCGGCCCAGTCGTTTTCCACCGTGGAAGAGCGCATGAGTGCCGCGCAGTTCCGCGAGGCCGGTCTCGACAAGCTCAGCGCCGAGGAGCTCGCCGCACTCAACGCCTGGCTGCAGAAGAACGTGGGCGGTGCCTCGGCCACCGCGGCACCGTCGGCGGTGCAGGATCGCACCGGCTTCGGCAGCGACCCGAGCGGCGGTGCCGGCGAAGTGCGCAGCCGGCTGCAGGGCGAATTCCGCGGCTGGCAGGGCAAGACGGTGTTTGCGCTGGACAATGGCCAAGTCTGGCAGCAGGTCGGCAACGACAAATGGACCGGCGTGAAGGTGGAGAATCCCACCGTCCTGATCGAGCCCGCCGCTTTCGGCAGCTGGCGGCTGAAGGTCGAGGGCTACAACACCACGACCAAGGTCAAGCGCGTGCGCTGACGCGGTACGCGCTCGGGCCCGAAACTCAGCCGAGACGAAGGCCGGTCAGCCGCTGGCTGACGTCGAACGCCGTGACCGAATGGGTGAGCGCGCCCAGCGAGATGAAATCGACGCCGCTCGCGGCCACGGCGCGAATGGTCTCCAGGCTGACGTTGCCCGATGCCTCCAGCCGCGCGCGGCCGGCGACGCGCCGCACCGCCTCGGCCATCCGCGCGGGCGGCATGTTGTCGAGCATGATCCACTCCACGCCCGCGGCCAGCGCCTGCTCCAGTTCGTCGAAACCGGTGACCTCCACTTCCACCGGCACGCCCGGTGCGTGCGCGCGCACGGCCGCGACCGCCGCGCCGATGCCGCCGGCCGCAACGATGTGGTTGTCCTTGATCATGGCCATGTCGTACAGGCCCATGCGATGGTTGCTGCCGCCGCCGATGGCCACCGCCTTCTTGTCCAGATCGCGCAGGCCCGGAACGGTCTTGCGGGTATCGAGGATGCGCGCGCCGGTGCCTTCCACCGCCCTGACGCAGGCGCGGGTCGCGGTGGCGATGCCGGACATGCGCTGCGCGATGTTGAGCGCGACGCGCTCGCCGCTCAGGACGGCGCGCCCGCGTCCGGCAAAGCGCACCAGTTCGGTGCCGGCCGCGACCCACGCGCCTTCGGCCACCTGCGGCTGCCATTCCAGCCGCGGATCCAGCGCGCGGAACACCGTCAGCGCCTCGTCCGCGCCGGCGAATACGCCCTCGGACTTCGCCACCCACAGCGCTTCGGCGCGTGCGTCGTGCGGCACGATCGCCTCGGTGGTGACATCGCCCGTGCCCAGATCTTCGGCCAGCCAGCGCACCACGCGCGCCACGTGCGCCGCGCCGTCCGGGCCATCGGGGAAAACAGCTGAATCGTTCATGCGGATCGTCACACCCGGAAGCGCCACGCTGGGCCCGCATCGTAGCAGCGGCCACTACAATCCAGGCCCTGTTCCCACGCATCCACGGAATTCCCGATGATCGCTGCCAACGACGAGCGCGTTAACCTGCACATGGCGCGGGCGCACGCCGCCATTGCGCTGGAAGGTGCTGAAAAAGAGGCCTGCCGGGAAGAAATCCGTGCCTTGCTCAAGGCCCGAAACGCCGTACTCGTCGCGCACTACTACACCCATCCGGACGTGCAGCAGCTGGCCGAGGACACCGGCGGCTGCGTCTCGGACTCGCTGCAGATGGCGCGCTTCGGCAAGGACCATGCCGCCGACATGCTGGTGGTGGCCGGGGTGCGTTTCATGGGCGAGACGGCCAAGATCCTGAGTCCGGAAAAGCGCATCGTCATGCCGACGCTGGAGGCGACCTGCTCACTCGACGTGGGCTGCCCGATCGAAGAGTTCGGCCCCTTCTGCGACGCCCACCCGGACCGCACCGTGGTGGTCTACGCCAACACCTCGGCCGCGGTGAAGGCGCGCGCCGACTGGGTGGTGACCTCGTCGATCGCGGTCGATCTGGTGGACTACCTCGACCGGCGCGGGGAAAAGATCCTGTTCGCCCCCGACAAGCACCTGGGCCACTACGTCCAGCAGCAGACCGGTGCCGACATGCTGCACTGGGACGGTGCCTGCGTGGTGCACGAGGAGTTCAAGGCGCAGGGCATCCTGGACCTGAAGAAGGTGCATCCGGACGCCGCCGTGCTGGTGCACCCCGAGTCGCCGGCCGCGGTAATCGAAATCGCCGACGCGGTCGGCTCGACCACGCAGCTGATCGCGGCCGCACGCCGCCTGCCCAATCCCGTTTTCATCGTGGCCACCGATCAGGGCATCTTCCACAAGATGCAGCAGGAAGCGCCCGGCAAGACCTTCATCGCCGCGCCCACCGCCGGCAACGGTGCCGCCTGCCGCAGCTGCGCGCACTGCCCCTGGATGGCGATGAACGGACTGGACAACCTGCGCGCCGTGCTGCGCGCCGACGATGCCCTGGGCCAGGAGATCCACGTCGATCCGGAACTGGGCCGCCGCGCCATGCTGCCGCTGGAGCGGATGGTCAACTTCCGCCGCTGAAGCCGCCGCCGGGCGCGTCCGTCAGGCCACGAACAAATCCTCGCCAGGCGCGGGAGACGCCGGATCGAGCACGGTATCGCGCGCCTCGGGCAGCGCCTCGGGGCAATCCAGGTTGTAGTGCAGCCCGCGCGATTCGCGCCGCAGCGCGGCGCTGCGCACGATCAGCTCGGCCACGGTGACCAGGTTGCGCAGCTCCAGCAGGTCGCGCGAAACGGTGTGGCGGGCGTAGTACTCGTGGATTTCGCGGCGCAGCAGGCGCACCCGGTGCCAGGCCCGCGCCAGGCGCTTGTCGGTGCGCACGATGCCGACGTAGTCCCACATGAATCGGCGCAGCTCGTCCCAGTTGTGGCTGATCACCACGTCCTCGTCCGAGTTGCTCACGCGCGAGGCATCCCAGACCGGCACCTGCGGCGGCTCGGGCAGATGTGCAAGGCGCTGTGCGATGCGGCGGCTGGCGGCCTTGCCGTAGACCAGGCATTCCAGCAGCGAATTGCTGGCCATGCGGTTGGCACCGTGCAGGCCGGTGAACGAGGCCTCGCCGATGGCGTAAAGCCCGGCCAGATCGGTGCGGCCATCGCCATCCACCACCACGCCGCCGCAGGTGTAGTGCGCGCCGGGCACCACCGGAATCGGCTCACGGGTCATGTCGATGCCCACCTGCAGGCAGCGGGCATAGATCGTCGGGAAGTGGTGCAGGATGAAATCGGCGGGCCGGTGGCTGATGTCCAGGTACACGCAGTCGATACCCAGGCGCTTCATCTCGTGGTCGATGGCGCGCGCCACCACGTCGCGCGGGGCCAGTTCGGCGCGCGCATCGAAGCGCGGCATGAAGCGCTCGCCATCGGGCAGCAGCAGCCGGCCGCCCTCGCCGCGCACCGCTTCGCTGATCAGGAAGGAGCGCGCCTGCGGGTGGTACAGCAGGGTTGGGTGGAACTGCATGAACTCCATGTTGGCCACGCGGCAGCCGGCGCGCCATGCCATCGCGATGCCGTCGCCGGTGGCGCTGTCGGGATTGGAGGTATACAGGTACACCTTGCCGGCACCGCCGGTGGCCAGTACCACCGCGCGCGCCAGCAGCGTCTCCACCTGGCCGCTGTCCACGTCCAGCACATAGGCTCCGATCACGCGGCGCTGCTCGCCTTCACCGCGCACGATCAGGTCGATGGCCAGGCGGTTTTCCTGAAGCGTCACGTTGGCGCGTTCGCGCACCCGGGAAATCAGCGCGCTGGAAATCGCCTGCCCGGTCGCATCGGCCACGTGGATGACGCGGCGGTGGCTGTGGCCGCCCTCGCGGGTGAGGTGGAAACCGTGCTGGCCGCGCCCGGATTCGTCCAACAGGCTGAAGTTGACGCCTTGCCCGACCAGCCAGGCGATCGCCTCGGGGCCGCCTTCCACGGTCCGGCGCACGGCATCGTCGTGGCACAGCCCGGCACCGGCGACATGGGTGTCGCGCATGTGCGACTCCAGCGTGTCGCCCTGGTCCAGCACCGCCGCCACGCCGCCCTGCGCGTGCCAGGTGCTGGCAAGAGTCAGCGCGCCCTTGGACAGCACCGTCACGGCCACTTCCGGCGGCAGATGCAGGGCCGCCGCGAGACCGGCGGCACCGCTGCCGATGATGAGTACGTCCTGTCGGGTCATCGCACTGTCCGCGCCACCTGTCGCGATGGCACACTGATCGAGGAAAAGAAGAAGGACGGCTGCGCCGTCCTTGCCAAGGCCGCGCGTCCGCAACCGCCGCCGCGCGCCGGAACACGAGTCGAACATGCGCATCCCCTATTTCGATTATGCGGCCACCGCGCCGGCCGATCCAAGGATCATCCCGGCCATGACCTCGCTGCTGGGGCTGGACGGCGACTTCGCCAATCCCTCCTCGACCCTGCACGCGCCCGGGCGCACGGCCGCCGCGCACATCGAAGCCGCGCGCGCGCAGGTCGCCGCCCTCCTCGATGCCGATCCGCGCGAGATCGTCTTCACCAGCGGTGCCACCGAGGCCAACAACCTCGCCATCAAGGGCCTGGCCGAACGCCATCCCGGCGGGCACATCGTCACCAGCGCGATCGAGCACGATGCCGTGCTGGCACCCTGCGCGCAGCTCGAAGCACGCGGCTGGCAGGTCACCCGCGTGACGCCGCGACCTTCAGGCGACGTCGAACCCGATGCCATCGCCGACGCGCTGCGCCCGGACACGTTCCTGGTGTCGCTGATGCACGCCAACAACGAAACCGGCGTGATCAACGACATCGGCACGGTCGGCGCGCTGTGCCGCGCGCGATCCATCGCCTTCCACGTCGATGCCGCGCAGACTGCGGGCGCGCTGGCGCTGAATGTGCGCGCGCTGCCGGTGGACCTGGTTTCCCTTTCCGCGCACAAGTTTTGCGGGCCCAAGGGAATCGGTGCCCTGTACCTGCGGCGGCGCGCGGATCTGGAGCTGGAGCCCCAGCTTCACGGTGGCGGGCAGGAGCGCGGACGGCGCTCCGGCACCCTGGCCACGCACCAGATCGTCGGATTGGGCCTGGCCTGCGAACTGGTCCGGTGCGAGCGCGAGGCCGATGCCGCGCGCATCGCGGCGCTGCGCGACCGCCTCTGGGCCGGCGTGTCGCCGCTGGGCGGCCTCCATCTCAACGGTGCCGGTGCGCCGCGCCTGCCGGGGCACCTCAACCTGAGCGTTGACGGCGTGGGCGGGGAAGTCCTGCTGCAGGCGCTGGCCGCCGACCTCGCCATTTCCGGCGGCTCGGCCTGCCACTCGGCCACGCCGCGGCCCTCGCACGTGCTCACCGCGATGGGCCTGCCGCCCGCGCTGGCGCAGGCATCGCTGCGCTTCTCGCTCGGACGCTTCACCACTGCGGACGAGATCGGCACCGCAATCGAGGTCTTCACCCGTATCGTGATGCGGCTGCGCGGCTGACGGTGCGCCGCCGCATCACGAAAAACCGGCGGACCGGAGACTCGCACCCGGACGCCGCCGGGGTCGAAAGCCTCGTCCGATCCGGACCCGTCAGGGTGCCTCGAACGAATCGTCGAATATCTCCAGCGCAAGCACCTCGATCTGCGCGGTGGCGGAACTGCAATCGCCATCCACATCGCACAGCGCGTACTCGAAAGCGACGCTGCCCGCCCCCTCCGGTGTGAAGCTGAAGTACCCGTCCGCCCCCATCGCCAGGCTTCCGGATCCGGGTGCCACGCTGACGCTCCAGGTATTGCCGCCATTGTCGGAAGGGGTGTCGTTGTCGGCGACACTGCCGGTCAGCGTGGTGCCCTGGACAACGGAGAACGCATCGTCCCGCGCCACGGGAACCAGCACGGCACGCTGCAGGATCGCACTGAGGACGAACGAGCGCTTGAAGCTGGCGCCGAAGTCCTCGAGGTTGGCCCATCCACCCATGGGGCTGGTGGGCCAGTTGACCCAGCCCGTTCCCAGGGTGAAGCGCTCCATCGCGGCGTGCAGTTCCAGGGTCTGTGGCACCGGCTCGGTAGGCTCGACCGCCGCGATCAGGTAGCGGCCCGGCGGGAGGAGGAGGTCCGGCACGGGGAGTTCCAGCGGGAGAGGGCCGATCGCGGCATCGCCCGGTACCGTGACGCTCGCGGTATACAGCAGGTCGCCCGGCTTGTTCAGAAGAGGATCCCAGGCGCGGATCGTGGCCTGCATCTGGACGCCGTTCAGATCTCCGATGCCATCGCCTGGAGTCTGTCCTTGCGGCAGGTTGTCGGGATTGTTCACCGTGTAGCGCACCCCCGTCAGCTTGGCCGTCACGGGGACGAAGAAGTCCTGCCCCAGCTCGCCCCCGTTGCCGGCACCGATGCCCAGCGTGCCTGCAACCGGACCCTGCGCGCGGGTCAGCTCGTCCTCGGTGATTTCGGCCAAGACCCGCGTGGCAACGGAGTTGCCGGCGTCATCATCGCCTTCCGCAGCGGTGACCAGGGCTTCCGCCGTCCACTGCCCGAGCTGCGCGTACTCCATATCGCCCAGGGCCACCTGCTGTTCGGTTCCGGCAGCCAGGGCGACAGGCGCCGAGGACAGGGTCGCGACCGGCACGCCGTCCACCAGCAGGTCGGCATCGACCGCGACGCCGGTAAGCGCGTCGGTACCGTCGTTGCGCACCTTGGCCGAGAGGGAGAACGTGTACCCCAGCGATGCGGGCAGCCGCGCATATCCGCTCGTCGGCTCCTCGACGAGCCCATCCAGGGCCGGATCGTACTGCGCGACATCCTCCACCAGGATGTCGTCGATCACAAGCAGGAACATATCGTTGCTGGTGTTGCGGAAGGCCAGATGGATCGGCGTGCCCGCGAAGGCTCCCAGATCGAGGCTGCGTGAGGTCCAGGCGGAGTTTTCAGCAGCGATCGATGCCAGCGCCGGATTGCTCAGGAAATCGGAAACGGCGGTGCCCGCCGTGCTGTAGCGCACCTCATATCCATCAGGAAAGGCGGGATCGTAGACAACGGCATTCCAGGACAGCCGCGTCCGCTCCGATGGCGTGATCGGGCCGGCCGCCTGGGTGGGAAACACCGCCCAGTCATCGGCCGCGCCAATCGAGCTGTACCAGGACGTGCTGAACATGGCGCAGTTGTTGACGTTGAACTTGAAATCCTCGCGCACGATCCATGCGTTGGTAACGTATCCGACCGGAGCGGCCGGCGTTCGAGCATCCACGTCATGCACGGTGAATCCGAGCGGCGTCGCATAGGGCGGTGGCGGACTGGGCGGCGGCGCGGGCGGCACCTGGCTGCAGTCGGCATCGAAATTTTGCGCGAACAGGGGGCTGGCACCGGCACGGCGCGCGAGCCGGTTTGCACCTGCCGGCTGGGCGCTCGCCAACGATTCCGGCCGGGCTGCCGATCGCAGCGTTGCAGGCTGATCGACGGCTGCATCCGACAGCACCAGGCGCGGCAACGACTCTCCCGCCACGACTCCCATCGGGAAAACCAGCCAAGCCACCGCCAAGGCAGCCCCCGCACCCGCCCCGATACGACGGCTTCCACGGATCCCAATCTTCATGTTTTGTGACACTCCTCCTGCAGCCGGAACCGGCCGTCCGGTCATTCTTGTCCTTCGCGCACGGTCTGACAGCACCCCGTTGTGGAAGCCTCCGTCTCGGGGGCACGGCTTGATTCCCCCGCCACTCCCCGCCATCCTGAGCGGCTGCCGTTTTCCCGATTCCGCCGCCCCATGAGCTCACGCTACGACGCCGCCGACATCGAAGTCCTCTCCGGCCTGGACCCGGTCAAGCGCCGGCCCGGCATGTACACCGACACCTCGCGCCCCAACCATCTGGCGCAGGAGGTGATCGACAACTCGGTGGACGAGGCCCTGGCCGGCCACGCCAAATGCATCGAGGTGGTGCTGCACCCCGACGGCAGCTGCGAGGTAAGCGACGACGGGCGCGGCATGCCGGTGGACATCCACCCGGAGGAAGGCGTACCGGGCGTCGAGCTGATCCTCACCCGGCTGCACGCCGGCGGCAAGTTCAGCGGCAAGAACTACACGTTCTCCGGCGGACTGCACGGCGTCGGCGTCTCGGTGGTGAACGCGCTCTCCACGCGGCTGGATGTCTGGATCAAGCGCGACGGCGTGGAGCACCACATGGCCTTCCGCGACGGCCTGGTTGACTCCACCCTCACCCAGGCGGGCACCGTGGGCCGGCGCAACACCGGCACCCGGCTGCGCTTCTGGCCGGATCCGAAGTATTTCGACAGCCCGAGGTTCAACCTGCGCCAGCTGCGCCACGTGCTGCGCGCCAAGGCGGTGCTGTGTCCCGGCCTGCGCGTCACGTTGCTGGACGCGGCCAGCGGCGAGCGCAACGAGTGGTTCTACGAGGACGGCCTGCGCGACTACCTGCGCGGCATGCTTTCGGACGTGGACTACCTGCCGCCGCAGCTGTTCCTGGCGGCGCAGGCGCGCGAGGGGGAGGCCTGCGAGTTCGCGGCGTGCTGGGTGCCCCCGCCCGAATCGGGCGCGGTCGAACTGGTGCAGGAAAGCTACGTCAACCTCATTCCCACCGCCCAGGGCGGCACCCACGTCAACGGCCTGCGCTCGGGCCTGACGGAAGCGCTGCGCGAGTTCTGCGACTTCCGCAGCCTGCTGCCGCGCGGTGTGAAACTGGCCCCGGAAGATGTCTGGGACCGCATCAGCTACGTGCTTTCGGCCAAGCTCGCCGATCCGCAGTTTTCCGGCCAGACCAAGGAGCGCCTGTCCTCGCGCCAGGCCGCAGGCTTCGTGGAGGGCATCGCGCACGATGCCTTTTCGCTGTGGCTCAACCAGAACGTCGAGCTGGGCGAAAAGATCGCGCAGCTCGCCATCGAGCGCGCCTCGGCGCGGCTGAAAACCGAAAAGCAGGTGGTCCGCAAGAAGATCACCCAGGGTCCGGCCCTGCCCGGCAAGCTCGCCGACTGCGCCTCGCAGGATCTCTCGCGCACCGAGATCTTCCTGGTGGAAGGCGACTCGGCCGGCGGCAGCGCGCGGCAGGCGCGCGACAAGGACTTCCAGGCCATCCTGCCGCTGCGCGGCAAGATCCTGAACACCTGGGAGGTCGCCAGCAGCGGCGTGCTGGCCTCGCAGGAAGTGCACGATCTGGCCGTGGCGATCGGCTGCGATCCGGGCTCTGACAATCTCGATGGCCTGCGCTACGGCAAGGTCATCATCCTCGCCGATGCCGATTCGGACGGCCTGCACATCGCCACCCTGCTCTCCGCGCTGTTCCTCAAGCACTTCCCCGCGCTGGTGCGCGAAGGTCACGTGTTCGTCGCCATGCCGCCACTGTTCCGCGTGGACGTGGGCAAGCAGGTGTTCTACGCGCTGGACGAGGACGAGCGCCGCATCCTGCTGGAGCGCATCGAGCGCGAGAAGATAAAGGGCGCGGTCAGCGTCACCCGCTTCAAGGGCCTGGGCGAGATGAACCCCTCGCAGCTGCGCGAATCCACTATCCACCCCGATACGCGCCGGCTGGTGCAGCTCACCGTGGAGGACGGCGGCGAAACCTCGGCGCTGATGGACATGCTGCTGTCGAAAAAGCGCGCCTCCGACCGCAAGACCTGGCTGGAAACCAAGGGCGATCTGGCGACGCTGGAAACATAGGTTTTCGCCTGATCCCGGCCGTCGCGCCCGATGCGATCATCGGAGCCGTGCGGGGTCGGAGCCATGGGCGCAGCGGAGCGGAACCGCCGCAGGCGGTTCCGCTGTCCTGCCTGGCCGGCCCGGATCAGTCCAGGAGGTCGGCCGGCACGTTGCCGCCGTTTTCGGCGATGCGGCGCAGGACTTCCTTGTGCAGCCACATGTTCATCTGGGCCGAATCGCCCATGAGCTTCTCCGGGCAGTCCAGCTCCTTCGCCATTTCCTTGCGCGCGCCGAAGCTGCTGTCGAGGTCGAGCAGCTTGAGCAGGTCGACGATGGAGGTCTTCCAGTTGAGCTTCTGCGCGCTGGCGGCGGCTTTTTCTTCCAGCTGGCTCATCACGTCGACCACCGGAATCGCCACGGGGGCCGCAGCCGTCGGCGGCAGGTCCGCAGGATCGACGAAGATCACCTCGGGTACGGGTTCAGGTGCCGGTGCCGCCTTGGCACCGCCCAGACCCAGTTTGTCGAGAATCGAAGAAAACAGTCCCATGGTTCCTTTCCTTGCGGCAGTCATCGGGACTTGGATGGTGCCAGCTTTCGGGCGCGTTGCAAAACCCGGCCAACGCAACCTGGTCATCGCGCCGCGCCCGGCCACCGATTCGCCGGAATCCGCGCGTTCACTGCGGATCACGCCATCGACCGCCGCCTCACCGTCCCGGTGCCGGCTCCTCGAAACCATCCGCGAACACGTCGTTGCTCGGCGTGACCGTCACCGTGATCTCGGCGCTGATCGCGGGGTAATAGTGCGCATCGCCGGCCTTGAATGCGTAAAGGCTGCAGCTGCCCGGTGCCAGCGCATCGAGCGTGTTGCCCTGGATGGCGCAGGCGCCGAAACCATTCGAAACCTGGAAGCTCACGGCACCCGTGCCCGAACCGCCCTGGGTCGTGAGTGCGCTGGTGTCGCCGACCGGCAGCGTGGTCGGCGAAGCGAAGGCCGTCAGGGCCGCCTGCTCGGCAAGGGCGACGCTCAGGTCGACGGTGGCGGTCTGCTCGGGAAAGGGGAAATCCGCCGCCTTGGTCGCGGTGACCGTGCAGGTGCCGGTACCGATGGCCGTCAGCGTGGCAGCGCTGATTGCGCAGGTGCCTGCCCCGCTCGTGACGCTGAAGCCCACCGCGCCACCGCCCAGCCCGCCTTGCGATGACAGCGCACTGGTGCCGCCGTAGGCGATCGCGGTGGGATGGGCGACGGCCAGAAGCGGCATGGGCGCGGGCGGCGACAGCGGCACGCCGAAGGGAATGCCCACGCTGTACGGGCTCAGGTTCGTGCCGTTGAGATCCTGGATGGGGGACGTCGAGCCGACGGCCGTCGCAGCGAACGTCATGAGGCGGTTGGCGGCCGGGCTGCCGCTCTGCGTGATGCTGACCATCAGGCGGTCGGTGTAGGGGTCGAATCCCAGTCCGGCGAAATAGTATCCCGGATCTTCGTACAGCTGGCTGCTGTAGATCGTGTGCAGCGGAACGGCATCACCGCTGGCGCTGTCGTCGAATACGCTGATGAGGCCGATGTTGCCCGCCGGCGGCGACTGCGGCGTGATGCGCAGCACGAAGATGCGCCGTGAGGTCGGGTCGTAGGCCATGCCGCGCGCGTTGGCGACAAACGGGCCGGTGATCATGCGCGAGGGCGGCACGTTGCCGTTCGCGGTGCGGTGGTGGAACACGATGCGCGAGGCGTAGGACGGGGCCGGCGCATAGTCGAGCACCGCGTATTCGTCGCTGGCCGGCAGGTAGTGAAGGTGGTGCGGGCTGTTCAACCCGGTGACGCCGCCGCTGCCGCCGCCCCAGCTTACCGCCCGGACACGCGGCACCGCATCGCCGCTGGCATCCAGCGGATAGGTGCCGATGCAGCAGTTGCTCACGATCACGCCCAGTTCGCCGTGGTCAAAGACGGGCGCATTGGCGCGGGTCTGGCCGATCAGCGGCGGGTTGATCACGCGGATGGGAGCCACGTCACCGCTGGCGAACGCCGGGAACACCCGGACCGCCTGCCCGCGAAAGTCGGACACGTAGATCAGCTGCTGGTTGGGCTCGTAGCTGCCGAACATCGGCTCGCGGACCTGGATGTTCGGCCCGACGATCTGGCGATACGGCGTCATCGTGCCCTGCGCCAGGCTGGTAAACGCACTCAGCGGGTGCGTCGCGCCTTCCGGCGCGCCCAGGCCGCCGACCATGATTTCAGCATGGCCGGCCGGCGCGGCGAGGCAGGAAAGAAGGCAGGTGGCGGCAAGACTGCGGCGCATCGGGGCAACTCCTGGGCAAGGGCACCCCTCCAGTACGCGAAAACGCGGCAAGAACCCTCAGCGCCGTGGCACAAGGTGCCGGACGGCGCGCCGCCCGCATTCTTGACGACAAACGGCCGCAGCCGACTCCCGGATCGCGCCTCACGGCCTTGGCCGCGCGCCAATGCGCGCGGACGCCGGCCGCGCGCCTCGCCGAAGGGAGCCGACAGGCCACGCCTGTCGCGAACCTCAGACCGCCTGTTGCCCGCGCCCGCGGCTTCCGCCCTGGCCGCGGTGGTCCTTGCCGCCGTGCCCGGCACTGCGGGCGGGCTTGGGGGCAGGACGCGAGGCGGGCTTGCCCGAGCGCGGCGAACCGGGCTTTCCGGCCGGGCGCGGGCCGCGCTGCGGCGGCTGCCCGGGGCGGCGCGCGGCCTTGAGCGAGGCATCCATCTGCAGCGCCCTGGAGGCCTCGTAGCCTGCGATCGGCATCAACGTGATGTCCTGCTTGAGCAGGCGCTGGATGTCGCGCAACAGTGGACCTTCCTCCGGCGACACCAGCGAGATGGCCTCGCCGGTGCTGCCGTTGCGGCCGGTGCGGCCGATGCGGTGCACGTAGTCTTCGGCCAGCGTCGGCAGATCGAAGTTGACCACCAGCGGGAGCTGGTCGATATCGATGCCGCGCGCGGCGATGTCGGTGGCCACCAGCACGGTGACGCCGCCGTCCTTGAATCCATCCAGCGCCTTGACCCGCGCGCTCTGCGACTTGTTGCCGTGGATTGCGGCGCTGCGCACGCCGGCCTTTTCGAGCCAGTCGGACAGGCGGTTGGCACCGTGCTTGGTGCGGGTGAAGACCAGCGCCTGGCGGCGGCTGTCGGCGGCGATCAGGTGCAGCAGCAGATCGCGCTTGCGGTCCGTGTCGACCGGATGGGCGCGGTGTTCGATGGTGGCCACCACGCTGTTCTGCGGGGTCACCTGCACTTCCGCCGGATCACGCATGAAGCGGTGGGCGATGTCCTTGATTTCCTGGGCGAAGGTGGCCGAGAACAGCAGGGTCTGGCGGCCCTGCGTCGGCAGCATGGCCAGGATGCGGCGGATCGCCGGCAAAAAGCCCATGTCGAGCATCCGGTCGGCCTCGTCCAGCACCAGCACCTCGATGCGCGACAGGTCCAGATGGCGCTGCTCGACGTGGTCGATCAGGCGACCGGGCGTGGCCACCAGCACGTCCACGCCGCGGCGCAGCGCCTCGGTCTGCGGTCCCATGCCGACGCCGCCGAAGATGACCGTGCTCGACACGCGCGCATGGCGGGCGTATTCGCGCAGGTTTTCGTGTACCTGCAGGGCCAGTTCGCGCGTCGGCGTGAGGATGAGCGCGCGCGGCGTGCGCGAGAGCGGACGCGCGGGCGTGGCCGACAGGCGCTGGATCAGCGGCAGCGCGAACGCGGCGGTCTTGCCGGTGCCGGTCTGTGCGCCGGCGAGAAGGTCGCGGCCTTCCAGCACCAGCGGAATGGCGCGTTCCTGGATCGGCGTGGGGGACTGGTAGCCGAGCGCATCCAGCGCACGGACGATCCCGGGCGCAAGCCCGAGCGAAGTGAAGGACATGGTGACTCCTTGGGGGTCGCACGCCACGGGTTTCCCGCAACCGTGGCGCGACAGGGATTGGGCGGAACGCGCTGGCCGGGATCGGCCGTCGGCGGCGCGCAGAGTACGCAGCGCCGTGCGCCGAACGCCCGGGATGGCGTGATGCGGCGCAGCAATCTTCGCGTACTGTACGCGCTTGCGCCCGCCTTGACCAGCGCCGCGTCACCGGGATCGCGGCATCAGTTCAGGCCGGTCCCGGGGGGGGGGGGGGGGGGGGGGGGGCCCCCCCCCCCCCCCCCCCCCCCCCCCCCCCCACCGGCCCTGCCGACGCCCGCGCCCCCGGCGGGGGGGGGGGCGGGGGGGCGGGGCCCCCCCCCGGCCCCCGCGGGGGGCCCGGGGGGGGGCGCCAGCGGGGCGCCCGGGCCGGGGGGGGGGGGGGCCCACCCCCCCCCCAACGCCGGCCATCTGCAAGGATCAATCCTCGATCGTTGCCGGCAGCAGTCGCGCGGGTTCGGGCTGGGCCGCGACCGCCAACTCGCCGTCGCGCACCGTCACTTCGACCCGACCGCCGCCAACCAGCGCGCCGAACAGGAGTTCATCGGCGAGCGGGCGCTTGATCTTCTCCTGCAGCACGCGCGCCATCGGGCGCGCGCCCATCTGCGGATCGAAGCCGTGCTCGGCCAGCCAGCGCCGCGCTTCGGGATCGACGCTGAAGCTGACGTGCTTTTCCTGCAGCTGGGTTTCCAGCTCGATGATGAACTTGTCCACCACGCGCAGGATGTGGTCGAAATCCAGCCCGCCGAACTGCACCACCGCATCGAGCCGGTTGCGGAACTCGGGCGAGAAGCTGCGGCGGATCACTTCCATCGCATCGGTGCTGTGGTTCTGCTCGACGAAGCCCATGGTGCGCCGCGCCGCCTGCTGCGCGCCGGCGTTGGTGGTCATCACCAGCACCACGTTGCGGAAGTTGGCTTCGCGCCCGTTGGTATCGGTGAGCACGCCGCGGTCCATCACCTGCAGCAGGATGTTGAAGATGTCCGGATGGGCTTTCTCGATCTCGTCCAGCAGCAGCACGCAGTGCGGCGTCTTGACGATCTTCTCGGTCAGCAGGCCGCCCTGGTCGAAGCCGACGTAGCCCGGAGGCGCGCCGATCAGGCGCGACACCGAGTGCGGTTCCATGTACTCGCTCATGTCGAAGCGGATCAGCTCGATCCCGAGCTGCATCGCGAGCTGGCGGGTGACCTCGGTCTTGCCCACGCCGGTCGGGCCGGCGAACAGGAAGCTGCCGATCGGCTTGTCCGGCTGGGCCAGGCCCGAGCGCGCCATCTTGATGGCGGCGGTGAGCGTGTCGATGGCTTCGTCCTGCCCGAACACCACCATCTTGAGGTTGCGTTCCAGGCTCTTGAGCACGTCCTTGTCCGAGGCCGACACCTGCTTGGCGGGGATGCGCGCCATCTTGGCCACGATCAGCTCGATCTCGGGCACGTCGATCAGGGCCTTTCGCTCGGATTCGGGCACCACGCGCTGGCGCGCGCCGGCTTCGTCGATCACGTCGATGGCCTTGTCCGGCAGCAGGCGCTCGCCGATGTGCTTGACCGAAAGATCCACGGCCGCGCGGATCGCGTCGTTGCTGTATTCGACGCGATGATGCTCCTCGAAGCGCGACTTGAGCCCGAGCAGGATTTCCACCGCTTCGGCCACGGACGGCTCCACCACGTCGATCTTCTGGAAGCGCCGCGCCAGCGCGTGATCCTTCTCGAACACGCCGCGGTATTCCTGGAACGTGGTCGAGCCGATGCAGCGCAGCTCGCCCGAGGCCAGCGCCGGCTTGATCAGGTTGGACGCATCCATGGTACCGCCCGAGGCCGAACCGGCACCGATGATGGTGTGGATTTCGTCGATGAAGAGGATCGCCTCGTCTTCCTTGCGCAGCTGCGCCAGCACGCCCTTGAGGCGCTTCTCGAAGTCGCCGCGGTACTTGGTGCCGGCCACCAGCGCTCCCAGGTCGAGCGCGTAGATCGTGGCACCCTTGAGCACCTCGGGAACGTCGCCATCGACGATGCGCTTGGCCAGGCCTTCGGCCAGCGCGGTCTTGCCCACGCCGGCTTCACCGACGTAGAGCGGGTTGTTCTTGCGCCGGCGGCAAAGCACCTGGATGGTGCGCTCGACCTCGTCCTTGCGCCCGATCAGGGGATCGATCTTGCCCTCGCGCGCGAGCTCGTTGAGGTTGCTGGTGAACTCGGCGAGCGGACTGGTGGCCTTCTCGTCGATGGTCTCGCCTTCCTTGCCGGCTTCCGGTTCGGCCTTGGGCGCGTCCTGCCCCACCTTGGCGACACCGTGGGAGATGTAGTTCACCACGTCCAGACGGGTGATCTCCTGCTGGTTGAGGTGATAGACCGCGTGCGAATCCTTCTCGCCGAAGATCGCCACCAGCACGTTGGCCCCGGTGACTTCCTTCCGGCCGGACGACTGCACGTGGTAGACCGCCCGCTGCAGCACGCGCTGGAAGCCCAGCGTGGGCTGGGTGTCGCGGCTGTCCTCCTTGGGCAGCACCGGCACCGTCTCGGCAATCACGCTGCGCAATTCGCTGGCCAGGCGCGGAAGATCCGCGCCGCAAACCCGCAGCACGCCGGCGGCGGACGGGTTGTCCAGAAGCGCCAGCAGCAGGTGTTCGACCGTCATGAACTCATGCCGGCTCTCGCGCGCCTGCTTGTAGCACTGGCCGATGGTGAACTCGAGGTCCTTGCTGAACATCGCAATCTCCCTATGCGTGGGCGGCCGTCCTGCGGGGCCGCAATGGGCTGAACATGGGGATGCTCATGCCTGCTCCATAGTGCACATCAACGGATGATGGTGCGCGCGTGAGAATTCGTTCACCTGCGCCACCTTGGTTTCCGCCACTTCCCGGGTGAAAACGCCGCAAACGCCGCGCCCGCGGGTGTGGACGTGCAGCATCACCTGGGTGGCGCCTTCCCGGTTCATGCTGAAGAACACCTGCAGCACCTCCACCACGAAATCCATCGGGGTGTAGTCGTCATTGAGCAGAAGCACGCGGTAGAGCGGCGGCGGTTTCACCTCCGGCCGCGCCGGAGCCAGCGCGATGCCGTAGCCTTCCTCGTGCTCCTGTCCGGGGTCTGGGGTCGGGTCCTGGGTCATGGGGCCAGTATATTGAGGAAGCCAGGCGTCGGGCAGGCGCGGTTCACATTCCAGACATCACGTGCCGCGCCTGCGCCGCGCACCGGATACGGGCGTCTTCGGGCGCGGGCAGGCACGCCACGCGGCGGGGCTTCGCCGGCACAATGACGCCGAACCACCACCGCCACCCGAGACCCCGGCCCCACCATGAGCGACGACATCCCGCTGTTCACCCTGCTCGACCTGGTGGGCACTTTCGCCTTCGCCATCAGCGGCGCGCTCGCGGCACGGCAGAAGAACCTCGATCTGTTCGGCGTGATCGCCATCGCCTGGCTGGTGGCCTGCGGCGGCGGCATCATCCGCGATCTCAGCATCGGCGCGGTGCCGCCGGCCGGGCTGGCCGACTGGCGCTACCTGCTGCTTGCGCTGACCGCCTCGATCCTGGCCATCGTGGCCTATCCGGTACTGCGGCGGCTTGCCCATCCGGTGCAGATGTTCGATGCGCTGGGTCTGGGTTTCTTTGCCGTGTTCGGCGCACACAAGAGCCTGGTCTTCGGCCACAACGCGCAGGTGGCGATCGCGCTCGGCGTGGTCAGCGCGGTCGGCGGCGGCGTGCTGCGCGACGTGCTGCTCAACCGCCTGCCGCTGATCCTGCGCAAGGAAATCTACGCTTCCGCCGCCCTGCTCGCCGCCTGCGTGCAGGTCGCCGGCGAAAGCCTCGGGCTGCCGATGGCCTGGGTGTCATGGACCGGCATCACGCTGTGCTTTTCCCTGCGCTACCTGGCGATGCGCCGGGGCTGGAACCTGCCGCGCATCGGCGGCACGGAGCGTTGAGGCGCGGCGCACGCAGCCATCAGGATCCGCGCAGCGCCCCGCAGGAACTCAGCGCTTTGCCTGCGGCAGAACCACCGAGAAGCGCGTCGAGGCCTCGTCCGATGCCACGTCCACCCGGCCGCCGTGCGCCTCGACGATGGACTTGACGATGGCAAGGCCCAGGCCGGCGCCGGCACCCTGCTTCTGGCGCGACGGATCGACCCGGTAGAAACGATTGAACAGCCGCGGCAGGTCGGCGGCGGGTATGACCGGGCCGGGGTTGGCGATGACGAGGCGGACGCGGCCGTCTTGCTGCGCAAGCGTCACGCCCACGCAGCCGCCCGCCGGGGTGTAGCGGATGGCGTTGGACAGAAGATTGCCGAGCGCGCGACGCAGCATCTCGCGATCGCCCCATGCCGGCGCGGCGTCGCCCGACAGTTCCAGCAGCACGCCGCGCTCCTCGCACCAGGCCTCGAAGTAGTCGAACAGGTCGCGCAGCGTGGCCGCCAGATCGACCTCCTCGCGCCTGAGCGCGTCCGGTGCGTTCTCGGTCTGGGCCAGGAAAAGCATGTCGTTGATCATGCGGTTCAGACGCCCGAATTCCTCCAGATTGGAATAGAGGATCTCGCGGTATTCCTCGGCGCTGCGCGCCTGCCCGAGCGCGACCTCGGTCTGGGTGGTGAGGTTGGTGACGGGCGTGCGCAGTTCGTGCGCGATGTCGGCGGAAAAATTGGCGAGCTGGGCGAAGCCGTCCTCGAGCCGGGCGAGCAGGTCGTTGAACGCGACCAGGGTTTCGCCCAGTTCGACCGGCACTGCGTCCGGGTCCAGGCGCAGGTAGAGGCGCGAGGAGGAGATCGCGCGGATGCGCTCGTTGGTGCGGCGGATCGGCGCGTGACCCCAGCGCACCGCGAGCCAGGCCACCGCCACCACCAGCGCCATGGCCAGGGCAAAGGTCCAGCGCTGGATGCGGCGGAACTCGCGGGTGAAGTGCTCGTGGGTGTCGATGTCCATCGCCACGGCCAGACGCAGCCCGGGCGGATGCGCCAGCGCCACCACGGTGCCGCGGTAGTGGGTGCCGCCCTCTTCCCACACCGCCAGCGGCCAGTGCCCATCGGGATCGACCGGCGGCACGCCGGCGGCAAAGCGCGCCAGTTCCGGGCCGTGGCGGGATGCCGGCGCGTCGCGCAGGGCCGGATCGAGCAGCAGGAAATGCACGCCGTGGTGCCCGCGCACCGCCGGCTGCAGGTCGGGGATTTCATCCGCCGGCGTGGCTTCCAGCGTGCGGAACACAGCGGCGGCCACCGCGCGCAGTTCGGCCTCGTCCATCTCCACGAAGTGCCGGTCGAGCGCGCGCGCGCTGATCCAGTTGAAGCCGATCAGCACCAGCGCCATCGAAATGCCGACCAGCGCGATCACCCGCAGCGCGAGCGAGGCGGGGCGGCGCGGGCGCGTGTTCGCCTCAGGCATCGGGAAGATCCAGCCGATAGCCCATGCCGCGCACGGTGTGGATCAGCCTGGGTTCGAAGCCCTCGTCGATCTTGGCGCGCAGGCGGCGGATCGCCACGTCGATGACATTGGTGTCGCTGTCGAAGTTCATGTCCCAGACCTGGGACGCGATCAGCGAGCGCGGCAGCACTTCGCCCTGACGCCGCGCCAGCAGTTCCAGCAGGGCGAACTCCTTGGGCGTGAGGTTGATGCGCTGTCCGCCGCGCGCCGCGCGCCGGCGCGGCAGGTCGAGTTCGAGGTCCGCGATGCGGATGAAGTCGGGATTCACCGGCGCGGCACCGCGCCTGAGCAGGGTGCGTACCCGCGCCAGCAGTTCGGAGAAGGCAAAGGGTTTGATGAGGTAGTCGTCGGCCCCCAGCTCCAGCCCCTGCACGCGATCCTCCACCGCGCTGCGGGCGGTCAGGAACAGCACCGGCACCTGGCTGCCGCCGCTGCGCAGCGAGCGCAGGATGCTCCAGCCGTCCACGTCCGGCAGCATCACGTCGAGCACGATGAGGTCGTAGTCGCCGGTCGCGGCCAGATGCCGGCCGTCCAGGCCGTTGCGCGCCAGATCCACCACGAAGCCGGCCTCGGTCAGCCCCTGGCGTACGTAGTCGCCGGTCTTTTCCTCGTCTTCGACCACCAGCAGCCGCATGATCACTCCGCATCCACCCGGCCGTTCCCGCGGAGATCGCGCACGGCACGGGGCGATACTCTATCGGCCCGCCGCGCGCTGCGCGACGGGCGCGCAAGGCGTCAAGCGGGCTGCCGAACCACCCGGATCACGGCCGGATCGCTGCCGTGTTCCAGCAGCAGACGGCGCACGCGATCCTGCCATGTGGCGGCAAAACCGCGACGCTCCTCGATGTCGGCATCGGGCTGCAGCGCGCGTGTCATCCGCAGGCGCAGGTCGGGCGCGGCCGGCACGCTGGACACGTCCAGATCCAGATACACCGCATCGCCCGTGTCCGTGCGCCTGAAGCGGGCGACGAAGCCCGGCATCTGCTCGCCGTAGCGCAGCAGGCCGTGACGACGGAAGCGTCCGCCGATGCCGTGGAAGCCGTTGCTGGCCGCGGCACCGGTCAACAGGGTGAAAACCTGCGCGATCACTCCCGTGGTGCCTTCCTCCTCGCCGCTGCTCATCGCCACCTCGATGCCGCCGCGCTCGGGTACGGCGTCCGGATAGAGCGCATGCAGTCCGGCCAGCGCCATCAGGTAGGCACCGGCCACGGTCGG
Source organism: Denitratimonas tolerans (assembly GCF_037203605.1). Lineage (NCBI taxonomy): Bacteria > Pseudomonadati > Pseudomonadota > Gammaproteobacteria > Lysobacterales > Lysobacteraceae > Denitratimonas > Denitratimonas tolerans. Next base: position 60,436 of record NZ_JBBDHC010000004.1, read on the forward strand.
GCAGGAATGCCCGGCCACGCGCACCGCATCGGCGTAGCCGTACTCGATCATGCCGTCATCGCAGCTGCCGAGGAACTCGGCCAGCGCATCGTGCACCGTGATGCGCGGCGCGTCGGAAAAAAACGGTTGCATCGCCATGGCTCACTCTTCCGGCAGGCCGCTGATGCCAAAGTCGATCACGACGCCGGACGGATCGCGCTGGCGGTAATCGACGCTGAGGTATTCGCCGAAGCGCTGCTGCAGCTGGCCCAGCAGCGGGATCGGATCGTGGTCGTTGATGAAGCGCATCGTCTCGCCGTTGCGCAGCGCGCCGAGCGCGCCGAAGATCGCCGAATGGCGAAAGCGGCGGGCGATGCCGCGGGCGTCGAAGATGTAGACGTTGGGTTCGGGATCGAGCGACATGGGAATGACTCCTGTTTGCATCAAGATCCGCCATGCTACGCCGACGCTTCCCGCTCGCCCTGACCTGGATCAAGGCGAGCGCTGCGCGATTCAGCCGCGCCAGTAGCCGTTGGCCGCCGCGATGGTCTGGAAGTTGATCGCCACCACCTGCGAGGCGGCCGTCAGACCGGCGGCACTGTCCGCATATTCCGGGCGCAGCTTGTGCAGCACGTCCACATCGGGCTGGGCGTACTTCACGCCGCGGCGGCTCAGCGTGATCGCCAGTTCGAAGCCGGCCTGCGGGGTCGGGGTGATGAGGCTGGTCAGCCATTGATCGGCCATGGGTCGCTCCGCGTGGTGGAATGAAGCCCCATGGTCGCGCTGCGGCGCGCGGATCGCAATACGATGCGATCGCATCCAGATCGGTGCGGCGGCCGGCGCGCCCGCCGGATCAGGAATCCCGCGCCGTCCTCAGCCGGGCTCGGTGCACGCCAGCGCCAGCTTCGCCATGCGGATCAGGCCCTGCTCGCGCTCGGCGGCGGGCATGCTTTCGCCGGTGGCGAAAAGATCGCTCACCGTGAGGATGGCCAGCGCCCGGAAGCCCTCGCGCATCGCCAGGCCGTAGAGGCCGGCGGTTTCCATCTCCACGCCGATGATGTGATGCCGGCGCAGGTGGTCGAGCACCTGCGGATCGCCGTCGTAGAAGCAGTCGGTGCTGAACACGTTGGCCACGCGCACCGCAAGATCCTGTTCGGCGGCGCTGTCCACGGCTGCGCGCAGCAGGCCGAAATCGGCACTGGCGGCAAGATCGTGCCCGCCGAACTGCATGCGGTTGAAGCGCGAATCGGTACTGCCCGACTGCGCCAGAAGCACCTCGCCCATCGCCACATCGCCCAGCCCGCCGCAGGTGCCGATGCGGATGATGCGGCGCACGCCGTAGCTGCGTGCCAGTTCGGTGACGTAGATCGCGGTGGAAGGAATGCCCATGCCGCCGCCCATCACGCTCACGGGCCGGCCGTTCCAGGTGCCGGTGAAGCCCAGCATGTTGCGGCGCGCGGTGACCTGCTGCGGATCGGCGAGCAGGGCCTGCGCGACGAAGCGCGCGCGCAGCGGATCGCCGGGCAAAAGGACGGTGTCGGCGATCTGGCCGGGGGCGGCGTCGATATGTGCGGAACTCATGGCGCGGTCTCGGTGAGAAAGCAGCGGCCGTGCGCGAGGCGCGCAAGGCCAAGATGGGTGGCGATGCCCTGCCCCAGATCGGCGAAGCTGTCACGTCGCCCGAGCGCGCGGCCGGCGATGCCGGGCGCGAAGGCCAGCAGCGGCACGCGCTCGCGGGTGTGGTCGCTGCCCGGCCAGGTCGGATCGCAGCCGTGGTCGGCGCTCATCACCAGCAGATCGTGCGGGCGCAGCGCGGCGAGAACCTCGGGCAGGCGCGCATCGAAATGCTCCAGCGCCACGCCGTAGCCCAATGCGTTGCGGCGGTGCCCGTACACGCTGTCGAAATCGACGAAGTTGGTGGCGATCAGGGCACCGTCACCGGTCTCGGCCATGGCGCTGAGCGTGGCGTCGAACAGGGCGTCGTGGCCGTTGCCCTTGAGCGCACGGGTGACGCCGCGCGCGGCGAAGATGTCGCTGATCTTGCCGACCGACACCACCTCGCGGCCGGCGGCACGGGCGACATCCAGCAGGGTCGGCGCGGGCGGCTCCAGCGCATAGTCGCGGCGGTTGCCGGTGCGCACGTAGCCGTCGCGCGCGGTGCCGATGAACGGCCGCGCGATGACCCGGCCGATGTTCCACGGCCCCAGCAGTTCGCGCGCCAGCACGCACAGATCGAGCAGGCGCTGCAGGCCGAAGTGCTCCTCGTGCGCGGCGATCTGGAACACCGAGTCGGCCGAGGTATAGACGATGGGCTTGCCGCTGGCAATGTGCTCCTCGCCCAGGCGCGCAATGATCTCGGTGCCCGAGGCGTGGCAGTTGCCGAGCACGCCGGGCAGCCTGCCGCGCGTGACGAGGGCATCGAGGAGTTCGGGCGGAAACGTGTTTTCCGGCGCATCGAACAGGCCAAACGCCGTTTCCAGCACCACGCCGGCGCTTTCCCAGTGGCCGGAAGGCGTGTCCTTGCCGCTGGATCGCTCCGCCATGCAGCCCCACAGGCTTGCCGGTTCGGGCAGATTTTCAAAGCCCGGTGCCGGCGCACCGACCGACAGCGCATGCGCCTGCGGCAGGCCCAGGCGCGTGAGGTTCGGCAGCCGCAGCGGCCCGCGCGCATCCGCCGCACAGGCGGCGGCGATGTGGCCGAAGGTATCGGCACCTTCGTCGCCGTAGGCGACGGCATCGGGGGCACCGCCAAGGCCGAGGGAGTCGAGCACCAGCCAGATCGCCCGCGCCATCGCCCTACTCCGCCAGCGCCGAAGTCACGGCACCCAGCAGCGCGCTGGCACCGAAACGGAAGTGCGCCGGCGTGATCCAGTCGGCACCGAAGCGGGCTTCGGCCAGCGCCAGATAGGCCTGCGCCTCGGCCAGCGTGCGCACGCCGCCGGCCGCCTTGAAGCCGCAGCGCCCGCCGCGCGCGGCGATGGCGTCGAGCATGACCGCGGCCGCTTCCAGCGTCGCATTGACCGGCACCTTGCCGGTGGAGGTCTTGAGGAAATCGACACCGACGTCGAGGCCGATATCGCTGGCTGCGCGGATCAGCCCGGGCGTGCCCAGTTCACCCGATTCCAGGATCAGCTTGAGGCTGATACCCGGCCCGCAGGCGGCGCGGCAGGCCTCCACGCCGGCGCGGGCCGTGGCCGCATCGCCCGTTTTCAGCGCGCGCCAGGCCAGCACCATGTCGATCTCGTCGGCACCGGCGGCGATGGCACGGCGGGTCTCGCGCACCACGCGATCCGGATCGCTGCCGCCATCGGGAAAGTTCACCACGGTCGCCACCTTCATCCCGCTTCCGGCCATGGCCTCGCGCACCGTGGTCACGTGTTCCGGATACACGCACAGCGCCGCCGGCAGCCCGTAGGGCGTGCGGGCCGATTCGCACAGCGCGCGGATCTTCGCGGGGGTGTCGTCTTCCCCCAGGCTGGTGAGGTCGAGCAGGCCGAGGATGCGGACCGCATCGGGAATGGCAGGGGGCATGGCGCGGGCTCCGGCAGTGGTGGAAGTCTGCGCCACGAACAGGCAATCGGCCTTGACGTGGCGCAAGCGGTGGGCGGATTCCAAAGGATACCTGCCCGCCGTCCGCACGGTGCCGCGGCGGCCGGCGCAAGCACCGCGAGCATCGCGCGAACCGCTGCGCCGCCCACCCCATCATTACGGCTTTGTCATCCTGGGCCATCCCGCCGACACCCGCGCTTCTTCAGACTCACGGGCTGCATCCATCACCCATCGTGGAGTGCGTCCGCATGGCATCCCTCCAGGCCCGCTTCAGCGTGCCAGCCGCCTTCGCCGCGATTCTTGCCGCCGCCGCGGGCACGGCGAGCGCACGCGCGATCGATCTCGACGAGGCCCTGCGCCTTGGCACCGAGCGCGCGCCCAGCCTGTCGGCCAGCGCCGCGCGCGAAGTCGCCGCCAGCCAAACCATCGCCAGCGCCGCCGCCCTGCCCGATCCGCGCCTGACCTTCGGCATTTCCGACTGGCCGGTCACCGGCCCCGACGCCTTCGACCTGCGCGCCGACGACATGACCAGCCAGCAGATCGGCCTGATGCAGGAATTTCCCGCACGCGCCAAGCGCGAGGCGCAGCGATCCATCGCGCGCGCGCAGTGGGGCCGGGCGCAGGACGTGAGCGTCGCCGAACGCGCGACGGTACGCCAGCGGGTAGCGCAGGCCTGGTTCGCGCTGTGGAGCGCACAGGCGCAGCGCGAGGCGCTGGAAGCCCTGCGCGAAACGTCCGATATTGCCGAACGGACCGCGCGGGCGCGGCTGTCCGGCGGCAGCGGCTCGGCCAGCGAAACCCTGGCCATCCAGGCCACCGCGCTGGCATTGGAGAACCGGATCGAGGCGGCGCAGGGCGACGTGGAATCGGCCGCCGCCGGGCTCGCGCGCTGGGTCGATGGCGAGGCCGATCCGCCCACCGCATCCGGCACGCTGCCCGACCTGCGCCAGCTGCGCATCGCCGAAGATCGCCTGCTGGCGAACCTTGACCAGCTCGCCCCGCTTCTGCCCTGGGCCGGCAGCGAGCGCGTGGCCGAAGCCGAGGTGGATGCGGCGCTGGCGCAAAAGCGCCCGGACTACGGCCTGGCGCTGAGCTACGGCCGGCGCGACCGATCTCCCGAGGGCGGGTCACGCAGCGACATGCTGATGCTGGAGTTTTCCGTCGGCCTGCCGCTGTTCGCACGCAATCGTCAGGACCGCACCATCGCCGCACGCCGCGCCGACCTGGACGCCGCGGTCGCCGAACGCGACGAGGCCCGCCGCGAACAGCGCGAGTCGCTGCGCCGCACCCTCGCGGACTGGCGCGCGCAGGTGCGCCAGCTGGATCGCATCGAACACCACGCCCTGCCGCTGGCGCACGACCGTTCCGCCGTGGCGCTGGCGGCCTATGGAGCCGGTGGCGAACTGCAGCCCTGGATCGAGGCGCGCCGCGACGAAATCGAACTCACCATCGAACACGCCCGGCTTCAGGGCGAACTCGGCCGCATCTGGGCGGCGCTGGCCTGGCTGTTGCCCGACGAGGTATCCACTCCATGAACCTGCGATTCCATCCTGCATTCCTCCTCCTTGTCGCGTCCGTCGTGCTGTTCATCGGATTCCGCCTCGGGATTTCATGGAACGCCGGCCGCGACCCGGGCCATGCCGAGCACGCCGGCGGCGAATCGTCCGCTGCGGCACATCGCGAGGTGCTCTACTGGTACGACCCGATGGTGCCGAACCAGCGCTTCGACAAGCCCGGAAAGTCGCCTTTCATGGACATGGATCTCGTGCCGCGCTACGCCGACGAGGCGGCGCAGGCACAGGTGCGAATCGACCCGGGCGTGCAGCAGAACCTGGGCATCCGCACCAGCGAGGTGAAGGCCGGCCGCCTGGAATCGGACATCACGGTTCCCGGCACGCTGACCTGGGACCTGCGGCATGAGGCGGTGGTCGCGGCGCGGGTGGAAGGGCTTGTGGAACGGGTGGACGTGCGCGCGCCGTTTACCGCCGTGCGCCGGGGCCAGCGCCTCGCGCTGATGCGCGCGCCGCAGTGGAGCAGCGCTGCGGCTGAAACACGTGCGCTGGATGCAGCGCAGTCCCCGGCCGCGCGCTCGCTGCAGGATGCCTCGCGCCAGCGCCTGCGCGCGCTCGGGCTGCCCGGCAGCGCCAGCGGTTCCGGCACGCTGGCGCTGCTCGCTCCGCACGATGGCGTGGTCAGCGAGGTGCTGGTGCGCGAGGGTGAAACCGTGGCGGCCGGCGCACCGCTGTTTCGCGTCGCCCGTCTCGACACGCTCTGGCTGGAGGCCGCGATCCCGCAGGCGGACGCCGCCCGCCTTGCCGCCGGGCTCGCGGTCGAAGCGCGCGTTGACGCACGCCCCGGCGAGGTCTTTGCCGGCCATGTCGAATCCCTGCTGCCGCAGGTGGACGCCGCCAGCCGCACCCAGCCGGCCCGCATCGTGCTCGACAACCAGGACGGTCGACTGGCACCGGGCATGTTCGCGCGCGTCACCCTGATACCGCCAGCCGGCCCGCGCGTGGCGCTGATTCCGACCGATGCACTGGTCTCCACCGGCAGCGACAGCCGCGTGATCGTGCAGCGCCACGACGGCAGCTTCGCGCCGGTACGGGTACAGCCCGGGCGCAGCGCCGGCGGCACGACGGAAATCCTTTCCGGTCTGGCCGAAGGCGACCGGGTGGTGACCTCGGGCCAGTTCCTGATCGACTCGGAGGCCAGCCTCTCCGGCGCGCTGGAGCGCCTCGCCACGCCCTCCCCGGACCACTCCGCGATGGACCACTCCGCGATGGACCACTCCGCAATGGACCACTCCGCGATGGACCACTCCGCGATGGACCACTCCGCGATGGACCACTCCGCGATGGACCACTCCGCAATGGACCACTCCACGATGGATCATTCCGCGATGGACCATTCCAGCCACCGCGCGAATCCGGCCCTGCAGCCGGGTGCGGTCGAGCGGGACGACGCGCAGGGGCACGTTGATCACGTTGATCACGTTGATCACGCCAATCACGGCAAGGATCCGACCCCGTGATCGCGCGCCTGATCCACGCCTGCATCGCCAACCGCGCCCTGGTGCTGATGGCGGCCGCGCTGCTGGCCGCGGTCGGCGTCTGGTCGGTGCGCAACACCCCGCTCGACGCCCTGCCCGACCTCTCCGACACCCAGGTCATCGTGCGAACCCAGTGGGCCGGCCAGCCGCCGCAGGTGGTTGAAGACCAGATCACCTATCCGCTCGCGACCACCCTGCTTTCGGTGCCGGGCGTGGCGACGGTGCGGGCCTTCTCCATGTTCGGGGATTCCTTCGTCTACATCCTGTTCGACGATGACACCGACCTTTACTGGGCGCGTTCGCGGGTACTCGAATACCTCAGCCAGATTCGGGATCGCCTGCCCGCCGGCGTCAATCCGGCGCTGGGGCCCGATGCCACCGGCCTGGGCTGGATCTACCAGTACGCGCTGGTCGACCGCTCCGGCCGGCGCGACATCGGCGAACTGCGCGCCCTGCAGGACTGGTTCCTCTCCTACGAGCTGCGCACGATCCCGGACGTGGCCGAAGTGGCCAGCGTGGGCGGCGCGGTGCGCGCCTGGCAGATCGAACCCGATCCCGCCGCGCTGGCCGCACGCGGCATCGGTTTCGAGCAGATCGCCGAGGCCATCACCGCCGCCAACGGTGCCACCGGCGGCTCGGTGATCGAGCAGGGCGAGGCCGACATGATGGTGCGCAGCGAAGGCCGGCTGCGCAGCCGCGAGGATTTCGAGCGCGTGCCGGTGGCGATCGACGGCCCGGTGCCGGTACTCCTGGGCGAGATTGCGCGGGTGACGCGCGGACCGACCTTTCGCCGCGGTATCGCCGAGCTGGACGGCGAAGGCGAGGTCGTGGGCGGCATCATCGTGTTGCGCAGCGGCAAGGATGCGCTCGGCGCCATCGAGCGGGTGAAGGCGCGTCTGTCCGAGCTGTCCGCCAGCCTGCCCGAAGGCGTGCAGATCGTGCCGGTCTACGACCGCTCCGAGCTGATCCTCGATGCGGTCCACAACCTCACCGGCAAGCTGGCTGAAGAGTTCCTCGTGGTGGCGCTGGTGTGCCTGCTGTTCCTCTGGCACCTGCGCTCGGCCCTGGTCGCCGTGATCACGCTGCCGCTGGGAATCCTGGCCGCCTTCATCGTGATGCAGTGGCAGGGCATCACCGCCAACCTGCTCTCGCTCGGCGGCATCGCGATTGCCGTCGGTGCCATGGTCGATGCCGCCGTGGTGATGATCGAGAACGCCCACAAGCACCTGGAACACTGGCGCGACGAGCACGGCGAAGCCCCGACCGGCGAGGCGCACTGGCGCCTGATCGGCGAGGCCGCGGCCGAGGTCGGCCCGGCGCTGTTCGTGTGCCTGCTGGTCATCACGCTGTCCTTCATTCCGGTGTTCGCGCTGCAATCGCAGGAAGGCCGTCTGTTCTCGCCGCTGGCCTTTACCAAGACCTACGCCATGGCGGCGGCGGCCGGCCTGTCGGTGACGCTCATCCCGGTACTGATGGGCTATCTCATCCGCGGCCGCATCCGGCCCGAGCGCGAGAACCCGGCCAATCGCCTCCTGATCGTGGCCTATCGCCCGCTGCTCGACCTCAGCCTGCGCCATCCCTGGACCACGCTGGCGCTGGGGGCGGTGCTCATCGCCGTCACCGCCGTGCCGCTCGCGCGCGTGGGCAGCGAGTTCATGCCGACGCTCGATGAGGGCAGTCTGGTCTACATGCCCACCGCCCTGCCCGGGCTTTCGGCCGACAAGGCGCGCCAGCTGCTGCAGCTGACCGACCGCATGATCAAGACCGTGCCCGAAGTGGAGCACGTCTTCGGCAAGGCCGGGCGCGCGGAAACCGCCACGGATCCCGCTCCCATCGAAATGCTGGAAACCACCATCACCTTCAAGCCCCGCGACCAGTGGCGTCCCGGCATGACGCCGCAGCGGCTGCGCGAGGCGCTCGATGCCGCGGTCCAGGTGCCGGGCCTGAGCAACTTCTGGATCCCGCCCATCCGCAACCGCATCGACATGCTCGCCACCGGCATCAAGAGCCCGATCGGGATCAAGGTGAGCGGCCCGGATCTTGCGCTGATCGACGACATCGGGACGCGCATCGAACAGGTCGCACGCACCGTGCCCGGCGTCAGCTCCGCGCTCGCCGAGCGCGTCAGCGGCGGTCGCTACGTGGATGTGAAGGTGCGCACCGACGCGGCGGCGCGCTACGGCCTGCGCCAGGCCGACGTGCAGCGTCTCGTGGCGATGGCCGTGGGCGGCGAGCCCATCGGCGAAGCCCTGGAAGGGCGGGAGCGCTATCCCATCGTGGTGCGCTATCCGCGCACCCAGCGCGATTCGGTGGCCGCCCTGACGCGCCTGCCCATCATCGCGCCCGGCGGCGCGCAGCTCGCCCTGGGCCAGATTGCCGAGATCGCCATCCATGCGGGCCCGCCCATGCTGCGCAGCGAGAACGCGCGCCTGACGGGTTACGTCTACATCGACGTGGCCGGACGCGACCTCGGCTCGGTGGTCGCCGACCTGCAGCGCACGGTCGGCGACCAGGTCACGCTGCCGCCCGGCTACAGCCTGGGCTGGTCGGGGCAGTTCGAATACCTGGAGCGCGCCGGCGCACGCCTGGCCTGGGTGATCCCGATCGCGCTGGCGATCATCTTCATCCTTATCTGGACCGTGTTCCGCGATCCGGGCGAAGTCGCGATCATCCTCCTGAGCCTGCCGCTGGCGCTGGTCGGCGGGCTGTGGCTGATCTGGCTGCTGGGCCACGCGGTCTCGGTCGCCACCCTGATCGGCTTCATCGCCCTGGGCGGCCTGGCCGCCGAGTTCGGCGTGATCATGCTGGTCTACCTGCGCCAGGCCTGGAGCAAACGCCTCGCCGCCGGTGCCGCGCCGGATCTCGCCACGCTCGAAGCCGCGATCCGCGAGGGCGCGGTCCAGCGCGTGCGGCCCAAGGCGATGACGGTGGCGGTGATCCTCGCCGGCCTGTTCCCGCTCTTCATCGGCGAAGGTGCCGGCTCGGAAATCATGCAGCGCATCGCCGCCCCCATGGTCGGCGGCATGATCACCGCACCGCTGCTCTCGATGCTGGTGATCCCGGCGGGATTCCTGCTGCTGCACCGCAAGCGCGCACCGCGCGCCGCTTGACTGAGACTCGGGGCCATTAAGGAGGTGCATTGCTGGCGCAAGCACGGTCCTCAGGCCGGTCCGTGACCTTCAGCCAGTGGTGCCCCACGAGATGAGCGATCAAGACATTCAGTGGACACGAATTGTTGAGCTTGAGCTGGTGCCGCACCCGGCTCAACCCCGGCCGGAGATCACTGAAATGGATTACGACATGAAGGATGGTTCGTGACAGATGCGCGTTCGCGCGGCTGTTGCTGGGCGCACGAAAAAGCCGCCGGAATCGGCGGCTTTTTCGTATCGTTGGCGGAGTGAGAGGGATTCGAACCCTCGATGGAGCTTTTGACCCCATACTCCCTTAGCAGGGGAGCCCCTTCGGCCTCTCGGGCATCACTCCGTATGCAACGGCGACCCAGCGTGCTGGCGACGGCCTCACGGTGGACGCGGAAGGATACCGGGTCGGGCCGTCTCGGTAAAGACCATCCTGACGACGGCTCCGCGCGGCGCGCTGTCGCTGATCCGGCGGGGGTGCTGCAAGGTGCGGTGCTTGATCCAGGGGCATCAGGGAAAGTCTGAACCAGACTCCCAGTCATTCCAGCGAGGGCTGGCCGCTGCTGACGGACGAAGGTCGGTCCAATCCATTCCAAAAACAACAACACGGATCCCGGCCTTCGCCGGGATGACGACTTGTTCAGACGCTGGGGTTTTCCCACGGCTTCCCCTGCGAAGACTAAACCCCGCGCCGGAGGCGTAGCCCCGACCTGCGAACCGTCTCCGTAGCCGGACGAGCCGCCGTGCGTTGCGCACCGCCGCGGGTCGGCCCCGGATCATGTCCGGGGCAGGCCCTGCGTGGCCGACGCTGCCTGCTGAGCGGATGCGCTCCATGGCCCGTGCCTGTCACACTTCGCACTTTCGAGGGCTGTGGCCCGACCGTCCATGGAGTGGCAATGAGCGAAATCCGCGATCTGTTCGAGCGCAACCATGCCTGGGCCGAGCGCATCGAGAGGGAGGAGCCGGGCTTCTTCCGGCGTCTTTCGCAGCAGCAGGCACCCGGATTCCTCTGGATCGGATGCTCGGACTCGCGCGTGCCTTCCACCCAGATCGTGGACATCGATCCCGGTGCGATCTTCGTGCACCGCAACGTCTCCAACGTGGTGGTGCACACCGACTTCAACGCGCTATCGACCATCCAGTTCGCGGTCGATGCGCTCAAGGTGCGCCACATCATGGTGGTCGGCCACTACGGCTGCGGCGGCGTGGGTGCGGCGCTGCGGGGCGAGCGCATGGGGCTGATCGACAACTGGCTGCGGCATGTGAGCGACGTGGCCGCCACGCATCGCCGGATGCTGGACGAGTCCCTGCCCTTCCAGGTGCGCCACGACCGGCTCTGCGAGCTCAATGCCATCGAACAGGCGATGCACGTGTGCGCCACGAACATCGTGCGCGACGCATGGGCACGCGGGCAGAGCCTGCGCGTGCACGCCTGGGTGTACGGCCTGAGCGACGGCCACCTGCATGACCTGGGCCTGGACATCGCCGGCCTGGACGAGGTGGAGGAGCGCTATCGCATGGCGATCCAGCGCCTGGCCGACCGCTGGGCGACCGAATCAGCGCCGTGACGCACGCACCGGTCCAAGGCCCGGCGGGATGCAGCGCTCAGCGCCCGCGCGCTTCCGCCTGCTTCGCCGAATCCGCAATGAAGGCGCGCACTTCTTCTTCCAGCACCGGCAGCGTGACCGAGCCGAGGTTGAGGATGGTGTCGTGGAAGGCCTTGATGTCGAAGGCGTCGCCGAGCGCGGCTTCGGCCTCTGCGCGCAGCTTGACGATCAGTATTTCGCCCAGCTTGTAGCTCAACGCCTGCGCCGGCCAGGAGATGTAGCGGTCGATTTCGGTGGTGACCTCGTGCTCGGACAGGGCGGTGTTGTCGCGCAGGAAAGCCAGGGCCTGGTCGCGGCTCCAGCCCTTGTGGTGAATGCCGGTGTCGATCACCAGGCGCGCGGCGCGCCACATTTCGTAGGTGAGGCGGCCGAAGTGCTCGTAGGGCGTGCGGTAGATGCCCATGTCCACGCCCAGCTTCTCGCAGTAGAGCCCCCAGCCTTCGCCATAGGCCGAAATGTAGTTCTCGCGCCGGAACGCCGGCTGCGCGTCCTGTTCGGCGGCGATCGCGCCCTGCAGCGCGTGGCCGGGATCGGATTCGTGCAAGGTCAGCGCCGGCAGGTTGTAGAGCGGACGCGCCGGCAGGTTGTAGGTGTTCACCCAGTAGGTGCCGTTGCCGCCGCGCCCGGCGGTCCAGAACGGCGCGATGTCGTCGGGCACCGGGATGATCCGGAAACGCGCCCGCGGCAGGGTCATGTACTTGCCGATCTGCGCGTCCACGCGCTTGGAAATCCAGGCCGCGTGCATGAGCAGCTCTTCGCCGGTTTCCACGTAGAACTGCGGGTCGGTCCGGAGGAATTCGAGAAAGGCCGAGAAGTCTCCCTCAAAGCCTGTTTCGACGATGATCGCTTCCATTTCAGTGCGGATGCGCGCCACTTCCGCAAGGCCGGTCTGGTGGATGGCCTCGGGTTCGAGGTCGAGCGTGGTGTATTCGCGGATCTGCTGGCGGTACCAGGCTTCGCCCTCGGGCATGGCCTCGGCGGCCAGCGTGGTGCGGGCGGCCGGCACATAGTCCTCGCGGAAGAAGCGCAGCAGTTCGGCATACGCCGGCTGCACGCGCTGCGCGAGCGCCGCCCTGCCCGCCTGGCGCAGCGCCACCTGCTTTTCCGCCGGAATCGCGGCGGGCATGGCCTTGAACGGCTCCCAGAATGCAAGCGACTCCACCTCGGATGCCTCGGCAATCATCGCGATCGAGACATCGCGCCCGTCCAGCACCGCGCGCGGCACGCTGAAGCCGCGCGCAAGGCCGGCGCGCATGTTGGTGATTTCCTGATCGAAGTAGCGCGGAACGTCGTTCAGGCGCGCGATGTAGGCGCGGTAGTCGTCTTCGTTGCGAAACGGGCGGCGCGCCATGAAGGAGAGGTTCGACCAGAACGAGGAATCGCTGTTGAACGGCATCTCGTAGCTGCGAAAACGCACCTTTGCCGCGAGGTTCTCGACCTGCGCGCGATACACCCGGTAGTTGATGCGCTGGCCGTGCGACAGCGCCGCCGGGTCGATGGCATCGAGCTGGCGCAGCACGTCATCCCACACCTTCAGGCGTGCGGCCTGGGTGGCGGCATCGACGTTCGGCAGTCGGGTGCGGCTGGAAAAGTCGCCGTCCTCCGGACTGCGGCCGAGCTCCTTCTGTCGCCAGCCCCACTCGGCCTCATGGATCTTCACGAACGCCGCATCCGCCTGCGCGGACGCATCGCGCGCGGGCGCACGCGCCTGCGACGCCAGCGGCAGGGCGAGAAAAAGCGTCAGCGCGAGGGCAAGTGTGTTCTTCATGCAGGGTTTCCGTGGGACGTGGCCAACCTTGGATGATGGCAGCGCGCGCTGCGCCCGTCCCGTGTCCGAGGTCACGCCTCAGGCGCGATCAAAGGCATAGGCCAGCACATCGGCGATGTCGTCGGTGCCCGCCATCGCCATCAGCAGCCGTTCCACGCCCAGCGCCACGCCGGCGCAGTCGGGCAGGCCGCGCTCGAGGGCGGCGAGAAGCTGCCGATCGATCGGCAGCTCGCGCTGGCCGCGCGCGCGGCGGCGGCGGTTGTCGCTCTCGAAGCGCGCGCGCTGTTCGGCGGCGTCGGTCAGCTCGTGATAGCCGTTGGCCAGCTCCCGCTCGCCCAGATAAAGCTCGAAACGTTCGGCCAGCGCATCGCCGCCCTCGCCGACCACCCGCGCCAGCGCGCACTGGCCGGGTGGAAAATCGAACACCACGGTGAGCCGATCCGCGGGGAAGCGGGCTTGCAGGCGATGGGTCATCAGCAGATCGAGCCAGTCGTCGCGCGACAGTCCATCGGCGCGGATGTCGAGGTCGGCGAGCGGTTCGCGCAGGGTTTCCAGGCGCGCGGTGAAGGGATCGAAGCCGAAGGCATCGCGGTAGAGGCTGCGGTAATCGACGCGGTGGATGCCGAGCGCGACTCCCGCATCGGCCATCAGGCTGCGCACAAGCTGCGCGGCTTCTTCCGCCAGCTCGCGGTGGCTCCAGCCGACGCGGTACCACTCCAGCATCGTGAACTCGGGATTGTGGTGCCGTCCCGCTTCGCCATCGCGGAACACCCGGCCCAGCTCGTAGCAGTCGCCGATCCCTTCGGCCAAAAGGCGCTTGAGCGCGAACTCGGGCGAGGTGCGCATCCAGCGCTCGCGCGAGCCGCCATCGGGCAACGGGCCGGAAAAACGCGTGGAAAAGCTCTCGATGTTGGGCTCGGTATTGGCCCCGGCGGAGAAGATCGGGGTTTCCACTTCGAGCACGTCGCGCTCGGCGAAAAATTCGCGGATGCGGCGGTAGGCGCTGGCGCGCAGGGTGAGGGTCGATCGCTTGCGCTCCCCGGCCTCGGTCTGCTGTTCGCGGAGGGGTTTGGAGGGGTCGGTCAAGGCGATGCCTGCGTTTCGTGTTCGGCCAGAAAAGCCAGCAGCCGAGCCTCGTCCCAGATCTCGATGCCCAGCTCGGCGGCTTTGGCGAGCTTGGAGCCGGCCTCGGCGCCTGCGACCACGAAGCTGGTCTTCTTCGAAACGCTGCCGGCGACCTTGGCACCCAGCGCCTCGAGACGTGCACCGGCCTCGTCGCGGGTCAGGGTCGACAGGGTGCCGGTCAGAACGACCGTGGCGGCGTCCAGCGGAGCGATGCGAACGGAAGCGACGGGCGCAGCCTGCGCAAGCAATCGCTCCCGCGCTTCGGCACAGGCGCTCAGGAGCCGGGCGTTGTGCGGGTCCGAAAGCCAGTGCTCCAGGGCCGCAACCGTATCATCCGGGAGTCCGGCGGCCAGAAGATCGCGCCGTGAGGCATCGCGCAGCGCGAGTACGTCGGGAAAGGCGTCGGCCAGCTGGCTCGCACGCAGGGGGGTGATTTTCGGGATTTCCAGATCGACGAGCAGCGCCGCCGGATCGAGTGCGTCACGCAGGCGCGCCGAGGGAGGATGGGTGTCGATGATGCTCACCCCGCCGCCCAGCAGCGCGTCGATCACCTGCTGGTTGCCGGGCTGGTCGAAGAAATGCCCCAGGGCGCGGGCCACCTCGCCACCCACGTCCGGTACGCGCTTGAACAGTGGCCACGGCAGGCGGCGGATGATTTCCAGATCGCCAAACCACTGCGCCAGCGCCTTGGCCGTGGCCTCGCCGATGTGCTGGATGCCGAGGGCGAACAGAAAGCGCGCCAGCATCGCCTGGCGGCTGCGGTCGATCGCGTCGATCAGGTTTTCCGCCCATCGGGTGGCGATCTTCCCGCCCTTGGCGGTGTCCGGTGCCGTGCCGTCGCGCGCGTCGGCGCGGCGCTTCATTTCAAGCAGGTCGTCCAGCGTGAGCGCGTAGATGTCCGCCACCGAGCGCAGGTAGCCCAGGTCGAACAGGTCTTCGATGTGACGCTCTCCCAAGCCTTCGATATCCATCGCGCGGCGCGAGGCGAAGTGGCGCACGCTTTCCTTGTGCTGGGCGGGGCAGACCAGTTCGCCCGAGCAGCGCCACACCGCCGTTCCTTCTTCACGCACGATCTCCGACCCGCACACCGGGCACGCCGCAGGCATCTTCCACGGCTCGGTGCCCGGCGGCCGCTCCTCTTCGATCACGCGCACGATCTCGGGGATGACGTCGCCGGCGCGGCGCACGATCACGCTGTCGCCCACGCGCACGTCGAGGCGCGCGATCTGGTCGGCGTTGTGCAAGGTGGCGTTGGTGACGGTGACGCCTCCGACCTGCACCGGCTCCAGCCGCGCGACCGGGGTCGCGGCACCGGTGCGGCCGATCTGGATCTCGATGGCGCGCACGACCGTGGCCGCTTCCTGCGCCGGGAACTTGTGTGCGATGGCCCAGCGCGGCGCGCGCGAGACGAAGCCCATGGCCTGCTGCTGGTCGTAGCGATCGAGCTTGTAGACCACGCCATCGATGTCATAGGGCAGTGCGTCGCGCAGCGCGCCGATGCGGCGGTAGTAGGCGATCAAGCCATCGAATCCGGTGGCCACGTCCACCTGCGATGACACCGGAAAGCCGAGGCGGCGCAGCAGGGCCAGCGTGGCCGAGTGCGTCGGCGGCAGCGCCAGCCCGCGCACCTCGCCCACGGCATAGGCGTAGAAGGCGAGCGGGCGACGCCGCGTGATGGTCGGATCCTTCTGGCGCAGCGAGCCGGCGGCGCCGTTGCGCGGGTTGGCGAGGGTTTTTTCGCCGCGCGCGAGGGCGTCGGCATTGAAGCGGGCGAAGTCGGCGCGCGGCATGTAGATTTCGCCACGCACTTCCAGCACCTGCGGCACGGCCGCCTCCTCCAGTTCGCGCAGGCGCAGCGGCACCGAGCGCACCTGGCGCAGGTTGGCGGTGACATCCTCGCCCGTCTCGCCATCGCCGCGCGTGGCCCCCTGCACGAAGCGTCCGTTCTCGTAGCGCAGGCTGATCGCCAGCCCGTCGAACTTGGGCTCGACCGAAAACACCGGGCGCGAATCCCCGAGCACCTGTTCGATGCGCCGCACGAACTCGGCCACTTCGGCATAGCGCACGCGGTCGTCCGCGCCCTCCGGCGCGGCGGGATTCTCGAAGGCGTTGGCCAGCGACAGCATCGGTTGGGCGTGGACGACTTCACCGAAGCCGCCGTCGGCGCGGATGCCGACCGTGCGCGAGGGCGAGTCGTCGCTCGCAAGCTCCGGATGCGCGGCTTCCAGCGCTTCGAGCTCACGCAGGAGGCGGTCGTAGTCCGCGTCGGGAATTGCGGGGTCGTCGAGGACGTAATAGCGGTGGTTGGCCTCGCGCAGCTGGCGACGCAGGGCCGCGACGCGCGCGTCCGGATCAGGGTGGGTTTCCATGCGCCGATTCTACCCGCGACGCCGCGCCGGATCGGTGCCTGGCGTGCGCCGCGGCCGCGCGCCTTGCGGCTACCAGAAGCGCCTGGACTCGCGCTCGCGGGCGCGGTCGAAGCGGCGCAGTTCGTCGCGGATGTGCGCCACGCGCTGGCGTCCGAGGGCGTTGCGCTCTTCGTCCAGCACCACCGCATCGAGCAGCTCGGCCATGCGCTGGGCGGTGGGCAGCATGGTTTCCCAGGCATCCAGCGCCGACACCGGCCCGGGCAGGGTCATGAAGAAGGTCAGGCCGGGCGTTTCGATATCGTGGACATGGCGCAGGTCGAAATGGCCGGGCTTGACCAGATTGGCGACGCTGAACACCGGCTCGGACGTGGGCTTGCCGTCGGCCAGCCGGTGGAAGATGCCCATGTCGCCGTAGAGCAGCCCGGCCTTCTCGGCCGCCACGACGATCGAGGCACCGTCGATCAGCTCGTCGCCGCGCGCCGCCACGAACAGGGTGATGATCTGCTCGGGGACCGCATCGCCGCGACGGCCGATGCGCGAGGCCGCCGACGCGGGATCGGGCGCGCCCCCGTCATCGTCGGAGAGGCTGCGGGCGATCAGGTCCAGTTCCTCCTGGGTCGTGCCTGCGGCATCGTCCAGTCCGTCGAGATTGCCCAGATGGAACTCGCCATCACCGTCCGCATCGCCACCCAGCTCGGGCTCGCGCCGCTTCCCGGCGCTGCGCGGCGTGTCCTCCAGTTCCCGTCGCCGCCCCTGGTCGGGCTTGCGCGGACGGCCGAAGATCGCGATGCCGATGAGCAGGAGTACGCCGGCAATGGCGAGCGGAATACCGATGTCGGGGTTCCAGTTCATGCGTCCATCCTATCGCAGGCTCAGGCCGCGCCGGCGAGCCGGGAAGCCTCGGCCAGATCGACCGATACCAGGCGCGAGACGCCCGGCTCGCGCATGGTGACGCCGGCGAGCTGGCGCGCGGCTTCCATCGTGGCCTTGTTGTGGGTGACGAAGAGGAACTGCACCTTCTCGCTCATCTCCGACACCATCGCCGAGAAGCGTCCGACGTTGGCCTCGTCGAGCGGCGCGTCGACCTCGTCGAGCAGGCAGAACGGCGCGGGGTTGAGCTGGAAGATGGCAAACACCAGCGCCACCGCGGTCATGGCCTTCTCGCCGCCGGACAGCAGCGAGATGTTGGAGACGCGCTTGCCGGGCGGTCGGGCCATGATCGAGACGCCGGTATCGAGGAGATCCTCGCCGGTGAGTTCCAGATAGGCGTGGCCACCGCCGAAGAGGCGCGGATAGAGCGCCTGCACGCCGGCGTTGACGCGATCGAAGGTGTCCTTGAAGCGACCGCGGGTTTCGCGGTCGATCTGGCGGATCGCGCTTTCCAGGCTTTCCAGCGCGGTGACCAGGTCGGTGTTCTGGGCGTCGAGATAGGTCTTGCGCTGCTGCGCTTCGCCGTACTCGGAAATGGCCGCAAGGTTGACCGGCTCCAGGCGCCGGATACGGGTTTCCAGATCCGCGACGGCGCGCCTCCAGTCGTCCACCCGCACACCTTCGGGCAGATCGGCGAGCACCGCGGCAAGCTCGAATCCGGCGCCGGTGATGCTTTCCACGATGGCCTCGATCCGGATCCCGATACCCTGTTCGGACATGCGCTTCCGGGTGACGCTCTCGCGCAGGACCAGGGCCTGCTGGTCGGCCTGCTGGCGCTGCTGCTCGTAGCGGCGCAGTTCCGCATCCACGCCCTCGATGCCCGAGCGCGCCGCGGCGAGATCGCGCTCGGCGACGATGCGCTGCTCCAGGAAGGCCTGGCGCTCGGTCTCCAGCGCGCGGATCGGCGCATCGCCCTGCGCCATCTGCGCTTCGATCTCGGCCTGGCGCTGGGTCGACTGCTCGCGCTGGGCCTGCATGCGCAGCAGCGACTGGTTGAGCGCGGCCACCTGGGTGCGCGCCGCTTCCAGCCGCAGTGCGATCTGGTGCGCGGCGTCGCGCGCCTCGCGGGCGCTGCCGCGCGCCGAGTCGCGCTGCTCGGTGAGCTGGCGACGGCGCGATTCCAGCGCGGTGCGCGCGGCTTCCTGTTCGGCCATGCGGGCCAGCGATGTTTCCAGCGCCTGGCGCGCCTCACGGGCGCGCTCCTGCGCATCGGCAAGGGTCTGGCGCAGCTGCTCGCACTCGACCTCGATCCGCTCCAGCCGGGCCTGTGCCGATTCGAGCTTGCCCTGCTGGCTCTGCATCTGGCCGGAAAGCTCGGCGACGCTGCGATGCGCCAGATACAGCACGCGCTGGGCATCCTCGCGCTCCTGTTCGGCGCGCGCGATGTCCTCGCGCACCTGGGCGAGCTGCTCGCCCAACGCGCCCTCGCGCTCGGCCAGCGCATCGATCCGGCCGCGCAGGGCCTGGATTTCCCGCTCGCGCGCCAGGGCACCCTGCCCGGCCTCGCCGGAACGCACGATCCGCACCCAGCCCGGCCCCAGCCACTCGCCGGCGCGCGTCACCACGGCCTCGTGCGCGGCCAGGCGCGGCAGCATGGCGATGGCATCGTCGAGCGATTCGGCGGTTCGGATCGCATCCAGCCAGCGCAGCGCCGCGGCCGGCCCCTGCACGCGGGCGGCGAGCGATCCGGGCGTGGTCGCGTTGCCGGGCTGTGCGTCGATCAGGGCCAGGCGGCCCTGGGAAAAATCCGCCACGGCCGGCAGCAGCCGGCCCGGCGCATCCACCAGCGCCGCCTCGATGAGGTGGCCCAGCACGGTTTCCACCGCGGTTTCCCAGCCCGGATCGACCGTCAGCGCTTCGCCCAGGCGCGCGGCGCGATCCAGGCCCTGCGCGGCCAGCCACGCCTGCGCTGCACCCTGCTCCTGCCCGAGCGCCGCATGCTGCAGGGCTTCCAGCGACGCCAGGCGACCGCGCGCCGCCTCGCCGTCCTTGCGGGCTTCGGAAAGCTCGTTCTGCAGCCGGCGCTGCTGTTCCTGCAGGCCGGCAACGCCCTGCTTGCGCTCGTCGAGTGCGTCGCCCAGCGTGTCGAGGCCGGCGCGCTGCAGGTCGTGGTCCGAAGCGAGACGCTCCAGCGCCTCGCCGAGCGAGGCGAGGTCCAGGGTGGCGCGCTCGGCCACGAGGACCTCGTGGCGGCGTTCGGCCTCCATGCCCTGGCGCTCCAGATATTCGATCTTGGTGCGATTCACGTCGGCCGCGCGCGTGGTTTCCGAGGTGACGCGCTGGTGCTCGTCCCACGCCACCTGCAGCTCGGCCAGCGCGGTCTCGACCTCGCGCAGCGACTGCTGGCGGGTGTCGTCGTCCCCACTGAGAAGGGCGAGCCGCGGTTCGGCCTCGGCGATCTCCAGCGCCAGCTCCTCGCGCTTGCCCTCGTCCTGGGCGATGTCCTCGGCCAGCGCGGCAAGCTGGCCGGCCCCTTCCTCGTGGCTTCGCGCCAGCCTTTCCGCCAGCTCGCGCTGGTGGCGGATCTGCTGCTCGATGCGGGCGATCTCGGCACCCACGCGGTAGCTCTCGCCCTGGGCCTGCGACAGCCGTTCGGTGGCTTCGCCGTGCTGTTCGCGGCACAGTTCGATCTGGGTCTCGGCATGGCGCTGCGCGGCCACCTGGGCTTCCAGGCGGGTTTCCTCCTGGGCGATCGCCTCGCGCAGGCCAAGGCGTTCGGCATCGAACTGGCGATACTCCAGCGCGCGCACCTGGGCTTCCTTGACGCGCTGTTCTTCCTTGTACTGCTGGTACTGCTCGGCCTGGCGCGCCTGGCGCTTCAGGTGTTCAAGTTGTTTATCAACTTCTTCACGCAAGTCGTTGAGCCGATCAAGATTTTCTCTTGTCTGCCGCATTCGTTGCTCGGTTTCCTTGCGGCGCTCCTTGTACTTGGAGATGCCGGCGGCCTCTTCCAGGAAAATGCGCAGGTCCTCGGGTCGCGCCTCGATGATCTGCGAAATCATGCCCTGCTCGATGATCGAATAGCTGCGCGGCCCCAGGCCGGTGCCGAGGAACAGATCGGTGATGTCGCGGCGGCGGCAGCGGGTGCCGTTGAGGTAGTAGCTCGATTGGCCGTCGCGGCTGACGAGGCGCTTGACCGAAATCTCGCTGAAGGCGGCGTATTCGCCGGTGAGCGCTCCGTCGGAATTGTCGAAGATCAGCTCCACCGTGGCCTGCCCGACCGGCTTGCGCGAGGAAGACCCGGAAAAGATCACGTCGGTGAGCGAATCGCCGCGCAGGCGGCTGGCCGAGCTCTCGCCCATCACCCAGCGCACCGCGTCGATGATGTTCGACTTGCCGCAGCCGTTCGGCCCGACCACGCCGGTCATGTTCGTGGGCAGGTGCAGCGTGGTCGGATCGACGAAGGACTTGAAACCGGCGAGCTTGATGGTGGACAGGCGCATGCGGTGGCGGGCTTCCGAATGGGGGCGCGGCGGCGCGGCAGTATATAGCGGGTGCCTGTCGACGGCGCCGCCGGCAGGACCGCCGGCGCGGGCATGCAATCCCCCGAAACGCCGGCCCAGCCTGCCACAACGGCGAGTGGGCCCTCTCCGGGACGCACGAATCCACCCGGATCGCGACTGATCCGCCCGCGTAATCGGCACCACCTTTTCCCGTATCCCAGTCTGATTCCCTCACGAGGCTCGTCATGGACGGGATCATCGTGTCGCTCCTGGCGCTGCTGGCCGGAATCCTGCCAGCTGCGGCGAACGCCCAATACCTCACCGAAACCCGCGCGATGACGGTATCGGGCATCTCGCGCAGCTATCTGCTCGCGCGGCCCGCCACGACGATGCCCGCCGCTGCCCTGCCCCTGCTGATCTCGCTGCATGGCGACGGCGGCAACAGCGCCGGAATGCGCAGCACGCTGCCGCTGGAAACCGCCGCCACCCAGGGCGGGCCGATGGGCTGCAATCTGGTGACCTGCGAAGATCCGGGAATTTCCACGCCCGTCAAGGCGGCCTGCGCGCGCAACGCGGGATTCGGCGCAGCGATCAGCCGGACGCATCTGCCCGCCGAACCGGCGGGCCAGCGCGATCCGCTTCTGCAGGCAATCCGGGAGCATTACCTCCAGTAGCGGCCGAAAAGCGTTCCGATTACCGGCTTTCCCGCTCGATCCGCGCCCGCGCGCGCAGCGCCGCGAGCTTTTCCTCCAGGAACTCGTCGCCGGCCTGCTTGCGGATGCCCTCGCGCACCTCTTCGAACGGCGGCGGCGAAAAGGGGCGCGAAGCGACGCGCTGGAAGACGTGCCAGCCAAAGCGCGTCTGCACCGGGGCCGCGCTGATGCCGCCATCGGGGAGCTCCAGCGCGGCCTGCGCCAGTTCCGGCGGAAGCTGGGTGGTATTGGCCCAGCCCAGATCGCGCGCCTGGACGCCTTCGGCTGCACCCAGGCCCGCCATCCATGCGCCGAAGTCGCCGCTCGCCGCGGCTGGGACAACGGCCGCGCGCGCCGCCGCTTCATCGGCATAGAGCACGTTGCGCAGATGCAGCTCCTGCGCGCCGGTGCGGGCGGTGATCTTTTCGTAGTAGCTGCGCAGATCCTCGTCGCCGAGCTTCATCCCGGCGCGGGCGTCGGCCAGGTTGCGCGCGGCCAGCGTCTGGATGCGGGCCAGGTCCAGCTCGGTCTGCACGTCGGGTCGGGAGATCGCCCCCTCGGCGATGGCATCCTGCGCCAGCAGCACGGTTTCCACCGCCAGGTCGAGCGCCTGCTCGCGCTGCCGCGCGTCGGCCAGGTCCAGGCCGCGCCCGCGCGCCAGGCGCACCAGCAGCGCCTCGCTGATCGCTTCGCCGTTGACCGTCACCGCCACGGCGTTCTCCGGCGCGAAGCGCAGCGCGGTTTCCGGCGCGGCGACCTCTGGTGCCTTGCCGCCGCAGGCGCAAAGCCCCGCCAGCGCCATGCCCAGGAGCAGTGTACGGGAACGAATCACGGCAACACCTTCTTGAAGGGATGGATTTCCACATCGCGATACACGCCGGCGGCGACGTAGGGATCGGCATCGGCCCAGGTGCGCGCGTCTTCCAGGCTGGCGAACTCCGCCACGACCAGGCTGCCGGAAAAGCCTGCGGGACCGGGATCTTCGGCGTCGATCGCCGGCAGCGGCCCGGCCAGCAGCAGATGCCCGTCCTCGCGCAGGCGATGCAATCGCTCCAGGTGCGCGGGACGCGCCGCCAGCCGCCGTTCGAGGCTGTCGGGAGCATCACGCGCCAGAAGTGCGTACCACATCGTGCTTTCCGCCCTGCACCAAAGGGCGGCATGATATGGGCTTGCCCCTTCTCTGATCCAGCGCAAATGAGCAGTCGCCTCGAAGTCCATCCCGTCAACCCGCAGCCCCGCGCCCTCCACCAGGCGGCGCGCTGCATTGCGGACGGCGGATTGATCGTCGCGCCCACCGACGCCGGCTATTCCTTCATGTGGGGGATCGAGGCGCTCGACGCCGAACACCGCGTGCTGCGGCTGCGCGCGCTGGACACGCGCCACCCTTTCACCGTACTCTGTAGCACGATCAGCCAGATCGGAAGCCTGTCCAAGCTCGACGACCGGGCCTTCCGCATCATCAAATCGCTGACCCCCGGACCGATCACCTTCATCCTGCCGGCCGGCGCGGACCTTCCCCGCCGTCTCAAGCAGACCAAGCGCCGCGCCATCGGGTGCCGCATCCCGGACAACGCCGTGACGCGCGTGCTGCTGGACACCGTGGGATCACCGTTGCTGACCACCAGTCTCGTGCTGCCTGACGAACCGTTGGACAATCACGAGGCCGAAGCGGTAGCCGAAGGCTCGCTGCGCCACGTGGACCTGATGCTCGATGCCGGGGATTGCCAGCCCGGTCCGACCAGTGTTCTTGACTTGACGGGCGACGAGCCGATGATCACGCGTCAGGGTTTCGTCGAACTGGAGCTGGACTGACCGCGAGAGGCGGTTGACCGTGCCAGCCGTGCCGCGCCAGGGGGCGTCGGCATCCGCGCTTGAACTCCGTCGAATCATGCAGCAACTGCTGCGATCGACGATCAACCTCACGATTTTCACGGGCAGGCCGCGAGGCCGGATTGCCGCATGACCGAAACCACGGCCGCACCGGCCACACATCCAGCGATGGCATCCGTTCCGCAGCAGCAGGAAATGCCGCTGGCACTCGTGCTCGGCCAGCCGCTGCTGCAGATGCCGCAGGATCTCTACATTCCGCCCGACGCGCTGGAAGTGATCCTGGAGGCGTTCGAAGGCCCGCTGGACCTCCTGCTGTACCTGATCCGCCGCCAGAACCTCGACATCCTCGACATCCCCGTGGCCGAGATCACCCGGCAGTACGTCGAATACATCAGCGTGATGCAGGACCTGCGCTTCGAACTGGCGGCCGAATACCTCCTGATGGCCGCGATCCTGGCCGAGATCAAGTCGCGCCTGCTGCTGCCGCGCCCGCCCTCGACCGAGGGCGAGGAAGAAGATCCGCGCGCCGACCTGGTGCGCCGCCTGCAGGAATACGAGCGCTACAAGAAGGCCGCCGAGGACATCGACGCCCTGCCCCGCGTGGAGCGCGACACCGTGCCGGTGCACGCCTTCGTGCCGGAGCTGAAGATCGAGCGCGAACCGCCCGCGGTGGACATGCGCGAACTGCTCGCGGCGCTGGTCGATGTCCTCAAGCGCGCCGAACTTTTCACCCGGCACGCGATCCGGCGCGAGGCGCTGAGCGTGCGCCAGCGCATGAGCCAGGTGCTCGAACGCATCGCCGACGGCCAGTTCCACGATTTCCAGTCGCTGTTCCAGCCCGAAGAAGGCCGGCTCGGCGTGGTGGTCACCTTCCTGTCGATCCTGGAGTTGGCCAAGGAACAGCTCGTGGAGATCGTGCAGGAAGGCCAGTTCGCACCGATCTACCTGCGCACCCTCGCCATCGATGACAGCGAAAGCGAAGCGATCGACGCGGAGCCCACTTCCGACACCGATGGCGGCGAAATCGCCACCCAGGATGCATGACACGATGGACCCGGCGCTGATCCAACGCATCGTGGAGGCGGCCCTGCTGGCCTCCAGCCGGCCGCTGACGCTGGCCGATCTCCAGAGCCTCTTCACCCTTGATGAGCCGCTCGCGCCGGGCGCGATCGAAACCGCGCTGGACGCCTTGCGCCAAGCCAGCGCCGAACGCGGTGTGGAACTGGTGGAAGTGGCCAGCGGCTTCCGCTTCCAGGTGCGCACCGAGGTGCATCCCTGGGTGGCGCGCCTGTGGGCAGAGCGCCCGCAGCGCTACACCCGGGCCACGCTGGAAACCCTGGCGCTGATCGCCTATCGCCAGCCGATCACGCGCGGCGAAATCGAGCAAATCCGCGGTGTCACGGTCAGCAGCAACATCATCAAGTCGCTGGAAGAACGCGAATGGATCCGCACCATCGGCCATCGCGACGTCCCGGGGCGCCCCGCCCTGCTCGGCACCACCAAGACGTTTCTCGATTACTTCAACCTCAAGAGCCTGGACGAGCTGCCGCCGCTGTCGGAGCTGCGCGATCTCGCCGAACTGGAGCCCCAGCTTCCCTTCGAACCCGAACACGCGGCACCGGCGCTGCCCGGGGCCTCGTTCCAGGACGCGACCGACGTGGTGATCGCACCCGAGGTCATCACCACCGCCGCCGTCGACCTGCCGGACCACACCGGCACCGATCCCACCGATTCCCTCCCCATGGATGCGGCCGATGATGCCGCACCGGAGCACACTGCATGACTGGTTCCAAACCTTCCTCGCCGGCCTCGCGCCGCACCCTCTCTCTCAAGCGCGATACGCCCCCCGCGGCGGCGGTCGAAGAACGCCTGCACAAAGTCCTCGCACAGGCTGGGCTCGGCTCGCGCCGGGCGCTGGAGGAACGCATCTCGCAGGGGCAGGTGCAGGTCAACGGCGAGGTCGCCTCGCTCGGCAGCAGCGTCAAGAGCGGCGACCGCATCGACCTGGACGGCAAGACCTTCGTGGCCACGCTGCAGAGCGAGCCACCGCGCGTGCTGGTCTACAACAAGCCCGAGGGCGAGGTCACCACGCGCGAGGATCCGGACGGCCGCCCCACCGTGTTCGACCGCCTGCCGCAGATCAAGGGCGCGCGCTGGATCAACGTCGGGCGCCTGGACATCAACACCACCGGCCTGCTGCTGTTGACCACCGACGGCGACCTGGCCAATGCGCTGATGCACCCTTCGGGCGAAGTCGAGCGCGAATACGTGTGCCGCGTGCGCGGGCCGGAGGGCAGCGATGGCGTCTCCGAGGCGCTGATCCAGCGGCTCACCCGCGGCATCGAGCTGGACGACGGCCCGGCGCGCTTTGATCGGGTCGAGCGCATCGGCGGCAGCGATTCGCACGACTGGTTCACCGTCGTGGTCAAGGAAGGCCGCAACCGCGAGGTGCGGCGCCTGTGGGAATCCCAGGGCTGCCAGGTCAGCCGGCTCAAGCGCGT
The DNA here is from genome assembly GCF_037203605.1 of Denitratimonas tolerans. NCBI lineage: Bacteria > Pseudomonadati > Pseudomonadota > Gammaproteobacteria > Lysobacterales > Lysobacteraceae > Denitratimonas > Denitratimonas tolerans. Next base: position 86,415 of record NZ_JBBDHC010000004.1, read on the forward strand.
GCGCTACGGCAACCTGACGCTGCCGCGCCTGCTCAAGCGCGGCCACTTCGAGGAGCTGCCTCCCGAAGCCGTGATGCAGCTGCGCGCGGACATGCAGTTGGCCGAAGCGACCGGCGTATTGACCCTGCAGCCGGTGATCGGCCAGCGCCGCGCCAAGGCCGCCGAATACCGCCCCGCGCCGCGCGAGCAGCGCGCCTGGACCCAGGCCAGCGGCTATGGCGACGAAGCGCGCGAGTTCCGCGCCTTCGACAACCTGCGCGAGGATCGCGGCAGCAAGGGACGCTACGGCAAGCCCGGCGGCAACAAGCCGCGTGGCCCGCGCACCGTGCCCGATGACATCGGCAACCGCCTCACCGCTCCGGCGGGCGGACAGCCCGGCAAGCGCCGTCGCAGCGCCGCGCCCGGCTTCGAGAATCCGACCGAGCATCGCTCCTGGTACGTGCCTGAAGGCGTAACCACCACCAGCCGCATTGCTCCGCCGCGCCAGGCCGGCAAGCCCAGTCCGTATGGGAAACCCAATCCCTACGGCAAGCCCAGCCCCTACGGTGAGCGCCCGGGCGGTGGACGCGGCAAGCCCGGCGGCGGGCGTCCGGGTGCCGGTGCGGCCAAACCCGGCGCCAGCGCGCGCCCCGGCGGCGCGGGAAAACCCGCAGGCGCGCGCAGTCCGCAGGGCGGCAAGGGCGCACCGCGCGGCGCCGGACGCCCGGGACACGGCGCGCCGCGCTCCAACAAGCCGCGCTGACGGCGACCGAGCCGCCGCCGTCAGCGCGGCACGGCGCGCGGAATCCGTCGCGACGCCGGTCGAAGTGCCGGTCTTCCACTCGGATGCGCGCCGTTCCCGCCGGTCACGGCCTGATGATCAGGTCGTTGTGCACGGTCCGCACGCCCTTGACCGAGCGCGCCAGCTCGCCGGCGCGGGTCTTCTCGCGCTGCGACTTGGCGAAGCCGGACAGCTGCACCACGCCGGCGTCGATGGTCTTGACGCCGATGTTGAGCGCGGAGGTTTCCGCATCCGAGGCCAGCTTGGCCTTCACTTCCGTGGTGATTGCGGCGCCGTCGATGTACTCGCCCACCGTTTCCTGCTTGCGGGCCACCGAACATCCGGTGGCCAGCGCGAGCAGGGGCGCGGACAGCGCGGCGATCAACAGGGTACGTTGCAGGTTCATTTTCGTTCTCCAGAAGAATGCGGCGGAATGAAGCGCGCCGCCAGGTGGCCGCGCCCGGCGACGTGGCCGGGCACGGAAAGGGGTCAGACCCGCGGCCGGCGCCCGGTGACCAGCGAGATCAGGAACAGCACGATGAACACCACGAACAGGATCTTGGCGATCCAGGCCGCGGTGCCGGCGATGCCGAAAAAGCCCAGGAACCCCGCGATCAGGGCGATGACGAGGAACACGATTGCATAGTGGAGCATGTCGTTCTCCTTTGAAGGCCGGATACAGCCATGGCGGGCGGCGCGTCGCTGCGCCAGGATCGGTGCCGGGGCCGCCATGCGCCCCGGCACCGAGGGTTTCGCTGCGGCGGAGTCAGAGCGAATCGACGAAGTCGTTCACTTCCTTCTTCGCCACGTCCTTGGCCAGCCCGTAGCGCTCCTGGAGTTTACCGATAAGGTATTCGGCGTTGCCCTCCTCGACCCGCACGTCGTCGTTGGTGAGCTTGCCCCAGCGCGCCTTCACTTTGCCGCTGAGCTGCTTCCACTGGCCCTTGATGCGATCTTCGTTCATGGTCTGTCTCCTCAGCCTTCGACCAGCAGCGAGCTCGCGTCGACCTGACGCACGCCCTTGACGCTGCGCGCCGCGGCAACGGCCTTCTTCACCGCCAGCTCGCTCGGCAGCGCGCCGATCAGGGTGACCACGCCATCGACGGTCTTGACCGAGATCTCGGTGCTCGGCACGCCCTGGGTGGTCGCCAGCTCCGCCTTCACCTTGGTGGTGATCCAGGTGTCGTCCACCGCCTGGCCGACGCTGGAGGACGTGCCGTCCTCATCTCCGCTGGCCGCGACCTTGGCGGCATCGCCGACCTTCAGGCCGGCGGCGTCCACCTTCAGGACGCCTTCGACGCTGCGGGCATGCGCGATCGCGGCGTCGACCGCGCTGCGGGTCGGCAGCACGCCGGTCAGCGTCACCACACCGTCCACCGTGGTCACCGAAACGGCGCTGCTCGATACCCCGTCGGCCGTGGCCAGCTCGGCCTTCACCTTGGCGGTGATCCAGGCGTCGCCCATCGCCTGGGTGGCGCTGGACGAATGATCTTCGGAGGAACTGGCCTGCTCCGCCGCGACGGCAAGTCCAGCACCGAGCGCAAGCGAAACGGCCAGGGTAAGTGCGGTCATCCTGTTGACGTTGTTCATGTCGATCTCCTGGCAGGGCCTTCGGCGACGCTTCCGCGGAACGCGTGGCGCGAAGGCCGTTGGATGGGCCGACCGGGACGGACAGCAGAACCCTCCGCCTCGACCGGCACCCGGATCGCGATGCGGCGTTCCGGGCGGAATCCATGCTAGGAAGCGCCGAAGGGGCCAGATAGTGATCGATATACCAGTAAAACTAGTACCTATTGACCTTTTTTAACCAGATACTAATGCGAGAATGAATCCCACCGGACCGCAACCCGTTTTCTGGAGCACGCCCATGACCCGTGAACCGCACGCCGCCCAGGGGGTGGGACGCCGCCAGCTCCAGCAGATCATGGCCCACCTCAGCGAGGGCGTGATCCTGCTGGATCCGGACGGCGCCATCCTCTGGGCCAATCGCGCCGCGCTCGACATGCACGGCTGCGCCACGCAGCAGGATCTTGGCGAATCGACGGCGCAGTACGCCGAGCGGTTCCTGCTGCGCGAGTCCGGCGGGCGGGCGATCCCGCCCAGCCGCAGTCCGTTCGCGCGCCTGGCGTCGGGCGAGTCCTTCGCCAGCCTGGTGCTGGAGCTCACGCAGCGCGACGGACAGGAAATGGTGCGCACGCTGGAGTTCCGTGGACTAGTCCTTTTAGATGAGGCCGACCAGGCGGAGCTGCTGGTGCTCTTCGCCATCGACACCACCGAGAAGGTCGATTCCGACGAGCTGTTCGACCGCTTCTTTTCCACCAAGCCCTCCCCTGCCGCGATCCTGCGCCTGGACGATTCGCGCTACATCCGGGTGAACGAGGGCTTCTGCGAGATGACCGGCTTTGCCAGCGAGGACATCCTCGGCCGGCCCTTCCACGAGATCGACGTGCTGCACGACGCCCAGCGGCGCGAGCAGGCGCTGCGCGCGCTGGCCACGCACAGCGCGATCCGCCCGCAGGAGACGTGCGTGCGCACCAGCGACGGCGACCGGAAGTCGGTGATGGTGGCCGGCCAGCCCATCGTGGTGACCGGGCGGCCCTGCATGCTGTTCACCTTCATCGACCTGGAGGCGCGGCGTCGCGCCGAGCAGTCGCTGCGCCAGAGCGAGGAGCGCTTCGCCAAGGCTTTCCGCATGGCGCCGGTGCCGATGGCGGTATGCGTGCAGTCCAACTGGTGCGTGATCGAGGCCAACGGCGCCTTCGCCACCGCCGTGGGCCGGCCGCGCGGCGAAATCGTCGGACGCTCGATCACCAGCAGCGGTCTGTACCTGGACCGCGCCACGCTGCGCGACATCAACCTGGCGCTGGACGCCGGCCAGATGATCCGCAACCGCGACGTACAGCTGCGCGCGCTGGACAACGTGGTGATCGACGGCCTGCTTTCGGCCGAGTCGGTGACTCTGCAGGACGAAGCCTGCGCGCTGTTCGTCATCCAGGACATCACCGAGCGCAAGCGCGGCGAGGCCGAGCTCATCAGCGCCATGGAGGCGGTGATGAAGGACGCCTCCTGGTTCAGCCGCACGGTGATGGAGAAGCTGGCGCAGGTGCGCCGTCCGCAGGCGACCGCCAGCGAGATGGACGCGCTGACCGCGCGCGAGCGCGAGGTGCTGGAGCTGATCTGCAGCGGCCACGGCGACGCGGCGATCGCCGAGCGGCTCGGGCTGTCGCGCAACACGGTGCGCAACCACGTCGCCACGCTGTACGGGAAGATCGGCGTCAATCGCCGCAGCACGGCGGTGATCTGGGGACGCGAGCGCGGGTTTGGCGCAAGCGCGGAGTGAGGCGGAGCGGAACGCGCGCGGCGCTCCCCTGTCCCGTACGCCGCTGCGATCCGGCCGCAGGCGCGCCCTGCGGCCGGATGGGCGGTTTGCTAGAGCAGGTGCGCCACGCCGGCGCGCTCTTCCTCCAGCTCGCCCAGGGTCTTGTCGATGGCCTTCTGGCTGAACGCGTCGATCGGCAGGTCGCGCACCAGGCTGTACTCGCCGTTCTGCGCGGTGACCGGGAAGCCGAAGATCACCCCCTCGGGAATGCCGTAGCTGCCGTCGGAGGGAATGCCCATCGTCACCCACTTGCCGTTCGTGCCCAGCAGCCAGTCGCGCACGTGGCAGATGGCCGCGTTGGCGGCCGACGCCGCCGAGGACAGGCCGCGCGCCTCGATGATGGCCGCGCCGCGCTTGGCCACGGTCGGAATGAAGACGTTGGCATTCCAGTCGGCGTCGTTGATCGTGTCCTTGATCGATGCACCGCTGGCGGTGGCGAAGCGGTAGTCGGGGTACATGGTCGGGCTGTGGTTGCCCCACACCACCAGCTTCTCGACCTCGCCCACCGCCACGCCGGCCTTGCCGGCCAGCTGGCTGAGCGCGCGGTTGTGGTCCAGGCGCAGCATCGCGGTGAAGTTCTTCGCGGGAAGGTCCGGCGCGGACTTCATCGCGATGTAGGCGTTGGTATTGGCCGGGTTGCCGACCACCAGCACCTTGACGCCGCGCGAAGCCACCTTGTTCAGCGCGCGGCCCTGCACGGTGAAGATTTCGGCGTTCTTGAGCAGCAGATCCTTGCGCTCCATTCCGGGGCCGCGCGGCATGGCCCCCACGAGCAGGGCCACGTCGGCATCCTTGAACGCCACCTCCGGGTCATCGGTGCCGACCATGCCGGCCAGCAGCGGGAAGGCGCAGTCCTCCAGCTCCATCATCACGCCCCTGAGTGCGGCCTGGGCCTTCTCCAGCGGCAGCTCCAGCATCTGCAGGATGACGGGCTGGTCCTTGCCCAGCATCTCGCCGGAGGCGATGCGGAACAGCAGCGAATAGCCGATCTGGCCGGCAGCGCCGGTAACGGCAACGCGAACGGGGGTTTTCATGCGGCGTTCTCCTCGGGGTGTGGGGGAAACGGCGATGCGCGGCGCGGCCTCGCGGCGGAATTCCGCCGCCCGGATCCGCGCCTGCGCATCACTCGAACTCGGCAAAGAACTTCTGGATGCGCGCCAGACCTTCCGCCAGCGCGGCGTCCGGGCAGGCGTAGGAAATACGCAGCGCGCGCGGCTCGCCGAAGGCCGACCCGGGCACGCAGGCCACCCCGGCCGACTCCAGCAGCGCCTCGCACAGCTCGACGTCGTTGCCGATCAGGCGGCCGCTGGGACCGTGGGTGCGGCCGAAGGCAACGCTGACGTCCGGGAAGGCGTAGAACGCGCCTTCCGGGCGCGGGCAGCGCACGCCGGGGATCTGCGCGAGCGCGGCAAGCACCACGTCGCGCTTGCGTGCGAATCCGGCGCACTGCGCCGCGGGAATGTCCTGCGGCCCCGCCAGCGCCGCCGCGGCGGCGGCGCTCACCACTTCAGGCAGGCTGGTGATGTGGTTGGAATTGAGCGTGACCATCGCCTGCGCCACGTGCTCGGGCGCCGCGGCGAAACCCACGCGCCAGCCCGGCATCCCGTAAGTCTTGGAGAGCGAATCCACCACGATGGTGCGGTCGCGCAGCGACGGCTCGAAGGCGAGCACGTTGTGATAGCCCACCTCATCGAACACCATGCGGTTGTAGATGTCGTCCAGCACGATCCAGGTGTCCGCATGACGCGCCATCACCGCCGCCAGCGCCGCGATCTCCTCGCGGTGATAGACCATGCCGGTGGGGTTTGAGGGATTGTTGAACAGGAACACCTTGGGCTTTTGCGCCAACGCCGCGTCGAGCTGGGCCGGCGTGAGCTTGTAGTCCTGCTCGGGCGGACACGGCAGCAGCAGCGTCTTCGCCCCGACGATCGCCGCGATGTCGGCGTAGGTCGTCCAGAAAGGCGTCGGGAACGCAATCGTGTCGCCCGGATCCAGCAGCGCCTCGGCCAGGTTGTAGAGCACCTGCTTGGCACCGATTCCCACGCACAGGTTGCGGCGCGTGAGGCCGGCGATGCCGTTGCGCTCGAAGTGGGCGAGCATGGCGTCGAGCAGCGCATCGGCACCGCGGTTGGAGCCGTACTGGCCCGAATCCTTCTCCAGCGCCGCGCGTGCCGCAGCATAGACGTGCTCGCCAGGCAGGAAGTTCGGGACACCGATGGAGAAGCTGATGATGTCGCGCCCCTGCGCCTTCAGCGCGCGGGTCTTTTCGGCAATCACCATGATGGCGCTGGGCTTGGCCTGCCCCATGCGCCGCGCGAGCTGTGGCATGGACATCATCCTCATTGGAGGGAACCTGTCGAAGGCGCGATTCTATCACTGTCACCGGACTTTGTTGCAGTGCGGCATGGTCGCCGCAGCGCGCGTGGAATCCGCCGGTCGCGTCATGAAAACGATGGGTTCGCCCCGTCCTGGAACGCGCAACGCCGGCGCGGTGGCCGGCGTTGCGGTGGCTTTCGCAGCGGGCGCAATCAGGGTGCCAGCGCCGCGTTCCACTGCGCCACGCGGGCCTTCTGCGAATCCAGCAGCGCGGTGGCATCGCCCACGATGCGGATGGCCTCGATGATGTCGCCACCCTTCACGGCATCGACCACGGCCTGGTCCGCGTCGCCCACCACCTTGCCGAACACGGTGTGCTTGCCGTCCAGCCAGCCGCAGGGAACGTGGGTGATGAAGAACTGGCTGCCATTGGTGCCCGGGCCGGCATTGGCCATCGACAGCACGCCGCGCTCATGGCGCAGTGCCGGGGTGCACTCGTCCTCGAAGCGATATCCCGGGCCGCCGTTGCCGATGCCGTGCGGGCAGCCGCCCTGGATCATGAAGTCCGGGATGACGCGGTGGAACGTGAGGCCGTTGTAGAACCCGCGCTGCGCCAGGTTGACGAAATTGGCCACGGTTACCGGGGTCTGGTCGGGGGTGAGGGTCAGGTGGATCGTGCCGCGCGAGGTCACGATTTCGGCGCGAAGGTCGGACATGGTGGAACTCCTGATCGTGGACCGCGCATGGTAGCGCGACCGCCGGCGCGATCGCGAGCCGCACGGGCGGGCGGCCACGTCCGAGGCTGCCGGCGACAGTGGCCCTGAAATTTTCAGCCTGCGTTCATGAATTGCCGGAGTAAGATAGTAATCGATTACTTTCTTTCAGCCGGGCAACCATGAACATACTCCCGAAATACCTGCCCGCGGACGAGCGCCGCGCCGCCACCGTGGAAGCCGTCGTCGCTCTGGCCGCGGTCCAGAATCCCAGCGAGATCACCACCGCAGCCATCGCCAAGCGCATGGGTGTGACGCAAGGTGCCCTCTTCCGCCACTTCCCCAGCAAGGATTCCATCCTGGAAGCGGTCATGGGCTGGGTGAGCAACCGCCTGCTGACGCGCCTGGATGCCGCACGCGCCGGTGCCCGCACCCCGATGGCCGCACTGGAGGCCGTGTTCCTGGCCCACATCGACTTCGTCGCGGCACATCCCGGCGTGCCGCGGATGCTGTTCGGAGAACTCCAGCGCGCCGGCGACACCCTGCCCAAGCAGGCGGTGCAGGTTCTGATCGGCCACTACGCCGCCCGCATCACGGACCTGCTCAAGCGGGGGGTCGAGGCCGGCGAAATCGATTCCGCGATCGACATCACCACCGCGGCAATACAGTTCATCGGTTCGATCCAGGGGCTGGTGATCCAGTCAACCCTCGAAGGCAAGCCCCGGAGGATGCGGGAGAACGCTCCCGCCATCTTCGCCCTCTATCGTCGCGGCATCGAGGCACGGTCATGAAGCGCACACCAATCATTGTCGCGGTCGTCGTTGCGGTCGCCGCCGTCGGGATCTTTGCCTGGAAAGCGCGGTCACCCTCGGACGGTGCCGCGCTGCGCCTCTACGGAAACGTGGACATCCGCGAAGTGGATCTCGCCTTCCGCCAGCCGGGCCGGGTGCTGGAAATGACCCGCGACGAAGGCGACCGGGTCACGGCCGGCGAACGTCTGGCCGCCCTCGACGCCCAGCCCTTCCACGATGCACTGGCCGTGGCCGACGCCTCGGTGGCGATCGCCGAGGCCGAGCTGGCCAAACTGCGCGCCGGACTGCGCCCGCAGGAGATCACCCAGGCCCAGGCGGCGCTCAGGCAGGCCCAGGCACTGGCCGCAGACGCCGAGGCCAACTACCGGCGCCAGCACGAGCTCCTGTCCACGGGGGCCAGCAGCCAGCGCACGGTGGACGCCACCCGGACCGCCCGCGACCAGGCCGCAGCGGGCGTGAAGGCGGCGCAGGCCGCCCTCTCGCAGGCGCAGGAAGGCTTCCGCCAGGAAGACATCGCCGCGGGCGAAGCCCGGCTTGCCGCCGCGCAGGCCACACGCGCCCAGGCCGCCACCGCGCTGGCCGATACCGAGCTGTTTGCACCCAGTCAGGGCACCGTGATTGTGCGGGTGCGCGAGCCGGGCAGCATGGTGGCGAGCCAAAGCACGGTCTATCGCCTGAGCCTGGACGCCCCGGTGTATGTGCGCGCCTATGTGGGCGAAACCGATCTGGGGCGGATCGCGCCGGGCACGCGGGTTCGCGTGCGCACCGACTCCTCGGACAGGATCTATGGCGGCCAGATCGGCTTCATCTCGCCGCGCGCCGAGTTCACCCCCAAGGCGGTCGAAACCACCGATCTGCGCACCGATCTGGTGTATCGCCTGCGGATCGTCCTGGACGATGGCGATGCGGCGCTGCGTCAGGGCATGCCGGTCACGATCGACCTGGACGGCGCGGCCGACGGCCAGCCACTGGCCCGGTTCTGAGCCATGGAATCGCACCCACCGAGCGCCGCCTCGGCCGAATCGGACGCCGTGGAAATCACCGCGCTGGACAAGCGCTTTGGCCAGGTGCAGGCGCTGCGCGCGCTTGACGCGCGCATCCGCTACGGTCGCCTGACCGGCCTGGTCGGGCCGGACGGCGCCGGCAAGACGACGCTGATGCGCATCCTGACCGGGCTGCTCGAACCGACCTCGGGCAAGGCCGTCGTCGCCGGCTTCGACACCGTCGCCGGCAACGATGCGATCCACGTGGTGACCGGCTACATGCCGCAGCGCTTCGGGCTCTACGAGGACCTGTCGGTGATGGAGAACATGCGCCTGTATGCCCGCCTGCGCGGCATGGACGCCGAGCGCAACGCCGCTCTGTTTGCCGAACTGCTGGAGTTCACCCGGCTCGAACCCTTCACCGAACGCCTCGCCGGCAAGCTGTCCGGCGGCATGAAGCAGAAGCTGGGTCTGGCCTGCGCGCTGATGGCGCGGCCGCGCGTGCTGCTGCTGGACGAACCGGGCGTCGGCGTGGACCCGGTCAGCCGTCAGGACCTCTGGCGCATGGTGCAGGCGCTGACCGACGAGGGCATGGCCGTGGTCTGGTCCACCGCCTATCTGGACGAAGCCGAACGCTGCGAAAGCGTGCTCCTGCTCAACGAAGGCCAACTGCTGTTCGATGGCCCGCCGCAGGAACTCACCGCGCAGCTTGAAGGCCGCAGCTTCCGTCTGGAAAACGTCGGTGCCGAGCGCCGGGCGGTGCTGACCGAGGTGCTCGACCTCGCCAGCGTCAGCGACGGCGTGATTCAGGGTGCCGGCGTGCGCGCGGTGCTGCGCGAAGGCCACGACAGCCTCGAACTGCAGGCGTTCGCCGATCGTGTGCGGGTACCGCTGGCGGCGGTGCCGGCGCGTTTCGAGGACGCCTTCATCGACCTCCTCGGCGGCGGCCCCGGCGGCACCTCGGCGCTGGCCGAGCGCCTGCCGCCGGTCGAACTGGGTTCGGATGTCGCCGTGTCCTGCCGCAATCTCACCAAGCGCTTCGGTGCCTTCACCGCCACCGACAGCGTCAGCTTCGAGGTGAAGAAGGGGGAGATCTTCGGCCTGCTCGGGCCCAACGGCGCGGGCAAGTCCACCACGTTCAAGATGCTCTGCGGACTGCTCAAGCCCAGTGCGGGCGAAGCCCAGGTGGTCGGGCTGGACCTGCGCCGGGCCACCGGCGCGGTCAAGGGCCGGCTGGGCTACATGGCCCAGAAGTTCTCGCTGTACGGCCTGCTGTCGGTGCGCCAGAACCTGGAGTTCTCGGCCGGCGTCTACGGGCTGGACGCGGCCACCCGGCGCGCGCGCATCGCCGAGATGATCGAAACCTTCGACCTCGGCGGCTGGCTGGATGTAGCACCCGATTCGCTGCCGCTGGGCCACAAGCAGCGCCTCGCGCTGGCCTGCGCGCTCATGCACCACCCGCCGGTGCTGTTCCTCGACGAGCCGACCTCCGGCGTCGACCCCATCACCCGGCGCGAGTTCTGGACCCACATCAACGGACTGGCGCGCAAGGGCGTGACCATCATGGTCACCACCCACTTCATGGACGAGGCCGAATACTGCGATCGGGTGGCGATGCTGTATCGGGCGCGGCTCATCGCGCTGGACACGCCGGACGCGCTCAAGCGCGCCGCGATCACCCCCGAACGCCCCGATCCGACGATGGAGGACGCCTTCATCCAGCTGGTCGAGTCGGCCGATCTGGCGCTGGAGAACGCGGCGTGAGCGCGGCCGGGCGCGCCCCCGGAACCGATGCCGCGATGGCGGCCGGACTGCGCCGCTTCGACACGCGCCGGCTGCTGGCGCTGGTCTCCAAGGAAAGCCTGCAGGCGATGCGCGACCCCTCCACCCTGCTGATCGCCTTCGTGCTGCCGGTGGTGCTGCTGCTGCTGTTCGCCTACGCCGTTTCCCTGGATGCCAAGGGCGTGCGCGTGGGCGTGGTGCTCGAATCGCAGGGGGCCACGGCGCAGTCGCTGGCGGCGGCGTTCGCCGGCACGCGCTACCTCGACGTGACCTTCGCCCATGACCGGCGCGAGGTGGTGGATTCCGTGGTTGCCGGGCGGCTGCGCGGCTTCATCGTCATCCCGCAGGATTTCGAACAGCGCCTGGCGCGGCGCGGCGAGGAGCCACTGGTGCAGATCATCACCGACGGCTCCTATCCCAATACCGCCAACTACGTGGAGAACTACGGCCGGGGCGTGGTCGAAACCTGGCGCGCCGCGCAACTTGGTCAGGCACCGACGCCGGCGGTGACGCTGGAGCCGCGCTTCTGGTTCAACCCGGAGCTGGAAAGCCGCCGCTCGCTGGTGCCCGGTGCCATCGCCATCGTCATGGCGATCATCGGCACCATGCTCACCGCGCTGGTGGTGGCGCGCGAGTGGGAGCGCGGCACGATGGAGGCCGTGCTTTCCACGCCGGCCTCGGTGGTCGAGATACTGATCGGCAAGCTGCTGCCCTACTTCGCGTTGGCGATGCTGGCCACGCTGGGTGCCACCGGGCTGGCGGTGTGGGTGTTCGACGTGCCGCTGCGCGGCTCGCTCGCGGCCCTGATGCTGCTCTCGGCGGCCTTCATGGTGCCGGCGCTCGGTCAGGGCCTCCTGATCTCCTCGCTGGCGCGCAACCAGTTCCTCGCCGCGCAGATCGCGCTTTTTTCCGGATTCCTGCCGGCCTTCATGCTCTCGGGTTTCCTGTTCGAGATCGACGCCATGCCGGCGCCGATCCGCATGGTCACCCTGGTGATCCCGGCGCGCTACTTCGTGGCCTCGCTCAAGACCGTGTTCCTCGCCGGCGACATCTGGGCGGTGTTCCTGCCCAATCTTGCCGCCATGACGGCCATCGGCCTGGTGTTCTTCGCGCTGGCCAAACGCGCCACCCGCAAGAACCTGGAGTGAGCGCGAATGAAGGTTTCCGACTACTTCAACCCCACCCGCCTGCGCGCCCAGTTCGTCAAGGAGGTGCTCAGCGTGCTGCGCGACCCGCGCAGCCGCATGGTGGTGTTCGCGCCACCCATCATGCAGCTGGTGATCTTCGCCTTCGCCGCCACGCTGGAAGTGCGCAACGTCGACGTCGCCGTGCACAGCCAGGACGCGGGGCGCGGCGGGCATGAGCTGGTGCAGCAGATGGAAAGCGCGCGCTTCATCACGCGCGTGCACCATGTCGCCAGCGTCGAGGAAATGCGCAACCTGATCGATCACGGTACGGTCATCGCCGGACTTGCCATTCCGCAGGATTTTTCCCGCGCCATCGCCGCGGGCAGCGGCGGGCGCGTGCAGGTGCTGGTGGACGGCCGGCGCAGCAATTCGGGGCAGATCACGGTGGCCTATCTCGCCAGCATCGCGGCCGAGGTCGGCGCGGAACTCGTGCCCGATACGCCCGCCGGCGCACCGGTGTCGGTGCGCCACTGGTTCAACCCGAACCTGACGTATCGCTGGTTCATCGTGCCCGGACTGACCGGCATCCTGGCGCTGTTCAGCTCATTGATGATCACGGCGCTGTCGATCGCGCGCGAACGCGAGCTGGGCACCTTCGACCAGCTCCTGGTCTCGCCCACCTCGACGCCCGAGATCATCATTTCAAAATCGCTGCCGGCGCTGGCCATCGGCACCCTGCTGGGGCTGTTCATGATCGGCGCCGGCGTGTTCCTGTTCGGGATTCCGTTTTCCGGCAGCTTTCCGCTCCTGCTCGGCAGCCTCGTGCTCTTCATCCTGTCGGTGGTCGGCATCGGCCTGGTGATTTCCGCCGTCAGCATGACCCAGCAACAGGCGATCCTCGGCGCCTTCGCCATCGGCGTGCCGGCGGTGCTGATGTCCGGCTTCGCCACCCCGGTGGAAAACATGCCCGTGGTCCTGCAATGGCTGGCCCAGGGAATTCCGCTGACCCACTTCCTCATCATCGTCGAGGGCAGTTTCCTCAAGGCGATGCCGCCCGGCGACATCGTTTCCAGCCTCTGGCCGCTGGCCCTGATCGCGCTGACGACCCTGCTGGCCGCGATCTTCTTCGTGCGTAGACGCCTGCAATGACCCGGTCGCACACTGCCCTGAGCCGTAGCTCTTGTCCGACTCGCCACGAACCGTTCCAGAGGCGCTGACCGCGCCCGACACCGTCTCACCCAGGAGTATCGCCATGCGAATCCGCGCCAGCACCATGAAGACCACGCCGGCCGCGGTGCCGCCACGATCCCGGCGGCGCGCGCTGGCGCTGCTGCTCGCCGCGACCGTGCTGGGCGGCTGCGCGACGGTCGGCCCCGACTACGCCGGCCCGCCGGCGCTGGCGGTCGAGGGCAACTGGATCCAGCCGGACGTCGCCCTGCCCGCTGGAACGGCGCCGGCCGAACTGTCGCGCTGGTGGGAAACCCTGGGCGACCCCGTTCTGGAACGTCTGATCGGCACCGCGCTCGAACGCAACCTCGACCTGCGCCAGGCCATGTCGCGAATCGACGAGGCGCGCGCGCTGCGCGACCGCACGGCGGGCGCGCGCGCCCCGACCGTCGCGGCCGGCACCAGCGTCAATCGCCGCCGGCAAAGCGAGAACGGCGCGCTGCCGATCGGCTCCCTACCCGGACTGGATGCCAGCCAGACCATTTACGACGCCGGTTTCGATGCCGCCTGGGAACTCGACCTGTTCGGCGGCACGCGGCGCGCGCTGGAAAGCGCCGAGGCACGCCTGGCCGCCACCCGCATCGAGGCCGGGGGCGCGCGCATGCGCATCGCGGCCGAAGTGGCCCGCACCTGGTTCGAAGCCGCCGGGGCCGCACGTGAGCTCCTGGCCCAGCAGGGCACGGTGCGCGCGCTCGAACAGACCCTGGAACTGGCGCGGCAGCGTCATGCCCTGGGCGACGCATCCCTGGCCGACGTGGAAACCGTGGCGGCGCAGTGGGCCACGGCCAACGCCGGCCTGCCCGAGATCGAGGCGCGCCAACGCGCCGCCGTGCTGGCCCTGGGCGTGCTGCTCGGCAGCGGCCCCGACGCCGAGCTGGCGCTGCTGGATGTGCTGCCGGAGGCACCGACGCTGTCGCCCCTGCCGGTCGGCGAGCGTGCCGACGTGCTGCGCCGTCGCCCCGACGTGCGCGCTGCCGAACGCCAGTTGGCCGCCAGCACCGCCGAGATCGGCGTGGCCACCGCCGAGCTGTTCCCGAAGCTTGCGATCGGCGCGGGCGGCGGATTCCAGGCGCTGGACACCGGCGACTGGTTCGATTCGTCCAGCGCGCGCTTCTCCATCCTGCCGATGATTTCGTGGCGCCTGTTCGACGGCGGCCGGGTGCGCGCCGAAATCCGTGCGCGCGAAGCCGCGACCGAACGCGCGGCCCTGGCCTACGAGCAGACCGTGCTCGCGGCGCTGGGCGACGCCGAGCGGGCGCTGAGCGACTACCGCGCCGGCCTGGAGTCGCTGGCGCGGCGGGATCTGGCGCTGCAGGCCAGCCTGCGCAGCCACGCCCACGCGCAGGCGCGCTACGCCGCCGGCGACATCGCGCTGGTCGAACTGCTGGCCGCCGAGCGCCTGCTGCACGAGGCGCGCCAGACGCAGGCGCGCGCCCAGTCCAGCGCCGCAGTTCGCCTCGTGGCGCTCTACAAGGCGCTGGGCGGGGGCTGGGAAGCGCCGCGCGAGGAAGCGCTCGCCGCGGCGGATCGCGCGCGTTCGTGACGTTCAATGAAAGAGTCGCCGCGCGCAGGCCGCGTATTCCTGCACCGGCTTCCGTGTCCACCGCAATGGAGCATTGTCATGAAAGTCAACGTCGGAAACCTTGATCGCCTGATTCGCATCGTCATCGGACTCGCCCTCGTCAGCCTGCCTTTCTGGCTGGATTCGCCGTGGCGCTGGCTCGGTCTCATCGGCGTGATGCCGATCATCACCGGCCTCTCCGGCCGCTGCCCCGGCTATCGCCTGATGGGCCTCGACACCTGCCCGCTGGAGCGGCGCGAGTAGCGCGTCGCCGGAACCCCCATGCCACTTGTCCCCGGCCCGCAGCGGCCATCCTTCGAGGCGAAATCCATGAACACGCCACATGCCCCTTCCCGCTATCACGGGCTGTCCATCAGCCTGCACTGGTTGACCCTGCTTCTGCTGGTTGCCGTCTATGCCCTGATCGAACTGCGCGAGATGTATCCCAAGGGCAGCGAGACGCGCGAGCTGATGAAGCACTGGCACTTCATGCTGGGGCTGGTGGTGTTTGCCCTGGTGCTGATCCGCCTGCCGGCGCGCGCCCTGTTTCGCGTCCCGCCGATCACGCCGGCACCGCCGGCATGGCAGGAATGGTTGGCCAAATCGATGCACCTGGCGCTTTACGTATTCCTCGTCGGCATGCCGCTGCTGGGATGGATCGTGCTCAGCGCCAAGGGCAAGCCGGTGCCCTTCTTCGGGCTGACCCTGCCGCCGCTCGTTGCCCCGGACAAGGCGCTGGCCGAGCGCCTCCAAGACCTCCACGCGCTGATCGGCACGATCGGTTACTGGCTGATCGGCCTGCACGCCGCGGCCGCGCTGTTCCACCACTATGTGTCGCGCGACGACACCTTGCGGCGGATGACCCTGCGCGGTTCGAACGCCGCAGTCGACGAGCGGGATCGCTCGGCATGAAGCTGCACTTCCTGGGTGCCGCCGGCGAAGTGACCGGCTCCTGCTTTCTGGTCGAAGGCGCGAACGCCCGCTTCCTGGTGGACTGCGGCATGGTGCAGGGCGGCCGCGAGGCTCCGGCGCGCAACCGCAGGCCGTTCGAATTCGATCCGGCCACGCTCGATTTCGTCCTTTTGACCCACGGCCACATCGACCACAGCGGCCTTTTGCCCAAGCTCACCCGCGCCGGGTTCAAGGGGCCGATCCTTGCCACCGGTGCCACCGCCGACCTGCTCGGCGTGATGCTGCCCGACAGCGGACACATCCAGGAATACGAGTCCGAGCGCGAAGCGCGGCGGCGCGGCGGCAAGGCCACGCCGCCGCTGTACACGGTGGCCGACGCCAAGGCCTGCCTGGAGCAGGTGGAGGGCGTGGACTACGACAGCGAGATCGCCCCGCATCCCGCCGTGCGGGTGCGGTTCCGCGAAGCCGGGCACATCATCGGCTCGGCGATCCTCGAGGTCTGGCTCAGGGAAGTGGGGCGCACGACCAAGCTCGTTTTCTCCGGAGACCTGGGCCAGCCCGGGCGGCCCATCCTGCGCGATCCGGCAACCATCGAGGACGCCGACATCCTGGTGCTGGAGTCGACCTACGGCGATCGCGATCACACGCAGCTCGCCGCGACCGAAGAGGAAATGATCGGGATCGTCGAACGCACCCTGTACGAGCGCGGCGGCAACGTCGTCATGCCGGCCTTCGCGGTCGGACGCACCCAGCAGGTCATCTACCTCCTGCACCAGCTGGTGCGGCAGGGCCGGCTGCGTCCGCCCATGATCTTCGTGGATTCGCCGATGGCCACCGAGGTGACCCGCATCACGCGCAGCCATCTGGAACTGTTCGACGCGCAGGCGCGCGAGCTGGTCGACTGGCACGCGCTGGGGCAGGACCTGCCGAACCTGCACTTCACCGCCAGCGTCGAGGAATCCAAGGCGCTCAACCAGATACGCTCCGGCGCGATCATCATTTCGGCCAGCGGCATGTGCGATGCCGGCCGGATTCGCCACCACCTGTTCCACAATCTTGCGCGCCGCGAATGCAGCGTGATGATGCCCGGCTACCAGGCCCAGGGCACCCTGGGGCGGCGATTGGTGGACGGAGCCAGCCGTGTGCGCCTGTTCGGCGAAGACGTCCCCGTGCGTGCCGCGATCCACCGCGTCGACGGCCTCTCCGCGCACGCCGACCGCCGCGCGCTGCTGGCCTGGGTGAAGGCCTTTCGCACGCCTCCGGCGCGCACCTTCCTGGTACATGGCGAAGCGCCGGCCGCGCAGGCGCTGGCGGAAAATCTTCGGCACACCCTGGGCTGGCGGGTGGACGTCGCCGAGCACAGCCAGACGCTGCGGTGGCCCGCGTCGGGAGGCGCGGCGGCATGAGCACACCGGAATCTTCCGAACGCGCGGCGCGCCTGCGCGAGATCGTCGGCTCGCCCACCTATCGCCTGGCCTTCGAAGACATCGCGCTGCTCAACGAGGAGGATCTGCGCCCGCTGCGCCTGCAGCTGGAGCTGCTCAAGCCCGAACGCGCGCTGCGGAAAGAAGGCATCGGATCCACCGTGGTCGTGTTCGGCAGCGCGCGGGTCCAGGACGCCCGCGCTGCGCGCACGCACCTCGACGATCTGGAAGCGGCGGCGCGGGAGTCGGGAACCACTCCCGCGCTGGAGCAGGCGCTGGAGCGCGCCCGCCACCGATTGCGGCAGTCGCACCACTACGAACAGGCGCGGCGCTTCGCGCAGCTTGTTTCCCGGCGCTTCCAGCACGAGGGGCGCTGCGACTTCGTGGTGGTCACCGGCGGCGGTCCGGGCATCATGGAAGCCGCCAACCGCGGCGCGCACGAAGCCGGCGCGCGCTCCATCGGCCTGAACATCACGCTGCCGCACGAACAGGCACCCAACCCCTACGTCTCCCCCGAGCTCGCGTTCCGTTTCCACTATTTCGCGCTGCGCAAGATGCATTTCCTGATGCACGCCAAGGGCCTGGTCGCTTTCCCCGGCGGCTTCGGCACACTCGATGAACTGTTCGAGGTGCTTACCCTCATCCAGACCGGCAAGGTGCCCCGCATCCCCGTGGTGCTGGTCGGCCGCGCCTTCTGGCAGCGACTGATCGATTTCGATCATCTGGTGCACGAGGGCTACATCGCTGCTGCGGATCTCGGTCTGTTCGAGTTCGCGGACGAACCCGAGGAAATCATTGCGGCGCTGGAGCGGTTTCACGGTTCGCCAGCGGAGGTATCGCTATCGCCATGCTGAAAAGTGCCGGCCCGACGTCGCGCGGGGTCCGACACGCCGCAGCCTCCGCGTGCCTCATCGCGCTCTGCGCGGCCTGTCCCTCGATGGCAACCGCTTTCGCTCCAGCCACAGCGTCACCCGCCGCCCCGGGTCGCGCAGATCGCGGCGGGAATCAGCGCGCAGTGGCTGACCTCCCGTCACGGAATCAGGCTCGCGGTGATGCGGGTCTGGCGCACGCGGGAATCCGATGGGCAGGCCGGCCTCCACGCCTTCGGCTCGGTCGCCCTGAACGTCGAGTTCTGAAGCCACGGACCACCCCAACCACGGAGATGCCATGAATCCCACGATCCGCTCCCTGCGCGCGCTCGCCGCGCTCGTCGCCATCGCACTGGGCGCAGTCGCACCCCCGCCCGCCGCCGCCGAAGCCGGCAAGCCCCCCGCGCTGCAGGGCATCATGCGCCAGCTCGGCGAAGACATGCAGCAGGTCACCCATGCGATTTCGATGGAAGACTGGCAGCGCGTCGCCCGGTTGGCACCCGGCATCGCGCGCCACGCGCAGCCGCCCGCCGGCGAAAAGGTGCGAATCCTCGGCTGGCTGGGCAGTGACGCAGCGCAGTTCCGCGGCTTTGACGGTGCCGTGCACGAGACCGCCACCGCACTGGGCGAAGCGGCTGTCCGTGAAGATGGCGAGGCGGTGATTGCCTCCTTTGCCGAGTTGCAGCGCAACTGTCTGGCCTGCCACCAGCGCTTCCGCGCCACCTTCATCGCGCGCTTCCACGAAAAGAGCTGAAGCGCAGCCCAACCACCGTTTTCCAGGCGCGACGGGACAGGCGCACGATGACGTTCAACTGATCCGACAGTATCGTAGCCGACAGCGGCCGCGAACGGAGGTGCGCCATGAAACCTGCTTCATTCGCCATCGCCATCGTGCTTTCCACCGCAGCCTCGCTCGCCGCGGCGGAACGGCACTGCGATGCCCCCGTCGGCCTGTGGCAATCGCGTGAAGCGGTGCACGAAATGGCGCGGGAGCGCGGCTGGACGCTGGAGCGGATCAAGATCGACGACGGCTGCTACGAGGTGCGCGGCATCGATGCCGACGGGCGCGCCTTCAAGGCCCGGATCGACCCGGAGACCCTGCGCGTCATGAAGCTCAAGACGCGCGATCAGCGCGAGCGGCACCATCACCGCGACGAGGCCGGGAAAACTTCCGGCAATGCGCACGAATCCCATGCCAGCAACGTCACGTCACGCCCGACATCCCTCCCGGAGAACGCGCCATGTCCAGCCCCTTGATGAAGACCCTTGCCGCCGCGTGCATCCTGGCCCTGCCTGCCGCCGCCCAGGCCCGCAATGTCTCGCTGACCACCACGCTCAAGAACTACGGCGGCGACGGTGCCTATCTTGCGGTCTACCTGACCGACGCCAGCGGTGCCTATGTGCGCACGCTCTGGGTGGCGGGTGGGAAAGCCAAGTACTACAAGCACCTGTCCGCCTGGAACCGCATGTCGGCCGGTGACAAGCAGCGCCTGCAGGGCGTCACGGGCGCGAGCGTCGGTGCCGGGCGCTCGCTTGAGGTGACAGCCGAGCTTGCCGATGCGCTGATCGACGCCGGATACGAGATCCGCATCGATGCCGCGGCCGAGGACATGCGCGACAGCCCCTCGGAACTGCGCATTCCGCTCACGACCGACAACGGCGGCAAGACGCATCCGGGCAAACAGTACGTCCAATCGCTGCGCTTCGATCTGCAATAGCGGACCTGCCACATGCCTTTTCGTCTGATCCATCGCTGGCTCGGACTGGTTGCCGGTGCGCTGGCGCTGGTCCTGGGGTTCACCGGCGCGATGCTTGCACTCGATCCTGTCACCGACGCCTGGCAGGCGCGCGCGGGCGCTGGCGAGCCTTCGGTGGCGGCCTTGGCGCAGCGCGTCGGAGCCGACGTGCCCGGCATCGAGGAAATCCGCCGGCTGCCGTCGGGCATGATCGTGGCCTATTCCTACGATCAGGGCGAGGTACGGGCCGACCGGATCGATCCGGTCGACGGGCGCGTGCGTGGACCGTGGCAGCCCTCGCTGATGCCGCGCTGGGTCAAGAACCTGCACCGCTCGCTGCTCCTTGGCGACGTCGGGCGCGCTGCGGCAGCGGTGGTCGCCCTGTCGATGCTGGTACTGTCGATCACGGGACTGGTCCTGTTGCTGCGTCGCCTCGGCGGCTGGCGGCGGCTGGGCGGGCGGATGCGCGGTCGCGGCATGGACCGCCTCCACGCGGTGACCGGCCGGCTCGCGATCCCGGTGCTGCTGGTGTCGGCGCTGGCGGCGCTCTGGCTCAGTGCCACCACCTTCAACCTCGTCAGCCTGCATCCGCCGGACGACCCGGATCCGATATCGACCAGCGCGCTCGCGGACGATCTCCCGGTCGCGCAGCTCCCCCTGCTGCAGACGCTGCCGTTGAGCGAACTCAAGCGGCTGGGCTTTCCGAATCCCGATGACCCCGAGGACACCTGGCAGGTCACCACCACCACCGGCGGCCAGGGATGGCTGGATCGCCGCTCCGGCGAACTGCTCGTCTGGCAGGACGCCACGCTCGCGCAGCGCATCCACGGCTGGGCCATGCTGCTGCACACCGGCGAAGGTGCCTGGGTCTGGGCCGTGCTGCTGGGACTCGCGGGCGCCTCGATTCCGCTGTTCTGGTTCACCGGGCTGATCCTGTGGTGGCGGGCGCGGCGGGTGCGGCCGCGCATCGTCGGCAACCAGCCTCTGCCGCAGGCCGACACCCTGGTCTTCGTCGCCAGCGAAACCGGCACTACCTGGGGATTTGCCGCCGCCCTGCACGCGGCGCTTGGGCAGGCCGGCCATCGCGTGCACGTCGCGCCGCTGGAGCATTTCCAGGCGGCCGCCGGCACGCGCCGGATCATCGTCCTTGCGGCGACTTACGGCGATGGCCAATCGCCCGCGCACGCAACCGGCGCGCTGGAGAAGATCGCGCGCACCGCGCCGCAGGATGCGGCGGTCGCGGTGCTGGGATTCGGCGACCGGCAGTACCCGGCATTCTGCGCCTTCGCCGATGCGCTGGAGCAGTCCTTTCGCGCGCAAGGCTGGCCGACGCTGCTGCCGCTGGCGCGCATCCACCAGCAGTCGGCCCAGGAGTTCGCACGCTGGTGCGAGACGCTGGCCGAGGCGCTCGGCGAGCCGCTCCAGGTGCATTATCGCCCTCACCTGCCGCCCACCTGCGAGCTGCGGCTGATCTCACGCGAGTCCTATCCGGGGCAAGGCGATCGCCCCGGCGCGATCCTGCGCTTCGCGCTTCCGGCGCGCGGCTGGCGCGATCGCCTGGCGATGCGCGGGCTGGGAGGCTTCGTTGCCGGCGATCTGCTCGGCGTTCTCGCGCCCGGATCGAGCGTGCCGCGCTACTACTCGCTGGCTTCCGGACACCGCGACGGCTTCGTGGAGCTGTGCGTGCGGCTGCTGCCGGGAGGCGAATGCTCGACCTTCCTGCACGGCCTCGCACCCGGCGACGCGGCGCGCGCCTTCGTGCGTCCCAACCCGGGCTTCACCCTGGAGCGCGACCGCCGGCCTGCGGTGCTGATCGGTGCCGGCACCGGTGTGGCACCGCTGGCCGGCTTCATCCGCGGCAACCGCCGGCATGTGCCGATGCACCTGTATTTCGGTGCCCGCGATCCGGCCCGCGATTTCTATTTTGGCGAGAGCCTGGCGCAGTGGCTCGCGGACGGGCGCCTGACGCGACTGCGCACGATCTTCTCGCGCGTGGGCGACGGCGGCTATGTGCAGGATGCGCTGCGCCAGGATGCGCAAAGCGTACGCGAGGCGGTGCGCGCCGGCGCCCGGATCCGGGTCTGCGGCAGCCGTCCGATGGCGCACGACGTGGTCCTTGCGCTCGATGAAATCCTGGCACCGCTGGATCTCGACATCGCGCGCCTCCGGGCCGGGGGGCGCTATGCCGAAGACGTGTTCTGAGCCGCGCCATCGCCTGCACCTGCACGGCCCGACCATGGGTACGCGCTGGGCCGTCAGCGCCGACGTCGGCCCGCATCTGGATACGGCACACTTGCGCCAGGCGCTGGCCGACGCCGTGGATGAAGTGGACCACCAGATGTCGCCCTGGAAGCCGGCGAGCGATCTCAACCGCCTCAATGCACAGCCGGTCGGGCACTGGCTGGCGCTGCCCGCGCCGATCCTGCTGGTGCTCGCGCGGGCGCTGGAGGTTGCTCGCCTGAGCGCCGGCACCTTCAATCCTGCGGTCGGTGCGCTGATCGACGCCTGGGGCTTCGGTGCCGCCAGACGAGCGCCCGATCCTGCGGCGATCCGCGCCGCCGCCGGTGAGCCGGCCGCTCTCGCGCACGTCGCGCTGGAGCTGGATGCACCCGGCGCACGCGCGCGCCGCCTTGCGCCCGTCCGCTTCGACCTGTGCGCAATCGCCAAGGGTTACGCCGTGGACCGGATGATCGAGGTGCTCGCCGCGCACGGGGTGCAGCACGCGCTGGCGTCGCTGGACGGCGAACTGCGCGCGCTCGGCCCCCAGGCCAATGGCGAACCCTGGCCCATCGCCATCGAAGCACCCGTCGCGGGCCAGCGCCGGACGCACGGCGTCATCGAACTGGAAGACCTGGCCATCGCCACCTCGGGCAATTACCGGCATTTCCTGGACATCGGCGGACAGCGGCTGTCGCACCTCATCGACCCGCGCGCCGGCGCGCCGGTGCGCCACGCGCTGGCCTCGGTCACGGTGCTGGCGCGCACCTGCATGGATGCCGACGCCTGGGCCACCGCCCTGCTGGTCGCCGGCCCGGCCGAAGGCTTCGAACTGGCCCGTCGCCTGCGCCTCGATGCCTTGTTCCTGCTGCGCCACGACAAGGGCTGGACGGAAATAGGCCTGGGCCGCTTTGCGCCCGGTTCGGAGCGCGACGCGCCGGCCTGAGCGGTTGGCCCGGTGGCCGGGGCATCCTCGACGAGGCCACCTCCTCGGTCGACACGCGCATCGAACTGCTCATCCAGCACGGCATGAAGAAGCTGACCGGCAATCGGACCAGCTTCATCATCGCGCACCGGCTCTCGACCATCCGCGATGCCGACCGGATCGTGGTCATGGAAAACGGCGCGCTCATCGAAACCGGCAGCCACGCCTCGCTCTTGCAAGCACACGGCCTGTATGCGCGGATGTTCCTGGCGGGCCAGGCTCGACAGGCACTTCCGCCGGCGGCAACATCACCCTGCGGCAGCCCCACCGGCCCCGGTACCTGCCGGTCAGCACGCGCGACCGGGGCCGTTCACTCCCACTCGATCGTCGCGGGCGGCTTGCCGCTGATATCATAAACTACGCGAGAAACATTGCGTAATTCATTGATTATTCTATTGGAAACTTTGCCGAGAAGATCATACGGCAGGTGCGCCCAGTGGGCGGTCATGAAGTCGATGGTCTCGACCGCGCGCAGCGCGATCACCCACTCGTAGGCGCGCGCATCGCCGACCACGCCAACGGATTTCACCGGCAGGAACACGGCGAAGGCCTGGCTGGTCCTGTCGTACCAGCCCGCGACGCGCAGTTCCTCGATGAAGATGGCGTCGGCGCGCGCGAGCAGGTCCGCGTATTCGGGCTTCACTTCACCCAGGATGCGCACGCCCAGGCCCGGGCCGGGGAACGGATGGCGATAGACCATCTCGCGCGGCAGGCCGAGCGCGACGCCGAGGCGGCGCACCTCGTCCTTGAACAGCTCGCGCAGCGGTTCCACCAGGCCGAGCTTCATGTGTTCCGGCAGGCCGCCGACGTTGTGGTGGCTCTTGATGACGTGCGCCTTGCCGGTCCGGCTGCCGGCCGACTCGATCACGTCCGGGTAGATGGTGCCCTGCGCCAGCCAGCGCGCATTGCCGAGCTTGCCGGCTTCCTCATCGAAGATTTCGACGAACAGGTTGCCGATGATCTTGCGCTTGGCTTCCGGGTCGCTGACGCCTTCGAGCGCCTTGAAGTAGCGCGCGGCGGCGTTGACGCGGATCACCTTGACGCCCATGTGCTGCGCCATGGTCTGCATCACCTGGTCGCCTTCGCGCCAGCGCAGGAGGCCGGTATCGACGAACACGCAGGTGAGCTGGCCGCCGATGGCGCGATGCAGGAGCGCGGCCACCACGGAGGAATCGACGCCGCCCGAAAGGCCGAGGATCACCTCGTCCGAGCCGACCTGGGCGCGGATGCGGGCAATCTGGTCCTCGATGATCTCTTCGGCGTTCCAGCGCGTGGCGCAGCCGCAGATATCCACCGCAAAGCGCCGCAGCAGGGCCTCGCCCTGGCGGGTGTGGGTGACTTCGGGATGGAACTGCACGCCGTACCAGCGTCGCGCATCGTCGGCGAAGGCGGCAATGGGAATGCGGTCGGTCTTCGCGGTGACGACGAAACCGGCCGGCGCACGCGAGACGTGGTCGCCATGGCTCATCCACACATCGAGCCGCGGCGGCGAACCGGCGTGGTCCTTGAGGCCATCGAGCAGGCGATCCGGTGCCACCAGACTGACCTCGGCGGCACCGAATTCGCGCTGGTCGGCGGCTTCGGTGGCACCGCCCAGCTGCACGGCCATGGTCTGCATTCCGTAGCAGATTCCAAGAATCGGCACGCCGACGTCGAAAACTTCCTGCGGCGCGCGCGGACTGTCGGCCACGGTCGTGGTCTCCGGGCCGCCGGAGAGGATGATGCCCCTGGCGCCGAAGGCCGCGATTTCCGCCGGGTCATGGTCCCAGGCCCAGATTTCGCAGTAGACCCCGATCTCGCGGATGCGCCGCGCGATCAGCTGGGTGTACTGCGCGCCGAAGTCGAGGATGAGGAGCTTGTCGGAGTGGATGCTGGTCATGGAAAGCCTGATCGCTTCTTCGTTTCAGGTTGCGGCGGCCATCCATGGCGGAACGTAGCGCCACACGGACGGCCTGCCCGGCCATCCATGGCCGGGCGTTCGGCAGTGCCGCGCAAGCGGCCCGCCTCACCCCATCCTGTAGTTCGGCGGTTCCTTGGTGATCTGGACGTCGTGGACGTGGCTTTCGCGCTGGCCGGCACCGGTGATGCGCACCAGCTGCGGGCGGGTGCGCATCTCTTCGACGGACGCACAACCCACATAGCCCATGGTGGCGCGCAGGCCGCCAATGAGTTGGTGCACGATGCCGCCGACCGGGCCGCGGTACGGCACGCGGCCCTCGATGCCTTCGGGCACGAGCTTGTCGGCGTCGGCGGCGTCCTGGAAGTAGCGGTCCTTGCTGCCCTTCTCCATCGCGCCCAGACTGCCCATGCCGCGGTAGCTCTTGTAGCTGCGGCCCTGGAACAATTCGACCTGACCCGGCGCTTCCTCGGTGCCGGCGAACAGGCCGCCGATCATGATGGTCGAGGCGCCGGCCGCCAGCGCCTTGCCGATGTCGCCCGAGTAGCGGATGCCGCCGTCGGCGATGAGTGGTATGCGATCCTTCAGCGCCTCGGCCACCAGGCTGACCGCGGTCACCTGCGGCACGCCGACCCCCGCGACCACGCGCGTGGTGCAGATGGAGCCTGGGCCGACGCCCACCTTCACGGCATCCGCACCTGCGTCCATCAGGGCGAGTGCCGCGTCGCCGGTGACGATGTTGCCGCCGACCACCTGCACCTGCGGATAGGTCTTCTTGACCCAGGCCACGCGCTCGATCACGCCCTGTGAATGGCCGTGCGCGGTGTCGACGATGAGCACGTCCACGCCGGCCGCGACCAGGGCCTCGATGCGCGCCTCGGCGTCGGCACCCACGCCCACGGCCGCGCCGCACAGGAGCTGCTCGTCGGCATCCTTGGCGGAGTTGGGGAAATCGTGCGCCTTCTGGATGTCCTTGACGGTGATCAGGCCGCGCAGTTCGAAGGCGTCATTGACCACCAGCACCTTCTCGATGCGGTGCTTGTGCAGGAGCTGGATGACCTCTTCCTCGCTGGTGCCTTCACGCACCGTCACGAGGCGATCCTTGCGGGTCATGATGTTGCGCACCGGATCGTCGAGCTTCTTCTCGAAGCGCATGTCGCGCCCGGTGACGATGCCCACGAGCTTGCCGCCCTCGACCACCGGCACGCCGGAGATGTTGCGCGCGCGGGTGAGCTTCAACACTTCACCAATGGATGTCTGCGGGCCGACGGTGAAGGGCTCGCGGATCACGCCGGCCTCGTAATTCTTCACTTGGCGCACTTCCGCGGCCTGCTGCTCGGCGGAAAGGTTCTTGTGGATGATGCCGATGCCGCCCAGCTGCGCCATGGCGATGGCCAGGCGCGCTTCGGTCACGGTGTCCATGGCGGCGGAAACCAGGGGAATCCTGAGGCGCAGATCGCGCGTCAGCCGGGTTTCGAGCGCTACGTCCTTGGGCAGGACGGTGGAATGGGCGGGGACGAGCGAAACGTCGTCGTAGGTCAGTGCTTCGGCCAGAATGCGCAGCATCGGCGGTTCCCGTGGAAGGTGGGGAAGCGCGCCATTGTAACGCCAGAACGGCCGGCATTCACGAACCCGACGGCGATCCGGGATGACGCACGTTCAGAACCGGGTCGCCGCGGTCAGGCGACCGGCCATGCCATTTCCGCGGCGTCCAGGGTGTTCTGCATCAGCGTGGCCACGGTCATCGGCCCCACGCCGCCGGGGACGGGCGTGATCCACGAGGCGCGCTCGAAGGCCGCATCGAAACCCACGTCGCCGCACAGCGAGCCGTCCTCGCGCCGGTTGATGCCCACGTCGATGACGATGGCGCCGGGCTTGATCCACTCGCCCGGCACCAGGTCCGGCCGCCCGACCGCCACCACCACGATGTCGGCCTCGCCGACGTGCCGGCGCAGGGTGTCGCGCGGCGTGAAGCGGTGGCAGCTCGTTGTGGTGCAGCCGGCGATCAGAAGCTCCAGGCCCATCGGGCGACCGACGTGGTTGGATACGCCGATCACCACCGCTTCCTGCCCGCGCACCGGCCGATCGGTATGCGCCAGCAGCGTGAGGATGCCGCGCGGAGTGCAGGGCCGCAGGCCGGGCTGGCGCAACGCGAGGCGACCGACGTTGGCGGCGTGGAAGCCGTCCACGTCCTTGGCGGGATCGATGCGGTTGATGAGCGCGGTGGTATCGATATGCGCCGGCAGCGGCAGCTGGATCAGGATGCCGTGCACGGCCGGATCGGCGTTGAGGCGATCGATCAGCACGTGCAGCTCGGCTTCGGAGGTGGTGGCAGGCAGGTCGAAGTCGAACGAGGCGAAGCCGACGCGCTCGCAGGCGCGGCGCTTGTTGCGCACGTAGACCGCAGACGCCGGATCGGCCCCCACCAGCACCACCGCCAAGCCGGGGGCCGAACGTCCTGATGCCGTCCGCACCACCACCTTGGCGGCGATGTCGTCGAGCAGTTCGTCGGCAATCCGCTTGCCATCCAGAATGCGTGCGGTCATCGGGCGGTCCGTTGGAAACCAGCGCGGATTATCGCCGATGCGAGCGCGTCGGGTGCCACCTTCAGCGCTTGCTGTGACGCACCAGGCGCCGGCGCTGGCGAACCTGGCGCTCGGTGAGCGGATTGACCTTGTCGGCATAAGGGTTCTCGCCTTGGCGGAACTCCAGCTTCAGCGGCGTGCCGACCAGCTTGTAGTGCTGGCGCAGGTAGTTTTCCAGATAGCGCTTGTAGTTGTCCGGCAGCTTGTTGACGCGGCCGCCGTGGATCACCGCGGTGGGGGGATGGGTGCCGCCGGGGTGGGCGAAGCGCAGCTTGGCGGCGTGTCCGCCAACGGGCGGCGGCGGGTGCGCCTCCACCGCCGCCTCCACCACGCGGGTGAGATCCGAGGTGGTGAACTGGAAGCCGGCCGAACGGTGCGCGCGCTGCACCGCGCGCAGGAGCTCGCGCAGGCCCGAGCCGTGCGCGGCCGAAATCGTCACCGATTCGGCCCAGGGAACGAACACCAGGCGCCGATCCAGCGCTGCCCTGGTCTGCTCGCGCTGGTAGGTGGAAAGGCCGTCCCATTTGTTGACCGCGATGACCAGGGCACGCCCCGCGTCCAGCACCTGGCCCAGCACGGAGGCATCCTGATCGGTCACTCCCTCGCTCGCATCCAGCATGAAGATCACCACCTGGGCCTCTTCGATGGCGCGCAGTGTCTTGATGATGCTGAACTTTTCGACGGCCTCGTCGACCTTCGACTTGCGCCGGATGCCGGCGGTATCGATCAGGCGATACTTGTGCCCGTCGCGCTCGGTGTCGACGTGGATCGAGTCGCGCGTGGTGCCCGGCACGCTGGAGGCGATCACCCGTTCCTCACCGACCAGGCGATTGACCAGGGTGGACTTGCCCACGTTGGGCCGCCCCACGATGGCCACGCGCAGGCGGTCCGGTTCCACTTCCTCGACGGCGGCATCCGCTGTCTCGGGCAGGCGCTCGAGGATTTCATCCACCAGTTCGTCGACGCCGCGCTGGTGCGCGGCGGACAGGCGGATCACGTCGGCCACGCCGAGTCGTGCGTACTCGGCACCGGCCTCGTGCGCGTCGGCCGCATCGATCTTGTTGAGCGCCAGCAGCACCGGCTTGCCGGTGCGGCGAAGGCGACGCAGGATCTCCTCGTCGACCGGCAGCGGCGCGTGCTTGGCATCGACCACGAACACGACGATGTCGGCCTCGTCGATCGCGGCCCCGGATTGCTGCGCCGTCAGGCCGGCGAGACCTTCATCCTCACCGCTGATGCCACCGGTATCCACGACCATGAAGGGGCGATCCTCGACCCGACGGCAGACGCCATAGTGGCGATCACGCGTGACGCCGGGCTCGTCATGGACCAGTGCCGCCCGACTGCGGGTGAGGGCATTGAAGAGCGTCGATTTGCCGACATTGGGTCGGCCAACCAGAGCGACCAGCGGCAGCATGGCGACCTCGCGAGTGGCGGCGGCGTGAAGGCCGCGGTGCACCCGGACCCGTCAAGGCCCGGGCGCGTGATGCAGCGGCACGCCCGGCGCGCCGCTGCCGGTTCAATGAACGCGGAACGCCCCGAGGCGACCTGCGGTGGATACCGCCAAAACCGTGTCGCCGAGGACCTGCGGCGTGGCGCGGATCGGCTTTCCGTCGAGGCGCTCGCGCGCTGCAGGCTGGCCGGTTTCGATGTCGAACCAGTGCAGGTAACCCTCGACATCGCCCACCACGACGCGCGTGCCCTGCACCGCCGGCGTGGTGAGCCAGCGGTGCCCCAGTCCGTCCTGCTTCCAGAGCGCGGCACCGTTGTCGCGATCCAGCGCCCAGAGCACGCCGTCGCGATCGGTCACGAACAGCTTGCTGTCCGACAGGGCGACGCCGGCATAGCTCGACATTTCCCGATTCCAGAGCGGACGGCCGCCCTCCAGCGACACGCCGACGACCTGGGCGTTGAACGCGGCGGCATACAGTTGGCCGGCGTCGTAGGCCATCTCGCCGTCGATGTCGACCATGCGTTCCAGTTCGGTCCGGCCTTCGCCGAAGGCGATCGCCTGCTCCCAGAGCTGGACGCCGTCTTCGCCGCGCAGGGCAACCACCTGGCCGCTGTCATAGCCGAGCAGCACCAGACCTTCGGCCAGAATCGGCGCGGAACTTCCGCGCAGTGTCAGGGCCGGGGTGCCGTGGTCGTAAACCCAGCGGCGCTCTCCGTCGATGATCGAAAATGCGAACACCCGGCCGTCGATGCCGCGCACCACGACGATTCCGCGCGCCACGACCGGTGCCGCCACGACTTCCGCCGTTACCCGGTTGCGCCAGCGCTCGCTGCCGGTGTCGGGATTGAAGGCCACCACGTCGCCGTCCAGGGTGCCGATCACCAGGGTGCCCTCGCCCACGCCCGGGCTGCTCGAAATCCGCAGCTTGGTATCCACCGACCAGGCAGTGGCACCGGAAATCGCGTCAAACGCATACAGCTTGCCCTTGGGATCGGCCGCGTACGCCTGCGTGCCGTCGATGGTCGGATGCTGGCGGATGCCGAGACGCCGCTCACCCTTGCCCAGATCCTGGCTCCAGACCTTCGACACGCTCACGCTCGGCGTGAACTCGAGAAGTTCCGCCGGCTCTTCGACGTTGTCGCGCTTGGCATTCTTGCCGCAGCCCGCGACGAGGGCAGCCAGTGCCAGCAGTGCAAGAAGGCGGCGCATGTCAGGCCTCCGGAGTCGCAGGTGCCGCGCCCATGTCCGCCAGCTTCATCTCGATGATGGTGCGATTGGGCGCACCCGTCTCAAGGGTGCTCAGCGCGTCCTGGTACGCCGCCTGTGCCTCTTCGCTGCGCCCCAGAACGCGCAGCGCGTCACCGCGCGCTTCGGCGGCAAGGCCGGTGAAATCGTCCGCCGGCAGCTTGGCCAGGCTGTCGAGTGCATCCTGCGCCTTGCCAGCCTCGATCTGGATGCGCGCCAGACGCAGCTGCGCCAAGCCGGCCAAGGCCGGATCCTGCGCCGCGCGCGCCGCGTCGAGCAGCGCGGACTGGGCGGCCTCGGCATCACCTGCCGTCAGTTTCTGGTCGGCAAGGTGCAGCAGTCCGAGCGCACCGTACGGCGTGTTGGCGTAACGCGAACCCAGCTCCGCAGCCATCTGGTCGATCACGACGGCATCCTTGCGCTCGGCCGCGTCCTGCAGCGCCTGGTAGGTGGTCGCGGCATCGAAACGATGCTGCGCCTGATTGTGCTGCCACCACTGCCAGCCAAGGATGCCGGCCAGCCCAACCACCAGGCCACCGGCCAGCGCGCCCGAGTTGTTGCGTAGCCAGGAGCGAACGAGTTCACTCTGTTCGTGTTCGTCCATGCGGAATTCCACTCCAGGAAAATTGGGAGCGCCACGCGGGCGCTCCGGGTTGATGGTGTCGGGTCATCCGCCGTCGCACCGACGACGCGGATGCCTCATTCGCCGCCAGAGGCGAGCGAACCGTCGGAGGATAGCTCAAACCGGGCCACGTTCGCGCGCCGGTAGGGCGTGGTGTCCACTTCGCGGCCGTCGACCCGCACCTTCACCGCTTCGGCATTGCCGAGCAGGACGCGCGCGACCCGATCGACCGCGAACGTCCGCTGCGAACCGTCGCGCAGCAGCTCATGCGCGAGCCGCGTGCCATCGTGGCCGATCACTTCGACCCAGCTTGTGCCGGTGAGCTCCAGAACCAGCCCGACAGGAGCCGCAGCCACCCCGCCGGTGGCCGCGGCATCCGGTGCGGCGGCGCGCGGAGTCGAATAGAACGGCGTCAGCGAGGCCATGATCGGCTGTTCGACCGGGGCCGGCGGGCCGACATCCTCACGCTGCAGCGGCAAGGCAATGCGCGATGGATCATTCGACACCACATCGGCCAGCGGCGCATCGAGCGGGGTGAGCAGGGTTTCGGGATCGGGAAGGTGGTCGCGCGTGGCAAGCAGCACCACCGGCACCACGATCGCTGCGGTCAATGCCACATAGACGAAGCGCCGCGCGTAGCGATCCAGCAGGTGGCGGCCGTGCGATCCGCGCGCGGCGGTCTGCAGCGGCACGGCTTCGACCACCGCCTCACGCGGGAACAGGCGATCGACGATCTGTTCGGGCACGTGCAGCAGGCGTGCGTAGCTGATCGCATAGCCGCGTGCGAAAACCGGTGCCCCCAGCGCTGCGACGTCTTCGCGCTCGATCGCATCGAGCATCGGGGCGCGCAGCTTCAAGCGTCGCGCCGCTTCGTCAAGAGACATCCCGGCCGCTTCGCGCGCCGCGCGCAGGCACAGCCCGGGCGGGGCGTGGGAAGACGCGTCGGACGGCGGGTTCATCGGGACGGTGTCGGAAACGGGGCGGCTCATGGGGAGTTCGGTCCTTCGAGGCTTGCATCCGGCGCATAGTCCGGAAACTCGTTCTTCAGTCGGTCAGCATAGCGGCGTGCGGCATCGGCATCACCCAGACGGGTCTCGATGCGTTGCCCAAGGTCGAGCACCACGGGATCGCCCGGCGCGATGGCTTCCAGGCGCTGCAGGAAAGCGCGCGCGCGCAGGCTGTCGCCGCGGGCATGGGACATCTTCGCCAGCTCGAACAGCGCGGTGGCACCGTTGGGCTGGATCGCCAACACGCGGCGGAAATAGTCTTCCGCCTTGACCGCATCGCCGGCCTTGCCGGCGCACACGCCCGCGTTGGTCAGGGCCGCGGCGGGCGAGCGGTAAAAGGGGTCGGCGAGCGCCTTGACGAAGTAGGCGTCGGCCTCCCGGTAATTGCCGCTGCCGCAGAGGAAGGCACCGAGGTTGTTGTTCACCTCGCCATTGTCCGGTGCCAGGCGCTCGGCCTTGCGGTAGAAGCCCTCGGCCCGCTCGCGACGCCCGATCCGCTCGTTGAGCACCGCCAGCAGGGTGTGGGCATCGACGCTGCGCGGATCGAGTTGCAGCGCACGCTGCAGCTTCTCCATCGCGATCTCCAGATCGCCCTGCTCCATGTATCCACGCCCCAGCTTGACCTGCAGTTCGGCGGCTTCTTTGCTCTCCGAATCCACGCTCTTGCGCGGCGTCTGGGTGGCACCGCCGCAGGCCGTCAGGACCGCGGCCAGAAGCAGGATCATCGCGCGCTCAGACCACGGCATGGGCAACGCCCTCCCGGGGTTTGGCCAACGAGGCGAGGAACTGCGCCTGGCGGCGGGTGCGATCGGCCACCTGGCCCTTGAGCTGGCCGCAGGCGGCATCGATGTCGTCCCCGCGGGTGCGGCGCACCATCGCCAGAATGTCGCCCTTTTGCAGGATCTCCTGGAAGGTGCGGATTTCCGCCTCGGTCGGGCGCGCGTAGCGCGTGCCGTGGAAGGGGTTGAAGGGAATCAGATTCACCTTGGCGGCGTTCGCATCCTGCACGCGGTTGGTGAAGCCGCGCAGCAGCTTGACCAGCGCGCGCGCATGTTCGGGGCGGTCGTTGACGCCCTGCATCAGGGTGTATTCGAAAGTCACGGAACTGCGCTTGCGGCGCGCGAGGTAGCGCTCGCAGGAGGCCAGCAGCTCGGCGATCGGGTACTTCTTGTTGATCGGCACCAGCTCGGTGCGCAGCGCGTCGTCGGGCGCGTGCAGCGACACCGCGAGCGAAACGTCGCAGGCTTCCGAGAGCCTGTCGATCATCGGCACCACGCCCGAGGTGGACAGCGTGACGCGCTTGTTGGCGAGGCCATAGCCCAGATCGTCGCGCATGATGTTCATGGCGGTGACGACGTTGTCGAAATTGAGCAGGGGCTCGCCCATGCCCATCATCACCACGTTGGTGAGCCGGCGGTTGCCGTGCGGAACGTTGCCCAGGTGGCGACCGGCGACCCAGACCTGGCCGATCACCTCGGCCGCGCTCAGGTTGCGGTTGAAACCCTGCGTGGCGGTGTAGCAGAAGCTGCAGTTGAGTCCGCAGCCGACCTGGCTGGAGACACACAGCGTGCCGCGGTTCTTCTCGGGAATGTAGACCGTCTCGATGGCGTTGCGCGCGTCCATGCCGAGCAGCCACTTGTGCGTGCCGTCGGCGGAGGGCTTGTCGTGCAGCACGTTGGGTGGCGTGACGTGGGTACGCTCGGCGAGCTTGGCGCGCAGCGCCTTTCCCAGGTCCGTCATATCCTCGAAATCGGTGACGTGGCGGTGGTACATCCACTTCATCACCTGGTGGGCGCGGAAGCGCTTCTCGTCGAGCTCCTCGACGAAGAAGCGCTCCAGCCCGACGCGGTCGAGTCCGAAGAGGTTGGTCCTGGCGTCGGCCGCGGTCGCGTTCATCAGCGCGGGCAAAGCTCCGTGGCCGCGAAGAAGTAGGCGATCTCGATGGCGGCGTTCTCGGCGCTGTCGGAGCCGTGCACGGCGTTGGCGTCGATGGAGTCGGCGAAGTCGGCGCGGATGGTGCCCTTGTCGGCCTTCTTCGGATCGGTGGCACCCATCAGCTCACGGTTCCTGAGCACGGCACCCTCGCCTTCCAGCGCCTGGATCATCACCGGGCCGGAGATCATGAACTCGACCAGCGCGCCGAAGAAAGGACGCTCGCGGTGCACGGCGTAGAAGCCTTCGGCTTCGGCGCGCGAGAGGTGCTTCATCTTCGCGGCGACGATCTTGAGACCGGCACCTTCGAAGCGGGAAAGGATCGCGCCGATCGCGTTCTTGGCAACGGCATCGGGCTTGATGATGGACAGGGTGCGCTCCAGCGCCATGGGGTTCTCCGTGCAGGGTTCTTGGCTTACCCCCCACAAAAGGGGGCTGGCATTGTAGCACTGCAAACAGGCGACGAAACACGAGCTTAGGTGCTTTTCCAAGAGAATGGATGAGCGTTGGGCGGGGTATTGCTCGAAGTTCGTCACGGTTTTTCACTTTCGCGCCGATTGACCGCTCTTTCGCGCGCCGGTATGTTCGACCAAACGAACGTTTGATCATGGCTCACGCACCCCGATGACGCGCTCCCCCGCTCCGCATTTTTCCACCAAGCAGCGCATTCTTGACGTGGCGGAAGCGCTGTTTGCCGAGCATGGTTTTGCCGGCACTTCGCTGCGCCTGGTGACCAGCCAGGCCGAGGTGAACCTCGCGGCGGTCAACTACCACTTCGGCTCCAAGGACAACCTCATCACCGAGGTTTTCCGCCACCGCATGGACGCCATGAGCCAGGCGCGCCTGGAGCGTCTGGAGCACGCGCGCAAGGTGCCGAACGTGGTGCTCGAAGAGGTACTGCGCGCCTTCATCGAGCCGGCGCTGGCGCTGAGCCTGGATCGCGACGGCGGCGGTGCCTTCGTGCGCGTGCTGGCGCGCGCTTACGCCGAGCGCAACGAGCGCTTGCGCACCTTCCTTTCCGACAACTACGGCCACGTGCTGCGCGAGTTCTCGCGCACTCTGGCGCACTGCCTGCCGGCGCTCGACAAGGAGGCGCTGTACTGGCGTCTGGACTTCCTCGCCGGCGCACTCACCTATGCCATGGCCGACTTCGGCTTGCTGCGGCGCGATACGCACGCCGACGAAAAGGCGCACTGCGAACGCGCCGCGGCCGAACTGGTTTCCTTTGCCGCCGCCGGCTTCCGCGCCGGCTGATCCTTCCTCCCCACCCACCGGAGCTTCCACCATGTCGCAACTTCCGATCCGCAAGGTCGCTGTCCTCGGGGCCGGCGTCATGGGTGCGCAGATTGCCGCGCACCTCGTCAACGCCGGCGTCGACACCGTGCTGTTCGACCTTCCCGCGAAGGAAGGCCCGCCCAACGGCATCGTCGACAAGGCCATCGCCAACCTCGGCAAGCTCTCGCCGGCACCGCTGGCCAGCAAGTCGCTTGCCGGTGCCATCACCCCGGCCAACTACGACCAGCATCTCGACCTCCTGCGCGGCTGCGACCTCATCATCGAGGCCATCGCCGAGCGCATGGACTGGAAGAAGTCGCTCTATGACCGCATCGAGGATCACGTCGCGCCGCACGCCATCGTCGCCAGCAACACCTCGGGGCTGTCGATCAACGCGCTGGTCGAGGCGCTGCCCGAATCGCTGCACGCGCGCTTCTGCGGCGTGCACTTCTTCAATCCGCCGCGCTACATGCACCTGGCCGAGCTGATTCCCTGCGGCAAGACCCGGCCGGCGGTGCTGGAAGGGCTTGAGACCTTCCTCACCACCACGCTGGGCAAGGGCGTGGTTCGCGCCAAGGACACGCCGAACTTCATCGGCAACCGCATCGGCGTGTTCTCGATCCTTTCCACGATGCACCACACCGCGCAGTTCGGCCTGGGCTTCGACGAGGCCGATGCGCTGACCGGCCCGCTGCTCGGCCGCCCGAAGTCGGCGACCTATCGCACCGCCGACGTGGTGGGCCTGGACACCATGGCGCACGTCATCAAGACCATGGCCGACACCCTGCCCGATGACCCGTGGCACACGTATTTCAAGGCACCCGACTGGCACACGGCGCTGATCGAAAAGGGCGCGCTCGGACAGAAGGCCGGTGCCGGCATCTTCCGCAAGATCGGCAAGAACATCGTCGTGCTGGATCTGGAAAAGCAGGACTACCGCGCCAGCGACCGCAAGGCCGCCGACGAGGTGGTCGAGATCCTCAAGACGAAGAATCCGGTGGAGAAGTTCGCCCGGCTGCGCGCCAGCGCCCATCCGCAGGCGCAGTTCGTCTGGGCGCTGTTCCGCGATCTGTTCCACTACAGCGCCTACCACCTGGCCGGGATCGCCGACACCGCGCGCGACGTGGACTTCGCGATCCGCTGGGGCTACGGCTGGAAGCTCGGCCCGTTCGAGACCTGGCAGGCGGCCGACTGGAAGCAGGTGGCCGGCTGGATCGCCGAGGACATCACCGCGGGCAAGGCGATGAGCACGGCCCCGCTGCCCGACTGGGTGTTCGACGGACGCAGCGGCGTACACGGTGCCGCCGGCAGCTTCAGCCCGGCGCGCGATACCGACCTGCCGCGCTCCTCGCTGGCGGTGTACCAGCGCCAGCGCTTCCCCGATCCGCTCCTGGGCGAACGCTTCGCGCCGGGTGAAACCGCGTTCGAAACCGACGCCGTGCGCCTTTGGCACGACGGCGACGGCGTCGCGGTGCTGAACTTCAAGACCAAGATGAACACCGTCTCCGACGGCGTGATCGACGGCGTGCTGAGAGCCGTGGACGCGGCGGAAAGAGGCTTCAGGGCGCTGGTGGTGTGGCAACCGAACGAGCCCTTCTCCGCGGGCGCTGACCTGAGCGGTGCCATCGGCCTCTTGCAGGCCGGCAACCTCGCCGGCCTCGAGTCCATGGTGGCCAACTTCCAGCAGGCCAGCCAGCGCCTCAAGTATTCGCTGGTGCCAGTCGTGGCCGCGGTGCGCGGCATGGCGCTGGGCGGCGGCTGCGAATTCCAGATGCATTCGGCGCGCAGCGTGCTGGCGCTGGAAAGCTACATCGGCCTGGTGGAAGCCGGCGTGGGCCTCCTGCCGGCCGGCGGCGGGCTCAAGGAAATCGCCGTGCGCGTGGGCGCCAACATGCCCGCCAGCGGCGATCTCTACAGCGGCCTGAAGCCCTACTTCGACGCCGTTGCGATGGGCAAGGTCTCCGGCTCCGCGCTGGAGGCCCGGGAACTCGGCCTTGCGCGCCCGGATGATGTGGTGGTGTTCAACCCCTTCGAACTGCTGCACGTGGCCAAGGCCCAGGCGCTGGCGCTGGCCGAATCCGGCTACCGCCCGCCGCTGCCCGCGCGCGCCATTCCGGTGGCCGGCAAGATCGGCATTTCCACCTTCAAGATGATGCTGGTCAACATGCTTGAAGGCCGCTTCATCTCCGAGCACGACTACGAGATCGCCACCCGCATCGCCATCGTGCTGTGCGGCGGCGAGGTCGAAAAGGGCTCCCTGGTGGACGAGGACTGGCTGCTGCGCCTGGAGCGCGAGCACTTCATCGCCCTCGCACAGATGCCCAAGACCCAGGAGCGCGTGATGCACATGCTCAAGACCGGCAAGCCGCTCAGGAACTGAGCGGTTTGCGGGATTCGGGATTGGTAAAAAGCCCTCCCCTCCCCGCTCTCACGAATCCCCAGTCCCCAATCTCTAATCCCCGCTTTCGGAGAAAGCCATGAAACAGATCCAGGACGCCTACATCGTCGCAACCACCCGCACCCCGGTGGGCAAGGCGCCGCGCGGCGCGTTTCGCAACACGCGTCCCGACGACATGCTCGCGCACGTGCTGCGCTCGGTCGTGGCGCAAGCACCGGGCATCGATGTCTCGCGCATCGATGACGCCATCATCGGCTGCGCCATGCCGGAAGGCGAGCAGGGCATGAACGTGGCGCGCATCGGCGTGCTGCTGGCCGGCCTGCCCGACACCGTCGCGGCGCAAACCATCAACCGTTTCTGCTCCTCGGGCCTGCAGGCCGTGGCGCTCGCGGCCGACCAGATCCGCCTCGGCAACGCCGACCTGATCCTCGCCGGCGGCACCGAATCGATGAGCATGGTGCCGATGATGGGCCACCACCCGAGCCTTTCGGCCGACGTGTTCAGGAACGACCACATCGCCATCGCCTACGGCATGGGCATCACCGCCGAGAAGGTCTCGGAAGAATGGAAGGTCAGCCGCGAGGACCAGGACGCCTTCGCACTGGCCTCGCACCAGAAGGCGCTGGCGGCGCAGGCAGCCGGCGAATTCCGCGACGAGATCACCCCGTATGAAATCATCGCCGATACGCCCGACCTTGCCGGCTACCGCATCAAGACCCGCAAGACCCTGTTCGAGCACGACGAAGGCCCGCGCGCCGACACCTCCGCCGAAGGTCTGGCGAAGCTGCGCACGGTGTTCCGCGCCGGCGGCACGGTGACCGCCGGAAACAGCTCGCAGATGTCCGATGGTGCCGGCGCGGTGCTGCTGGCCTCGGAACAGGCGATCAAGGACTACGGACTCACCCCGCTGGCGCGGTTCGTCAGCTTCTCGGTCGCCGGCGTACGTCCGGAAGTGATGGGTATCGGCCCGATCGCGGCGATTCCCAAGGCGCTCAAGCAGGCCGGGATGACCCGGGACCAGCTCGACTGGATCGAGCTCAACGAGGCCTTCGCCGCACAGGCTCTGGCGGTGATCCGCGACTGCGAACTGGACCCATCCAGAGTCAACCCGCTGGGCGGCGCGATCGCGCTCGGCCATCCGCTCGGCGCGACCGGCGCGGTGCGCACCGCGACCATCGTCCACGGCATGCGACGGCGCAAGCAGAAATACGGCATGGTGACCATGTGCATCGGCACCGGCATGGGCGCGGCGGGGATTTTCGAGGCGCTGTAAGTCTCTCAAACCCGGTGAAAAACCGCAGCGGGGCGGTCGGAAGGTCGCCCCGTCTGAGTTGCGGAAGCCGGCTGCGCTGCAATCAGCGCGCAGTCTCCTCCCCGCCCGCCAGATCGTCGAGGATCGGACACTCCGGGCGCGCGTCGCCGTGGCAGTGTTCCAGCAGGTTCATCAGGGTGCGGCGCATGGCCTGCATGGCCTCGATGCGGCGCGCGAGATCCTCTGCGTGTGCCTGCGTGATGCGCCGCACGCTGGCGGAGGCGCGGCGGCGGTTGCGCCACAGATCCAGCAGATCGGTGATTTCGCTCATGGAAAAACCGAGGTCGCGCGCCCGCTTGATGAAGCGCAGCGCATGCACGTCGGCCTCGCCGTACTGGCGATAGCCGGACTCGGTGCGGACGACCTGGCCGAGCAG
Organism: Denitratimonas tolerans; assembly: GCF_037203605.1. NCBI lineage: Bacteria > Pseudomonadati > Pseudomonadota > Gammaproteobacteria > Lysobacterales > Lysobacteraceae > Denitratimonas > Denitratimonas tolerans. Next base: position 125,320 of record NZ_JBBDHC010000004.1, read on the forward strand.
TCCGAGCGATTCGTAGTGGCGCACCATCCTCGTCGAAACGCCGGAGGCACGCGCCGCATCGCCGATGTTCACCGGTTCGGCGGGAATTGCCACGACCGACGCGCGCGCCGATCCCCGGGCCCGCCTGCGGCTACTCGCCAACGTCATAGCCCTCGTCGCGGATCGCCCGGGCCAGCGTCTCGCGCGGCTGGCTGGACTGGACCACTTCGACGCGGTTCCGGCCGCGATCGATGCTGATCCGGGCTTGTGCATCCAGACGGCGGATGGCGCGGGTCACGGCCGCCTCGCAGTGGCCGCAGGTCATGCCGGTGACGGTGAAGACTTCGCTCATGGTTTTCTCCGGGAATGGGGAATGGGAATTCGCTGAACATGGTGCGCCTTGCCATGATGTCAAGGTCAAGCCTCTGTCGCGGTGACTTGACCTTGCCACGGTGTCAGGGTTCAGACTGCGCGCATGGATGCGAAAACCGACCTGAATACCCTCGACCTTGGCATCGGCGGCATGACCTGCGCCTCGTGCGTGGCGCGGGTGGAGCGCGCCTTGAACAAGGTGTCCGGCGTGCACGACGCTGCCGTCAACCTCGCCACCGAAAGCGCGCGCATCACCTGGCGCGGTGAGGAAGACATGGTGCCGCTACTGCGCCGCGCGGTGCGCGATGCGGGCTACGAGCCGCGCGCGCCGGAAGCCGCCATCGATGCCGCCGATGCTTCCCCCTGGGCCGGCTTCGCACCGGTCGGCATCGGGCTTTTGCTGTGCGCCCCGCTGGTGCTGCCGATGCTGCTGATGCCGTTCGGCATCCATTGGATGCCGCCGGCATGGGTGCAATTCCTGCTGGCAACGCCGGTGCAGTTCTGGCTCGGCGCGCGCTTCTACCGCGCCGGCTGGCACGCCCTCAGGGCCGGTACCGGCAACATGGATCTGTTGGTCGCCATCGGCACCAGCGCGGCGTGGGCCATGTCGGTATGGCTGTGGCTGTTCTCGCCGCACGGCGAGCACGGCGGCCTGTATTTCGAAAGCGCCGCCGTCGTCGTGACCCTGGTGCTGCTGGGCAAGTGGCTGGAGGCGCGCGCCAAGCGCCAGACCACCGCCGCGATCCGCGCCCTGCACGCGCTGCGCCCCGAACTCGCGCACCTGATCGACGTCGACGGCGGCGAGACCGACATTCCGGTGGACGAACTGCGCCCCGGCGACCGCCTCGCGGTACGTCCCGGTGAACGCGTTCCCGCCGACGGACGCGTGCTGGAAGGCGCAACCCAGGTGGACGAATCCATGCTGACGGGCGAACCGCTGCCGGTCGGCAAGCGCGTCGACGACCGGCTCACCGGCGGTTCGATCAACGGCGAGGGCCGCGTGGTGGTGGAAGTCACTGCCGCCGGCAGCGAAAGCGTGCTGGCGAACATCATCCGTCTGGTGGAAGACGCGCAGGCCGGCAAGGCGCCGGTACAGCGGCTGGTGGACAAGGTGTCGGCGGTGTTCGTGCCGCTGGTGATCCTGATCGGGCTGGCCACGTTCGGACTGTGGCTGTACCTGGACGCAGGCATCGAAACCGCGGTGATGCGCGCGGTCGCCGTGCTGGTGATCGCCTGCCCCTGCGCGCTGGGCCTGGCGACACCGACCGCGATCATGGCCGGCACCGGCGTGGCGGCGAAGTTCGGCATCCTGATCAAGGATGCCGAGGCGCTGGAAATCGCCCACCGCGTGCGCACCGTGGCCTTCGACAAGACCGGCACCCTCACCCGCGGCCGGCCGCGGCTGCTTGCGTTCTCTCCGGCCCCCGAGGTGGATGCCGACGCGGCACTGGCGCTGGCGGCCAGCCTGCAGGGCGGCAGCGAACACCCGCTGGCGCGTGCCGTGATCGAAGCCGCCCGTGCTCGCGGCCTCGAACTCGAAGCGCCGCGCGAGGTGCTCGCCGTGCCCGGACGTGGAACGCAGGGGCGCGTCGGCGAACGCCCGCTGCTCCTCGGTAGCCTGCGCTGGATGGGCGAACTGGGCGCGGCACTCGACGCCCTGCCCGTTCCGCCCGACGCCCGCGCCGCCACGCTTTCAGTGCTGGCCGAATCCGGCGCGCCGGGCGCTGCGCCCCGCGCGCTGGCGCTGCTGGTCTTCGGCGACGAACCCAAATCCGAAGCGCGCGAGGCCATCGCGCAGCTGCACGCCGCCGGCATCCGCACCGTGATGATCTCCGGCGACAACCGCGCCGCGGCCGAGGCCATGGCGCGACGCCTGGGCATGGATCCGGACGCGGGCGAAGTCATGGCCGAGGTGTTGCCCGGCGACAAGGCCGACGCGGTGAAACGCCTCAAGGCCGGAGGTCACGTCGTGGCGATGGTGGGCGATGGCGTCAACGATGCCCCGGCGCTGGCCGCGGCCGACGTCGGCATGGCCATGGGCAGCGGCACCGATGTGGCCATGCACGCCGCCGGCATCACCCTGATGCGCGGCGATCTGCGACTCGTCGCCGCCGCGCTCGACATCTCGCACCGCACCGTCGCCAAGATCCGCCAGAACCTTTTCTGGGCCTTCATCTACAACGTCATCGGCATTCCGCTGGCGGCCCTGGGCTACCTCAGTCCGGTGCTGGCCGGTGCCGCGATGGCGCTCTCGTCGGTCAGCGTCACCAGCAACGCGCTACTGCTGCGGCGCTGGCGGTCTCCGGTGGCAAGCGGCTATGGTGACAGGCTGTCCGGTTCACGTTCGAGGCTCCCGCTATGAAATCCCGCGCCGCCGTCGCTTTCGCCGCAGGCGAACCCCTCAAGATCGTCGAGATCGACGTCGCGCCGCCGCGCAAGGGCGAAGTGCTGGTCCACATCACCCACACCGGCGTCTGCCACACCGACGCCTTCACGCTCTCCGGCGACGATCCGGAAGGCCTGTTCCCCGTCGTGCTCGGCCACGAGGGCGCGGGCATCGTGGTCGAGGTGGGCGAGGGCGTGACCAGCGTCAAGCCCGGCGACCACGTGATCCCGCTCTACACCGCCGAGTGCGGCGAATGCCTGTTCTGCAAGAGCGGCAAGACCAACCTGTGCGTGGCCGTGCGCGCCACCCAGGGCAAGGGCGTGATGCCCGACGGCAGCACCCGGTTCAGCTACAAGGGCCAGCCGGTCTACCACTACATGGGCTGCTCGACCTTCGCCGAGCACACCGTCGTCGCCGAGGTCTCGCTGGCCAAGGTGAACCCCGAGGCCAACCCGGAGCACACCTGCCTGCTCGGCTGCGGCGTGACCACCGGCATCGGCGCGGTGCACAACACGGCGAAGGTTCAGGAAGGCGACAGCGTGGCCGTGTTCGGCCTCGGCGCGATCGGCCTGGCCGTGATCCAGGGCGCGAAGCAGGCGAAGGCGGGCCGCATCATCGCCATCGACACCAACCCGGCCAAGTTCGAGCTGGCCCGGCAGATGGGCGCCACCGAGTGCGTGAACCCGAAGGACCACGACAAGCCGATCCAGGAAGTAATCGTCGGCATGACCGGCTGGGGCGTGGACCACAGCTTCGAGTGCATCGGCAACGTCGAGGTGATGCGCGCGGCGCTGGAGTGCGCGCACCGCGGCTGGGGCCAGAGCGTGATCATCGGCGTGGCCGGCGCGGGCAAGGAGATCAGCACCCGTCCGTTCCAGCTGGTCACCGGCCGCAAGTGGATGGGCACCGCCTTCGGCGGCGTGAAGGGCCGCACCCAGCTGCCGGGCATGGTCGAGGACGCGATGAAGGGCGAGATCGAACTGGCGCCCTTCGTCACCCACACCCTGCCGCTGGAGCGCATCAACGAGGCCTTCGAGCTGATGCATGAAGGCAAGTCGATCCGCACGGTGATCCGCTACTGAGCGCATGCTCCCACCGGTCCGGCCACCACCTGTAGGAGCGGCTACAGCCGCGACAGGGGAGTCGGCCCAACCATGTTCGCGGCCGTGGCCGCTCCTACAGAGTCTGATGAGGTGTGTCTTGGAAAGAATCGAACACCGCGCATGCTTCGGCGGCTGGCAGGACGTCTACCGCCACCGCTCCGAGGTCCTGGGCTGCGACATGACCGTGGGCGTGTACTTCCCGCCGCAGGCGGAGAAGGGCCCCTGCCCGGTGCTGTACTGGCTCTCGGGCCTGACCTGCACCGAGCAGAACTTCATCACCAAGGCCGGCGCACAGCGCTACGCCGCCGAGCACGGGATCATCCTCGTCGCCCCGGACACCAGCCCGCGCGGCAACGACGTCGCAGACGCCGAGGGCTACGACCTGGGCAAGGGCGCGGGCTTCTACGTCAACGCCACGCAGGAGCCCTGGGCGAAGCACTACCGCATGTACGACTACATCGTCGATGAGCTCCCGGCCTGGGTGGAAGCGGACCCGGCCGCCAGCGATGCGCGCGCGATCAGCGGCCATTCGATGGGCGGCCACGGCGCGCTGACCATCGCGCTGAAGAACCCGGGGCGCTATCGCAGCGTCTCGGCGTTTTCCCCCATCGTCGCACCCTCGCAGGTGCCGTGGGGCGAAAAGGCGCTGGCTGCCTACCTCGGCCCGGATCGCGCGGCCTGGGCACAGTACGACGCCACCGAACTGGTCAAATCGGCCACGGAAAAGCTGCCGATCCTGATCGACCAGGGCCAGGCCGACGAATTCCTCGATGCCCAGCTCAGGCCGCAGCTGTTCCAGGCCGCTTGCGAGGCGGTCGACCACCCGCTGCTGCTGCGCATGCAGCCCGGCTACGACCACAGCTACTACTTCATCGCCAGCTTCATCGGCGAGCACATCGCGCACCACGCCGCCGCGCTGCGCGCCTGAGCGCGCGCCTTGCAGGGTGGGCGCGATGCCGTATACTTCCGCGCTCGCCACGGCACCGGCGTCACGCGCCGCGGCAAGCACATCACGCCCGAGTGGTGGAATTGGTAGACGCAGAGGACTCAGACAATTTGAGCCCTTCGAGGGAAACCTTGGAGGTGAAGCCCGTCAAACTCGGTGAAGGCCCTGGATCCGTTCCGAGCTGATGCCGAGCCAAGCCCGAAGCCCGCTTCGGGAAGGTGTAGAGAGCAGACGGCGGGCACCTAAAGCCGCAAGGTCAAGGTGAAGGCGTGCTCCAGACCACGAACGTCTGAACGGACGGCGGCGAAAGCCGAAGTGGGATGAAAATCCTCCGCCGCAAGGCTTGTCGGTTCGAGTCCGACCTCGGGCACCAACATGCTGGCCGCAGCCGTCCGCAGGCGTCCGGTCTGAACATGAAAACCCCCGCTACGGCGGGGTTTTTTGTTGCTTTGCTGTCCGCTGCCATCCGCCCTAAGCCCCCCGACCGGTCATTCCGGACAACAGGTCGATTACCCGGTAGCGGCCGGGCGCTCGATGCGCGAGGGCGCTGGCGCAGTGCAGTGCGCCGCGGGCGAATATGTCGCGGTGGGTGGCGCGATGGATGAGTTCGATGCGCTCGCCCGCGCCGGTGAACTGCACCAGGTGTTCGCCGACGATGTCGCCGGCGCGCAGACTGGCGTAGTGCGGGGCCGCGCCGCCGCCTTCGACGATGGATTCGCCCAGCGCCAGCGCGGTGCCTGATGGCGCGTCCTTCTTGTGGACGTGGTGGGTTTCCACGATGTCGCGATGCCACTGCGGCAGGGCTGCGGCGGCGCGGCGGACGAGGTCTTGCAGCACCGCCACGCCGAGGCTGAAGTTCGCGGCCCAGAGCACGGGAATCCGGGCGGCCGCTTCGTCCAGTCGCGCCAGCTGGTGCGAATCGAGCCCGGTGGTGCCGCTGACGAAGGCGGCCCCCTGCGCGAGGCAGCGATCCAGCACGCGATCGAATCCCGCCGGCAGGCTGAAGTCGATGCAGGCCTCGAACGCCGGCAGCGACGCAAGCTCGCCTGCGGCAAATCCCGGCACGCCGGCGATGTGCGGCGCTTCGCTTCCGGCCACGGCGGCGACCAGCCGCAGCGCAGGCGCTTCCGCGCACAGCCGCACCAGCGCCTGCCCCATGCGGCCGGAAGCGCCGTGGATCACGAGCCGGACGGGCGAGTCGGCTGCGGCCATCCGGTCAGTTCCGCCGGGCTTTTGGGTGCGCGCCGGGCGGGCCACGTCTAGCGCGGGCCCCAGAACAGTATTCCCGCCAGCGCCGCAGCAATGGCACAGGCTGCGGCCAGCAGCCACCATGCGCTCGGGCCGGTCGACGATGCCGGTGCCGGTGCCGGTGCCGCTTCCGGCACGGATGCCGGCACCACGGGAATCGCAGGCATCGCCTGGGTGATGGGACGCTGGCGCGACAGTGCGCCTCCGCCGCGCGGCGGTAGGCCGGGAGCCTCGATCACGAAGCGGTGCGGATCGATCGCGATCTGGTCGCCCGGATGCAGGATCGCGTTCTCGACCAGCATGCCGTTGACCTTCAGGCGTTGCCCGGGCGCTTCGGCACGCAGCACGATGCGATCGCCGTGCAGCTCCACGCGGGCGTGGTGCGGCGCGACATCGGCCGATTCGATCCGGATGTCGGCATCGTCGGCCGAGCCGATCACCAGGTCCGAAGTGAGGGCAAAGGTGTGGCCGTGGGACAGGCCCGATACGCCGCGCAGCACGGCGCGCGATGCGGCAACGCGCAGCGCACCGTCCATCGGTGCGCTGCGGCGCGGCGGCAGGAGCGGCGTGGAGGGATCGTCTTCGAGCAGCACGCTGAACTGCACCCGCCCCATGCTCACGATGTCTCCCGGGCGCAACATCGCGCATTCGCGCACGGGCCTGGCGTTGACGTGGATCGGGGCGGCACCGTCTTCCAGCCGCAGCCACAGCCCGCGCTGCGGATCGACCGAGAGCGTCGCGTGATGTGGCAGCCAGTCAGCATCTCGCACCCGGATGTCGCACTCCTCGCTGACACCCACGCGATAGTCCCCTGCCTGCAAGGTTGCATCCGGATGGTCTCGGCCGGGAAATACCAGGCGCATTCAGTGCTCTCCGCAGTTCGACCGGAACTTTAGCGCGGTTGCCGCATCAGGTCACGAAAAAGCCGCCGCCGGGATCGCCAATGCTCTCAGCACCTGTCTGTCGCCAATGTTCCCGCACCCATTGGCATCCGGGCGCTGCCGGAACACAATCCGCGCACCCCGACCTTTCCGCACGCCATGCCCAGCATCGACATCCGCCACCCGCATTGCCAGAGTCACGACGACGCCCGCGCAGCCGTCGAGCACGTTGCCGAAAAAATCCAGGAGCGGTTCTCGATCGACTGCGCCTGGAACGGCGACGCGCTCGAGTTCAACCGTTCCGGGGTCGAAGGAGAGATCCGGCTGCTGCCCAGCGAGGTGCATGTCGTCATGCGCCTGGGCTTCATGCTTTCCATGCTGCGCGGGCCGATCGAAAGCGAAATCCGGCGCTATCTGGAGCGCGAGTTCAGCTGAGGCGTCCTGCGCCGCACGCGCCTTGCGCCTGCGCATCGCGGGTTGCGGCGCGGCACGTCGCGCCGAAGCGGTGCGACAAGGCGACGCTCCAGTCGACGGTCTGCTCCAATCGGTTCGGGCTAGAATCGGAAGAGTCCGATTTCCATGGCGTTCGCGATGCTTCTGCTCCAGCCTGCCACCCGTCATCGCCCGAGCCACTCCCGCATCGGCATTGCCATTGCGGGCGGCGGCCCCATCGGCGGCATGTACGAACTGGGCGTGCTGCGCGCCCTGGAACAGGCCATCGACGGACTCGACCTGACCGCGCTGGATGTCTACGTCGGCGTCAGTTCGGGTGCCTTCCTGGCCGCGAGCCTGGCCAACCGCATCGACACCGAGCAGATGTGCCGCATCTTCATCACCGGCGATGCCAACGACGTGCGTTTCGATCCGGACACCTTCGTGCGCCCGGCGCTGCGCGAGTATCGCCAGCGCCTGGCGGCGGCACCGAGGCTGGTGCGCGACTGGTGGCGGCGCATGCTCAAGGATCCGACCAGCCTGCACCTGGGCGAAGCGGTCAGCAGCCTCGGCGCGCTGGTGCCCACGGGGCTGTTCGACAACGGCAAGATCGGCCACTTCCTGCACCAGGCCTACACCCGCCACGGCCGCAGCGACGACTTCCGCGACCTCAAACGCACGCTCTACATCGTGGCGGTCGACATCGACAACGGCGAAGTCGTCTGCTTCGGCAAGCCGGGCTGGGACGACGTGCCCATTTCCCGCGCCATACAGGCCAGTTCCGCCCTGCCCGTGCTCTATCCGCCGGTGGAAATTCGCGGACGCCAGTTCGTCGACGGTGCCCTGCGCCGCACCATGCACGCCTCGCTCGCCTTCGACGAGGGCATCGATCTCTTCTTCGGCATCAACCCGCTGGTGCCGGTCGATGCCTCCAAGGCGCAGCATTCCAACGGGCGACGCCCGGACCGCCTGGCCTCGGGCGGTCTGCCGATGGTGCTGTCGCAGACCTTCCGCACCCTGCTGCAGTCGCGTGTGCAGGTCGGCATGCAGCGCCACGCGCAGCAGTACAACGACATCGACCAGATCGTGTTCGAGCCCAGCCCGAAGGACGGCGACATGTTCTTCACCAATGCCTTCAGCTACGGCGCACGCGCCGATGTCTGCGACTTCGCCTACGGTGCCACCCTGGCCGATCTGCGCGAGCGCTACGATGTGCTCGCCCCGCTGCTCGCGCGCCACGGGCTGGTCCTGCGCCGCGACATCCTGGATGACCCGACCCACAGCCTCGATACCAGCCTCGCCGCGGCACCGCGGCGCATCACCGAGGCCACCGAACGGCTGCGGCGCGCGCTGGACGACGTCGACGCCGCGCTCAAGGCGCGCGGGACAGGCTGAACCCTCAGCCGCGCGCGCGCAGCCTGCCCACGATCCGGGTGGCCCCGAGAATCACGCAGCCGGCGATCAGCCCGACCGCCGCGTTGGCGAGCAGGCGGACGATCCAGCCAAATCCCCCCAGCGCAACGGCCAGCGATTCGACCAGGTGGTGCAGCGGCGCGATGCCGTGAAGCAGAAGGCTGCCGCCCACCAGGAACATCGCCACCATGCCGGCAAACGACAGCCCCTTCATCATCCTGGGTGCCAGCGCCAGCAGGAGGCGCCCGATGCCGCGCGCCATGCGCGCGCCCGGGCCGTCACCGCGCCGCGACTGGAGCGCAAGCCCCGCGTCGTCCATCTTCACGATGCCGCCCACCAGGCCGTAGACGCCCACGGTCATCAGCACGGCCATCATGATCAGAACGCCAAGCTGGCGAGAGAACGCCGCATCGGCGACGGTGCCCAGGGTGATGACGATGATTTCAGCGGAGAGGATGAAGTCGGTGCGGATCGCGCCGCGGATCTTGCGGCGCTCCAATTCCTCGATGCTCTCATCGCCGGGCACCGGCTCGGCCTCATGCGATTGCGACGGTGCCTTGTGCAGCAGCTTCTCCGTCGCCTCGAAAGAAAGGAACGCGCCGCCGGCCATCAGCAGAAGGTTCACCGCCCAGGGAGCAAAGGCGCTGATCGCCAGCGCCGACGGCACCAGGATGGCTTTGTTGATGAGCGATCCCTTCGCCACCGCCCAGACCACGGGCAGCTCGCGGCTCGCGCGCACCCCGGAAACCTGCTCGGCGTTTACCGCCAGATCGTCGCCGAGCACGCCCGAGGTCTTGGCCGCCGCCGCCTTGGTCATGGCGGCCACATCGTCGAGCAGGGTCGCGATGTCATCGAGTAGCGTGAGCAGGCTGGCACCGGCCATGGGCGTTTTCCGCAGAAGGGGGGGGCGCATTGTGGCACGGTGCCGGGCGGTGCCCGTACGCCGGAACGGCCGGATGCGTGGCTTGCATTTGGCGGCGCGAACGTCTGCAATCGCCGCATGAAAACCATCCTGCGCCTGCTGGCACCCCTTGCGTTCCTGATCCTCGCGGCCTGCGCCCCGCTGCCCGCGCGCAATCCGATGGCCCAATGGGTGCACTCGCCCAACGAGGAGCCACGTCGCGCGGTGATCATCGTCATCCACGCCACCGAACAGGACAGCGTGGCGCGCAGCCTGCACACGCTGCGCACCGGCAACAGCGGCGGACCGGTCAGCTCGCACTACCTGATCGGACGCGACGGCGATCTCTACCAGCTGGTGGCCGACGAGCGCCGCGCCTGGCACGCCGGCGGCGGGCGCTGGGGCACGATCACCGACCTCAATTCCGCCTCGATCGGCATCGAGCTGGACAACGACGCCAGCAGCGACTACCCGCCGGCGCAGATCGACGCCCTGCTGCGCCTGCTCGATGACCTGTGCACCCGGTATTCGATCCCGCGCAGCCAGGTCATCGCACACGCGGACCTTGCGCCCACGCGGCGGCGCGATCCGGGCGTACGGTTCCCGTGGCAGACGCTGGCGCAGGCCGGCTTCGGGGTCTGGCCGCCGGACGATGCCGGGCCTGCGCCGGAGGGTTTCGACTTCTGGCTCGCGATGACGGCGTTCGGCTATGCGCTGGACGACCCCGAAGCCGCGCTGCGCGCCTTTCGCCGCCGCTTCCGTGCCGTCGAGGGCGACGACAGTCCGCCGGGGGCGGACGACGCCCGCATCCTCCATGCGCTGCTGGTGCCGTACCGCCCCGCGTCAGGGCGATGAGGCGGAGTTGAACCGACGCAAAGCGTGCGCGGCTCAGGCGTACGACAGCCCCGAGTAGATTTCCTCTTCCTGCGCAAAATGCAGGCGCAGGATCGCGTCCAGCCCGTACAGCAGGCGCTGCACGTCCTGCAGCGCCTGCGGATCGGGCGTTTGCGGGTCCAGTCCGTCAATGAGCGCGGCGAGGCGATGGTGCAGGCGAAATATCTCGCGGTGCGAGCGGCTCATGGCGGCCAGCGGATCATCACCGCCCAAGAGCGCGGCCACTGCCGGGTAGACCTCGCGATCATCAGCGTGCTCATGCGCCAGGAGTTCGGTTTGCAGGCGATGCTCCAGTTCACCCAGCAGGCGCGATGCCTCCGGACCGGACAGCGACGGCAGGCGTGCCGCCACCGCGGCGAGATGATCGAGCAGCGGAGCCAGCTGTTCGTGTTCGGCGTGGAGGCGGTCCACGTCCTCCTGCGACAGGTGGTGGCGGCTGGCCCGCACCGGCTGCACGCGCAGCACGCGCAGTGCGTTGAGGATGACGGCCACGTCGATCACTTCCTGCAGCAGCGCTCCGTGCAGCGGCGTCAGGAATCCAAAGGCCGCGAACCCCATGGCCACCAGCGAAAATCCCATGCCGAAAAACACGCTCTGCAGCGCGATGGTGCGGGTGCGATGCGCGATGTTCACCGTCTCCGCCAGGCGGTCGAGGCGGTCCACCAGGAGCACGACATCGGCGGCCTCGGCCGACGCGGTCGCACCGCGCGCGCCCATCGCCACGCCGACGTCGGCGGCAGCCAGGGCCGGTGCATCGTTGATGCCGTCGCCCACCATCACGCAGGGCGCGATCTCGCTCGCCGCGCGGATCACCGTCAGCTTGTCCTCCGGCGTCTGCTCGGCCAGCACCTCGTCCACGCCCAAGCCCGCGCCCACCGCATCGGCCACGTCCTGCCGATCGCCGGTCAGCATCACGATCCGCTCGATGCCGGCGCGGCGCAACAGGCGCAGCGCGCGCGGCGTTTCGGTGCGGACCAGATCGGCAAGCAGCAGCGCGCCCGCCGCCTCGCCATCGATCGCCACCAGTACCAACGAGGTGCCCTCGCCGACGGCCCGATCCAGAACGCTCGTCACGCTCGGCGGAACCGCCGCCTGGGACGTCACGAAGGCCACGGAGCCCACCGCGACGCGGGTGCCGCCAACGGTGCCGACGAGGCCGGAACCCGCGGTTTCGCGCGTGTCCTCGGCACCTTCCAGCGCGAGCCCGCGTTCGCGCGCGGCGCTGATGATGGCACCGGCCAACACGTGCGCGGACGCCTGTTCCAGCGAGGCCGCCAGCGCCAGCACGCGGTCGGCGGCGTGCGTGCCGAAGGTCTCCACCGACACCAGGTGCGCGCGACCCGCAGTGAGGGTTCCGGTCTTGTCGAAAAACAGCGAGCGCGCCGCCGCCAGCGACTCCAGCGCGCCGCCGCCCTTCACCAGCACGCCGCGGCTGGCGCAGCGCGAGATGCCGGACACCACCGCCACCGGCACCGCCAGCAGCAACGGGCACGGCGTCGCCACGACGATGACCGCCAGCGCGCGTATCGGATCCCCGGTGGCCAGCCACGCACCGCCCGCCACGGCCAGCGCCAGCGGGACGAACCACCCGGCATAGCGGTCCGCAAGCCGCATTGCCGGCGCGCGCGACGACTGGGCCTGCTCGACCAGCCGCACGATCCCGGCGTAGGTGCTGTCTGCCGCCGCCGCCGCCGCAATCAGGTCGAAGGCATCGGCGGCATTGACGGTGCCGCTGCGCAGGTGCTCGCCGCGCGCATGGGTGACCGGCATCGACTCGCCGCTGAGCGCCGATTCGTCCAGCACGGCGCGCGCGCTGGCGAGCACGCCATCCACGGGAAGCACCTCGCCGTGGCGCACCATGAGGCGATCACCCGGCACCACCTCGCCCAGCGCGACCTCTTCCAGCTCGCTGCCCCGATAGCGCGTCGCAACGCGCGGCGCGCGCCCGAGCAGGGCCGACATCTCGCGCCCGGCGCGGCGTTCGGCGAACGATTCCAGAAGCTGCCCGCCCCCGAGCATCAGCGCGATGATCGCAGCGGTCAGGTCCTGGCCCAGGGCCAGCGCACCGACAATGGAGATCAGCGCCAGCACATCCACGCCACCGTCGCGGCGCAGCAGGCCGCGCACGACCGTGACCAGCAGGGGAACGCCCACGATCAGGCTGCCGATGCGCCAGCTCCAGGCGGCCGCCTCGCGCAGGTCCAGCAGCCACAGCACCACACCGACGAGCAGGCCCATCGCGCTCGCGCTGAAAACACCCATGTCCCGACGCCAGCCGTGATTCATTCGCGCATTCACCCGTTCGGGCCACGCCATCGCGCCCTTCGCCAGTGATTATGCCTGCGGGTGCAGCGCATCGCCGACAGCCTGCACACCGCCTTGGGCAAGGGCCACTCCTTCGGTGCGTGGAAGAAAGCCACCCTCGCCAGCGGCAAAGACTTCGGCCTCGCCCCACATCGGCTCGAAACCATCTTCCGCAACAACGTGCAGGCCTGGTACGCCGCAGGTCAAGCCGAGGCCATCCGCCGCAACAAGGATGCCTTCCCGTACCTGCGCTACAGCGCCGTGGGCGATGCCCGCACCCGGCCCGCGCACATGGCCCTCGATGCCCTGATCCTGACTTGTCGACCATCCGCTTCGCCCAGCGCGTGCCCATCCTGATCGAGCACGACCGCAGCCAGCGCGCCGGCTTCGGTGCGTCAGCGGATTGAGGTGCCCGCCTCCACCCGCCGCAGCAGTGAACGCAGCGCCAAGGGCCGCAGCGGCTTGTGCAGCAGCGTCAGTCCGTTCGATTCAACCTCGCGGCGGATGGCTTCGTCGCGGTCGGCCGTGATGACGATGGCGGGGATGTCGAGGCCGAAGCTGCGCCAGGCATCCAGGCCGGTGGTTCCGAAATCCAGGTGGTAATCGAGCAGGAGCAGGTCCACGCGGTGCTGCGCCAGCAGCGCGTGTGCCTCTTCGATGCCCGCGGCGCAATGTACGCGCCAGCCCCAGCCTTCGAGCAGCTCGCGCATGGCGGCGCGCACGGAGGCGTCGTTGTCCAGCACCAGGGCGGTGCCGCCGCGGCCGGCGGCGGGTTCCACCACGGTGCGGCGCTCGAACAAGTGCGGGCCGGGCGACTCCGCACGGCGGGCAAAGCCCTGCGGTACGGTGACGGAAAAGACGCTGCCGCGCCCCGGCCAGCTTCGCAGCGCCAGGCCGTGGCCGAGCAGGCGCGCGGTGCGCTCGGCAATGGCCAGGCCCAGGCCGAGCCCCTGCCCGCGCGCACCTTCGCCGCGACGAAACTCGTCGAAGATCGCGCGCTGGTCGCTCACGGCAACGCCGGGACCGCTGTCCCAGACTTCGATGCGCAATCGATCCGCGACCCGCCGAACCCCGATGAGTACGCGGCCGCGCTCGGTGTAGCGCACCGCATTGGCGGCGAAATTCATCAGGATGCGGCGCAGCAGCTGCGGGTCGCTGCGCACCCAGGCCGCAGTGGACACCAGGGTCAGCGTGATGCCGCGTTCGGCGGCCATCACGCGAAATTCGGCCGCCATGGGTTCGAGCAGCTGGGCAAGCGGAAAGTCGCGCACCTCGGTCGGCTGGCGGCCGGCGTCCAGCCGCGAAATATCGAGGATTCCGCCAAGCAGCGATTCGGTGGAACCCAGCGCACTGCGAAGGTTTCCGACCAGCGGGCGGTATTCCTCGTGGTGCACGCGCTCGTCGAGCGCGTGGGCGAAAAGCTGCGCGGCGTGCAGCGGCTGCAGAAGATCATGGCTGATGGCCGCGAGGAAACGGCTTTTGGCCTCGTTGGCGCGCTCGGCGATGCGGCGCGAGGTGTCGAGTTCGCGCGTGCGTTCGTCCACGCGCAACTCCAGCGTCTCGTTCGCGAGCTTGAGCTCGGCTTCGGCGTGACGGAACGCGGTGACGTCGGTGAAGGTGGCGACGAAGCCGCCGCCAGGCATCGGGTTGCCGCGGATTTCCACCACGCTGCCATCCGGGAAGCGGCGCTGGGACAGGTGCGGGGTGCCGGCGCGCATGTGGGCGAGCCGGCGCAGCACGGCGGCGTCGCCGGCGTCGCCGCCACCAAAGCCGTGCGCCAGCGACCAGCGCACCAGCGCCTCGACCGGCTGGCCGACCTGCAGCAGTTCGGCCGGGAATCCGAACATTTCCGCATAGCGCCGATTCCACGCCACCAGGCACTGTTCGCGATCCACCACGCTGATGCCCTGGCTCATGTTTTCCAGCGCCGCCTCCAGCAGCTGCTGATTGAAGCGCGAGGCCTGCGACGCCTCGCCCACGATCGTGGCGACGGTTTCCAGCTCCGATCCCAGGTCGGTGCGCGCGGTATCCATCAGCAATCGCGCCGACGCCGCGCCCAGCACGGCCGCCAGTTCGCGCTCGATGCCCTGCTGCAGGGACGCGCTGGCGAAGGCGTCCGCGGCGCTGCCGGCAAACAGCTGCTCGATGCGCGCCGGCTGCAGGAAGCGCCCGCCGAGGTCGCGCAGCGCCGCCACCGGGATCGGGCGTGCGTCACCCGCGCGTGGCGCGCGGCGCCACGAAAGATCGATCAGCCAGGTCGCCAGGGTCGCGATGACCAGGCTGCCCAGCAAGGCGCGCAGCATGCGGCTCCAGCCGGTCAGCCCGAGGAACCCGTCGGGTGAAAGAAAAGCCAGCCCGAAGGGGCCGCTGTCGATCCACCCTTGGTCCTGTGAAAGCATCGGCCACAGCGTGGGCACCAGCAGCATCCAGGCCCAGGCCATCACCCCGAGCAACAGGCCGATCAACACCGCCTGTGGCGAGGTGCGCGGGCGCCACATCGCGAACCCGAGCGCCGGCGCGATGGTCGCCAGGGCCGAGAACGACACCGCGCCGATGTCGGCCAGGGCCTCGTTTCCGCCGATCGCACGGCTGTAGGCCCAGGCCAGGAGCACCGTCCCCAGGATGCCGAGGCGCCGCTGTAGCAGCACCTCGCCGCGCCGGCTCGGGCCACCCGGTTGCGCCCACGCACCGCGCACGCGCAGTGGTGCGAGCCAGTGATTGCCGATCATCAGGCTCAACGACAGCGTGGCGATGATCACCATGCCGGTGGCGGCGCTCAGGCCGCCGAGGAAGGCCAGCAGGGCGAGCCCCCGCTCTCCCTGCGCCAGCGGCAGGGCCAGGACGTAGAGATCCGAGGGCACGCCCAGCGGTGCCAGCTGCGCCAGTCCGGCACGCGCCAGCGGCAACAGCGGCAGCGCGATCAGCACCATGTAGAGGGGAAACATCCAGCGCGCGGTGCGCAGGTGGCTCTCGTCGCGGCACTCGACCACGCCGACGTGGAACTGGTGCGGCAGGGTGAACATCGCCAGCACGCCCAGGATGACCAGCGCCGGAAATCCATCGGCACCACCGGGCTGGGGCACCAGCGGCGGTGCCGGCCAGTCCGGACCCAGGATCACGAACAGCCCCAGCGCCAGCATCACGCCAAGCTTGAGCAGCGACTCCACCGCCACCGCCAGCACCAGGCCGCGGTTGTGTTCGGCCGCCGCCACGCTGCGGGTGCCGAACAGCATCGCGAACAGCGCCATCGCCAGCGCCACCCAGAGCGCGCTGTCGTTCCATGGCATCACGGAAAGCTCGCTGCCGCGCGTGAGCATCCCGTAGCTCATCGCCACGGCCTTGAGCTGCAGGGCCACATAGGGAATCAACCCCAGCAGCGCGACGCCGGTGACCGCGGCTGCCAGCGAGGAACTGCGCCCCAGCCGCGTGGCGATCAGGTCGGCGATGGAGCTTGCGTTGTGCTCGCGCGCGAGGCGCACCACGCGGTACAGCAATCCGATCCCGAAGACGTACAGCAGGATGGTGCCGACGAAGGTGGGCGGCAGCGGCCAGCCCGAGCGCATCGCCTGGGTCACGGTGCCGTAGAACGTCCATGAGGTGCAGTACACCGCCAGCGACAGCGCGTAGACCGTGCCCCAATGGCGATCCAGCCTCCAGCCGCGCCGCTCGCCCCAGACCGCGGCGGCAAACAGCATGCCCAGCCAGAGCAGGCTTGCGAGAACAACGACGGTGTTGGTCAGCATGGACGCCGGATCTGACTCGGGAACAACGTGCCCGCAAGCCTACCCGGATTCGAC
This sequence comes from Denitratimonas tolerans, assembly GCF_037203605.1. Taxonomy (NCBI): domain Bacteria; kingdom Pseudomonadati; phylum Pseudomonadota; class Gammaproteobacteria; order Lysobacterales; family Lysobacteraceae; genus Denitratimonas; species Denitratimonas tolerans. The sequence continues at coordinate 141,976 of NZ_JBBDHC010000004.1, forward strand.
GCTGCCGCGCAGCGCGCGGCAGTGTCTCGACGGTCAGCGCCCGTCGAGTCGTTCGACGTAGGCGGCAACCGCGTCGATGTCCTCTGCCGTCATGTTGCGCACCACGCCCTGCATGATCTTGTCCATGGTGGTGTCGATGGCGTAACCGGTGCGGAAGTTGTTGAGCCGCGTGGTCATGTAGGTCGCCTGCTGGCCGTAAAGCGCGGGCCAGGCCATCTGGAACGGCTGGGCGTTCGTCGGCCCCTTGCCTTCGACGCCGTGGCAGCCCTGGCAGGGTGGCACACCCTGCGCCGGATCGCCGTGCAGGTACAGGCTGCGGCCGCGATCCAGGACTGCCGCATCGACAGGCTCGGGGGTCAGTGGCGAAGGTGCCACCAGCGGCAGGGAGGCATAAAACACCGCGATGTCGCGCAGGTCCTCGATCGTGTTGTTCGCCACCAGCGGCGTCATGATCGAGTCGCCGCGCAGCGAGTGCTTGAACTCGACCAGCTTCCAGTAGAGGTACTGGTCGGGAAGACCAGCCACGCTGGGGAACATCGCCACCGGAGCCTTGCCATCGGCACCGTGGCAGTTGTTGCAGACCTGCGCCTTTTCCTTGCCGGCGGCAACGCTGCCCTCAACCGGCCCCGGATACCTGAACTCGATGAGGTCGAGTTTGGCCGCCAACGCGGCACCGGAGGGCAGCACGGCGGCAGCCGCGACTGCCAGTAGGAAGGATCGCGCGTTCACAGCTTCACCTCCAGCATCACACCGATGAGATTGGCGTTGTAGCCGCGCTGACCGGCATCCAGATAGACCCGATGGTCGATCACCAGGCCATCCTCCAGCCCGCTGTAGTGCCAGTCGGAAATCTGCCCGCGCTCCCACGAGTCGAATATGCGCAGCGAGAATCGGTCGTTGAAGGGGACGGTGAGCCCGACGGTCAAGGTGTTGGTGCGATAGGTCAGGTTCGGGTACTCGCCGGACAGACTGGCCTCGGCAAGCGCCGGCCACGCAAGCGCAGCTGCGGATGCGTAGCTGTAGCTGGTCAGCCCGCGCGTGTGCACGAAGTTCCACATCGCATCCAGCTTCACCCGGCCAAAGTCGTGGTTGAAAGTCACTCCCGCGTTGCGGCTGCGGTTGTCGTCGTCCATCCACCAGCGAGAACTCTCCGGATACACCGGGCCGCCCAGCGTCGGATCTTCCGGCACGGTGGCCGCGTCGTTGACGTTGGCCATGCCCAGCGAGGACTTGTCCCATCCCACGAACGCGCTGGCGCTGGTCTGCAGCGACGGCTGCCAGTCCCAGGACACGGTGAAGCCATAGGTGTCCAGCGACTGCCGCCCCAGCTCGGCACGGTAATCGTTCCAGTCGCCGCGCAGCGTGGCGTTGAGGCTGGTGGTCTCGCTCGGCATCACGCTCGCGATCAGCGTCGCCTTGTGCTGGGTGCGGCCGCCGACGTCGTACTTGCGCAGCGCATCAACGGTATGCGGAGGGGTGTTCGTGTGATCGCCGCCAAAACCGGGCATGCCCATGGACAGGGTGTGCTCGTAGGGATTGGACACATAGTCGCTGCCGCTGCGGCGCAGGTACTGGTAGTTGGCCCGCAGCGTGGCGTACTCGAACGCGCGGCTGACCCAGGTCAGCTTCAGGACGTGATCGCGCGCATGGCTGACTTCGCGATGGGTCCGCTCCACGTCGGTGTAGGTATAGGCCGCTCCGAACGTGTTGCGGCTGTTCAGGCGGAAATCGGCGGCAAGCGCCAGCTCACGCGTTTCCTTGTCCAGCGCCAGGCTCCTGACGCGCGTCGGCACTCTGGCGTTCGCAAACGGATCCCAGATGCCCATCTCGCCCGGAACCACCGCGCCCATCGCGCCGTTCTCGGCAACGTAGCCGTACTGCCCGGTGATCGGGTTGTAGGCCACGTACGTATCGCGGTAATCCTCGCGGCGGAACTTCAGGGTGGCTCGGTAGGTGGCGAAGTTCGTGGGCTGCAGCACCAGGCCGACGTTGGCATCGGTCGTGTCAATCCGCATCCCGGCGCTCTGCCGGGACAGCGAGGCGGGGGTGTTCCAGTCCGCGCAATCGAACAGATACGGATTGACCGGGGAGCCCAGCGGAGACAGATCGATGCCCATCATGCCGGTACAGTTTGTCGGCGGCAGCAGCGCCTCGTTCTGCCGCATCGTACCGCCCGCCGCGCCGAAGGACAGTTCGCCGTTCATCGCCAGCTTGCGCGTGAACGTGGCGCGGACGTTGTGGTAATCGTTGTCCGGCTCGGTGGCGAACTCGCCCACCAGCGGCGTGATGGACGTCGCGCCCGGGACCACGGCCCACAAGGCATAAGGGTTCTCGTAGGTGAACGCATCATGGCTGTCGCGATAGAACGAGCCGGTGTAGGCAAGGTCCATGCGCCACTGGTTGCCGACGTAGCGCAGACCGCCGTTGACGTTGACCGTGGCGTCATCGATCGGCCGCGGGGTTTCGTAGATGCCGCCGTTGGCGGGGAACGGGTAGTTGAAGAAGAATGCACCGCCAAAGGCGCGCGCGCCCTTGCGCTCCTCGTTGGTGGTGCTGAAGTAGCCTGTCCAGCGCGAGGTGAAGAAATAATTGACGCCCAGGCCCTGTTTGTCGCGCGTCACCTGCAGGCGCTGCGGTACGGCCGTCGCGGAAGCCGCCATGACGTCGGGAACCGGGCTCGCACCCGGCGTCAGGCCGGGGACCAGCGTGAGCCGATTGCTGCCCACGCCATTCCAGATCGAGCGCGCCGTGGTGCTCATCACGTTGGGCTGCGAACGCGCGAACCCCTCGATGCGATATTTGCCGGCCCGCCCTGCCGTGGCCTTGATGTACTGGTTGTCCGAGGAAACCCGGCTCGCACGCAGTTCCACATAGGTGCCGTCGTAGGGTCGCCTGAAATTGAGCGCCAGAAGTCCCAGCACGGGGGCATCGTCCCAGTCGCTGTAGCGCAGCCAGTTCGGGGCATCCACGTCCCCGCCGGTGGCGAGCCAACCCACGCTGAGCTGTCCCGAACGCAGCCACTCTCCGTGTGCGGATTCGAGAATCTCCGGTGCGCAGATGTAGCGGGCACCCGTCGGCGAGCGCCTGCCTTCGGCGCTGAGCCAGCTCATTCCGCGCGGATCGCAGTCCCGCGCCGACGTGCTGGCCGCCTCCAGCTTGCTGCCGAATCCGTAATCGATGCCGACGCCCGAATCCTGGGCCTGGGCTCCCGTGCCGGCCAGCGCGCTTGCCAGCGCGAGGGCCAATGCCGATCTGATGCAGGTCATGGGTTCGTCCTCCATCACTTGTGCAAACGAGGGCCGCCCGGGTGGTTTGACCCGTGGATCTGCGCATGGCAGGTGATGCAGCCGCGGCCGATCAGGCGTTCGTCAGGGAATTGACCACTGGCCAGCCCGCCGGGCAGGTGCATGTCATTGGGATGTCGCACATGCGAGTGGCACTGCTGGCAGAGCACGGGCACCGGAGCCACCAGCAACGCATGCTGGTTGGAGCCGTGCGGGGTGTGGCAGTTGAGGCAGTTGTCGCGCACCGGCGCGTGCTCGAACAGGAACGGGCCGCGCTTTTCCGCATGGCACGTGTAGCAGGTTTCGTTGACGGTCGCGGTCTTGAGCAGCGGCGCATCGCGGCTGCCGTGCGGGTTGTGGCAGTCGTCGCAAGACATCAGGCCCTCGGGCAGCGGCATGTGCGAGCGCCGATTGAACTGGACGCGGATGTCCTTGTGGCAGGTGGCGCAGGTCTCACTGATCGACTGTGTAGCCATCAGTCCTTCGGCCGAGAACTTGGCCATCGGGTTGTGGCAATCCGAGCAACTCACGTCATTGCGCTGGTGCACCGAACCCGTCCAGTGGTCGCGCGGCCCGCCCTGATGGCAGGTCAGGCAGGTCGCGGCCTGGGTCGCGACGGTGGTTCCTCCGCCGTGGGTGAAGGCAATGATCTTGCCCGGCGTGGTCGGCTCGGCCGCGTGTTCGGAACCGGCACCGTGGCAGGCTTCGCAGGTCGCCGCCATCGGGTTGGCGCGCAGCGCCACCGCCATGCCCAGCGCGTGGGTGGTGTGGGCGAAATGTTCGGTCTCGAGGGTGTGGCAGCTGGCACAGCTCGCCTCGCCGATCGGCTTGGCGTCGGGGGCCTGCGGGTTGCTTGCCGGGAACGCCCAGGAGAACCCGGGCGCGACGTCGGCGAACTGTCCGCCCGCCACGTCGCCCGGAGACAATCCCGGCTCAGCCGAGAAGTGCGTGGACGGAAGGGCGTTGGAGGCCGGGGTCTGCGCTGCAGGTACCCCTGGCAAAAGCAGCAACGAGGCCGCGAAAAAGCCGAAAAAGAGTGCTCGCATGTTCCCTCCCCTGGCGGTATGGCTCGGGTGCGCCGTCGGCGCAGTGGAAGTTTTGGTTAACTTCTCGTTGACCGAACTTTGTATGAACCTAAACGGAAGGTACAGCCCAGATCGCGCGAAACATCGTTCAGAATATTGAACAATCGCCGTGCGCCACCGGCGTCAGGGAGGGCAAACATGAGCAAACCACTGGATCTCAACGACCTGCGCTACTTTGCGGCGATCATCGATGCCGGCAGCCTGAGCCGGGCCAGCCGCGCACTGGGCGTCACCAAGTCGCTGCTGAGCCAGCACCTGTCGCGCCTGGAGGAAACCCTGGGCGTCTCCCTGATCCAGCGCACCACCCGGCGCATGGATGTCACGGCTCTGGGCCTCGAGTTCCACGCGCGCTGCCTGAGCGTGCTTGCGGAAGTCGAGCGCGCCCAGTCCGTCGTCGAGGAGGCGCGCAGCGTGCCGCGCGGCACGCTCAAGATCAGCTGCCCGGTGCTGTTTGCCCAGGCGGTGCTGATGCCGGTGGTCAATTCATTCCTGCGGGCCTACCCGGAGGTGGACGTGGTCCTGGACGCCGACTACCGCGAGGTCGACCTCCTGGGGGAAGGCTATGACCTTGCGCTCAAGATCCAGCGCCAGCTCGACGACTCGCGCTTCATCGTGCGCTCCTTTCGCCTCGACCAGCACTGGCTCGTGGCCTCCCCCGACATTGCCCGATGGCTCGGGCCGATACGCCGGCCGGCCGACCTCAACGGCTGTGCCAGCGCCTTCCTGCGCAACGAGGGCGAGACGCTGGCCGGCACGGTCTGGCAGGTTCTGGACTCAAGCCAAGGGGTGCATTCCATCGCGCACCATCCGCGCCTGTCGTCCAGCGATCCGCTGGTGCTGCTGCCGGCCGTTCTGGACGGCATCGGCGTGGCACTGCTGCCCGGGAGCCTGTGCCAGCGCGAGGTGGAGGCCGGACGGCTGGAGCGGCTGCTGCCGCAGTTCCACGGCGGCACGATGTACCTGCACGCCGTGTTTCCCTCGCGCCGGGGCCTGAGCCGGGCGGCGCGCTGTTTCCTCGATCACCTCGGCCAGCACCTCCCGCCGCAGTTGCGCGAGACGATCGAGCACAGCGGAATCTGACACGCAAAAAAAACCGCCGGCCCTGCGGCCGGCGGTTTTCGTGCACAACTGCGTGGATCCGGCGATCAGCCGCCGAACACCAGCTTGCCGTGCATCACGGCCCAGTGGCCGGGGAACGAGCAGAAGAAGGTGTAGTCGCCGCCCTTCTCCAGCTTGCTTACCGGGAAGGTCACGCTGGTGGTCTCGCCGCCGCCGATCAGCGCGGTGTGGGCAATGACGCGGTCATCGTCGGCCTTGAGGTAATCGGCGTCGAGACCGGCCTTCATGCCGTCCTGGGCCACCGGCTGGTAGTCGGCGGTCTTGGTCAGGACCCAGTTGTGGCCCATGACGTTCTTGGCCAGCTTGCCGACATGGTGCAGGGTCAGCTTGACCTCGGTGCAATCAGCACCGACCGACAATTCCTTCGCGCTGAAGGTCATCTGGTCGGTGGAATCGATGCTCAGTTCGCAGGTCTTGGCCTGCAGCTGGGTGGAAAGCAGCAGGGCCGCGATGGCCAGCAGGGAGGAACGCAACATGGAATGGACTCCTTCGTGAAATGCATCAGTGCGGCAACCACGCGGCCACCGTCCCGGCTATTGTGGGGCCAGTTTCCCGAACCGCAATTGACTCAGGTCAGAAACGGCAGCGCGTGATTCAGCTTGCAGTTCCCCATGCGGGGGCTCTGCACCGCTCTCAGCGCACGAACTGCAGCGCGACCAGGCCCAGCACGATCATCACGCCACCCGCGGCGCGAAGGGACTGATCAGGCCGCTCCAGCAGCTGCGCCACGGCCTGCTTCCACAGGCCCGGCGCGGCGAACAGCAGCAGCCCCTCCAGCACCAGCACCAGGCACAGTGCGGCAAGGAGGTCGTCGGACACGGCTTACTCGCCGCGGCCGGCGTTGCCAAAGTAGCGGAAGAACTCCGAATCGGGGTCGAGCACCAGAACGCTGTCGCCGCCCTCGAACGCGGTGCGGTAGCTTTCCAGGCTGCGGTGGAAGGCATAGAACTCGGCATCCTGGCCGTAGGCGCGGGCATAGATGTCGGCAGCCTGGGCGTCGCCTTCGCCGCGGATGCGCTGCGCGTCACGCTCGGCATTGGCAAGGATCACCTGACGCTCGCGGTCGGCATTGGCGCGAATCGTCTCCGACGCCTCCACGCCCTGCGAGCGCAGCTCGTTGGCCACCCGCGAGCGCTCGGCCCGCATCCGGTTGTAGACCGATTCGGAGACCTCCTCGGGCAGGTCGATGCGCTTGATGCGCACGTCCACCACTTCGATGCCCAGGCTCCTGGTGCCCTCGTTGGCGGTGCGCACCAGGGCTTCGGTCATGCTGCTGCGCGCATCCGAGACGGTTTCCTGCAGGGTGCGCTGGTTGATCTGGTTGCGCAGCGCCTCCTTGATGATCGGGTTGAGGCGCTGCATGGCCTGCAGCTCGTCACCCGAGGTGGTGGTGTAGTAGCGTCCCACCTCGACGATGCGCCACTTGGCGAAGAAGTCGACGTTCACGTCCTTCTTCTCCGAGGTGAGGTAGCGCTCGGGCTGGGAGTCCAGGGTCATGATGCGCCGGTCGAAGGTACGCGCGTCCTGCACCAGCGGCAGCTTGAAGTGCACCCCGGGCTCGATGTCGGTCTTGACGATGCGGCCCAGCTGGAACAGCACGCCCACCTGATCCTCGCGCACCACGAAGATCGTGCTGGTGAGCAGCAGCACCGCGAACAGAACGAGGATGACGGCTGCATTTTTCATCGGTTGGAGCCCTCGCGCGGAGTACGGGTCGCATCGCGCGCCGGCGCGCGCGGGGTGGTCGGCACGGTCGCCGACTGGATCGCCGGCAGGCGCTCGACGAAGGTCGTGTCGGCGCGGGCCGAGGGGGGCGAACCGGAAAGCTTGTCCAGCGGCAGGTACATCACGTTGCTGCCGCTGCGGTCGCCCACGACCACTTTCGGATTGGACGCCAGGACTTCCTGCATGGTCTCGAGATAGAGGCGTTTGCGCGTTATCGCCGGTGCCTTGCGGTACTCGTCGGCCAGCAGCGTGAAGCGGTCGGCGTCGCCCTGCGCGCGCGCGACGATCTGGGCCTGGTAGCCCTCCGATTCGGCCTTGATGCGCGCCGCCGCGCCGCGCGCCTCGGGCACCTGCTTGCTGGCATAGCCGAGCGCGTCGTTCTCGAAACGCTGCTTGTCCTCGCGCGCGATGATCGCGTCGTCGAAGGCGTCTTTCACCTCCTGCGGCGGGCGCGCGTTCTGCAGGTTGAACTCGCTCACCGTCAGGCCGGTGCGGTACTGGTTGAGCGCCAGCTGCAGCCGCTCGCTGGCCTGTGCGGCCAACTCGGCGCGCTGCCCGGAGAGGATGGTGTCCATCACGCTGTTGCCCATCACCTCGCGCACCGCGCTTTCGGCCGCCTGGCGCAGGGTGTCGTCGGGGTCGCGGGTGCCGAACAGGTACAGCTTGGGATCGGACACCTGGTACTGCACGTTGAAGTCGACCAGCACGATGTTCTCGTCGCGGGTGAGCATGCGCACCTGATCGGAGATGTTGCGCACCTGGGTCGCATCGACCTTGATCACGCTCTCGATCGGTCGCGGCAGCTTGAAGTTGGGGCCGGGCGTCATCAGGCGCTCGTACTTGCCGAAGCGCAGCACCACGCCGCGCTGGCGCTCGTCGATCAGGGTCCAGGAATCGAAAACGAACCAGATCAGGAAGATCGCCAGCAGGATCAGGCCCAACGAGGGCCCGCCGCTGCCGCCGCCCGCACCACCGCGACCGGCGCGGCCGTCGTCACCGCCGAAAACCCGCCCGAGATTCGCCTTCAGGCGATCCAGAAACGCGTCCACGTCCGGCCCCTGGCCGCCGCGCCCGCCGTCCCACGAGTCCTTGGGATCCTTGTCCTTGCCGCCGCCGGGCGTATTCCAGGCCATGCATCACTCCGTCGTTGTCCGTGCGCCGCGCATCCACCGGCCCGGGGGCGGGCGCGGCCGCGAGGCGCGGCGAATCGTGGATTGTAGGTAGCCGGACTAGGCCCTGTCATCCATGGGCAGCAGGTCGCGCAGCGCGGCAGCTTCCGCATCGGCGTCGGCGACAAGCTGGCGAGCGGCATCCAGCGGCATGTCCAGATCGATCCGCCAGCCGTCATCGCAGGTTTCTTCGGACTGCACCGCGCCGGCCGCGAACAGCCGCGCGCGCAGGCGACCGGCCGTGGAGGGCAGGTGAATCCGTCCGCTCACCCGCTCGCGCGCGAGGCGCGAGGCGATGGCATCGCGCAAGCCACCCAGGCCGCTGCCGGTGCGCGCGGAGACCCAGGCCCGTGTCGCCGCGCCGTCTTCGTCCAGGTCCACGCGCGCGCTTGCATCATCCAGCCGGTCGATCTTGTTGAACACCACGAGCTGGGGAATGTCACCGGCACCGATCTCGCGCAGCACTTCGTCCACCTGCCCGATCCGCTCGTCGCGCGCCGGATCGGAGGCATCGACGACGTGCAGCAGGAGCTGGGCGTCGCGCGCTTCGGACAGGGTGGAACGGAACGCCGCCACCAGATCGTGCGGCAGGTCGCGCACGAACCCCACCGTATCGGCCAGCACGACTTCGCCCCCGGGCAGATCCAGGCGTCGGACCGTGGGATCGAGCGTGGCGAAGAGCTGGTCGGCCTCGTAGGCATCGGCGCCGGTCAGTGCGTTGAACAGCGTCGACTTTCCCGCGTTGGTGTAACCGACCAGCGCCACCCGTGCCACGCCCTGGCGAACCCGGGCGCGGCGCATCTGGGTGCGCTGCACCTCCACCTTGGCAAGGCGCGCCTGCAGCGCGTCGACGCGCTTGGCAAGCAGCCGCCGATCCGTTTCCAGCTGGGTTTCGCCGGGGCCGCGCAGGCCGATGGAACCACCGCGCTGGCGCTCCAGATGGGTCCAGCCGCGCACCAGGCGCGTGGCCATGTGGCGCAGCTGGGCCAGCTCGACCTGCAGCTTGCCCTCGTGCGAACGGGCACGCTGGGCGAAGATGTCGAGGATGAGGCCGGTGCGGTCCACCACGCGGCGCTGCAGGGCGCGTTCCAGGTTGCGCTCCTGCACCGGCGAAAGCGTGTGGTTGACCAGCACCAGGTCGGCATCGACGGCGTTGCACAGGCTCAGCGCCTCTTCGACCTTGCCGCTGCCGATCAGGGTCGCCGGGTTGGCGCGGTCGATGCGCGCCGGCACGCTGCCCACCACCGTGGCACCGGCCGATCGCGCCAGTTCCGCAAACTCCTCGAGCGAGGACGGGTCGCTGTGGCCCGCGGTGAACGGCTGGATCAGCAGGGCGCGCTCGCCCCTTCGGGATCGTTCGAACATCAGACCTCTTGTCCGTCGTCCTCTTCACCCGCCGGCGTCAGGCGCACGTTGCGCGCCGGCACCACGGTCGAAATGGCGTGCTTGTAGACCATCTGGCTCACCGTGTTGCGCAGCAGCACGACAAACTGGTCGAAGGATTCGACCGTGCCCTGGAGCTTGATGCCATTGACCAGGTAGATCGAAACGGGAACGCGCTCGCGGCGCAGGGCGTTCAGGAAGGGATCCTGGAGAGACTGTCCCTTGGACATGGCGGCTGACTCCTCAAATAGTGTTTTCTGATGTGTTGTTGTGTGGCGATCCGTTGCCCTGTGCGGCACGGCCCGAGGATCCCAAGACGGGCGGGCACGCCTGCCGAAACGTTGCCATGGTACACCGCGCCGGGTGGTTCGACAGCGCCGCCCTGTCCGATCCCGGGCGCTGTGTTCACGCGCCGGTGGCGGACCTGGCCAATTGTTGAGCAATATGCGCCAAGTCATTGTTCCAAAAGGAATACGCCTTGGTTATCCACATCATTGTCCCGCGACTTGTTCACGGCACCTGTGCGCAACCCGGACTGGTACCGCGTCGGCCGGCATCGCACGACGCAGGGCGCGCCGGCGCGGCTTCGCGCGCACAAAAAAACGCCGGGTGCTTGCGCAACCCGGCGTCTCTTCGGCGAGAGGCATCCGCTTGCGCGGATGCCTCAGTGGATCAGGCCTCCTGGACCTGGTCGGCCTGCATGCCCTTCTGGCCCTGCACGGCGACGAAGGTCACCTTCTGGCCTTCCTTGAGCGACTTGAAGCCGTTGCCCTGGATGGCGCGGAAATGCACGAACAGGTCGGGGCCGCTCTCCGGCGTGATGAAACCAAAGCCCTTGGCGTCGTTGAACCACTTCACGGTACCCGTCTGACGATCAGACATTGTTGCAACTCCTGCAAAAACAAAAAAACGCCCGTTGTCGGGCTACGGAACTGCTTTTTTGCGGGAGTGGAATGGAGCGGAAAGACGGCGTGCCTTGCGACCCGCCGTCAGGTCACGAACCTCCGTGACCCCGGGCAAAAAATACAGCGTGCGTAAGATACGTCAATTCCGTCGCAAAATCCATGCCCCGTCAAAGATATCTCGCGGCGGCTCGCTCGGGATTCAGTTTTGCACCGTTCTCAGGCGATCTGCGCGGCACCGCCGAAGTACGGGCGCAGCGCTTCGGGCAGCGTGATCGAGCCATCGGCGTTCTGGTAGTTCTCCATCACCGCGATCAGCGCACGCCCCACCGCCACGCCCGAACCGTTGAGCGTATGCACCAGCTCCGGCTTGCCGGTGTCCGGATTGCGGAAGCGCGACTGCATGCGGCGCGCCTGGAAGTCGCCGCAGTTGGAACACGAGCTGATCTCGCGATAGGTGTTCTGCGAGGGCAGCCAGACTTCCAGGTCGAAGGTCTTGATTGCGCCAAAACCCATGTCGCCGGTGCACAGCAGCATGCGGCGATACGGCAGGCCGAGGCGCTCCAGCACCACTTCGGCGCAGCGCGTCATGCGCTCGTGTTCCTCGGCGCTTTGCGCCGGATGCGCGACGCTGACCAGCTCCACCTTCTCGAACTGGTGCTGGCGGATCATGCCGCGCACGTCGCGCCCGCCGCTGCCGGCCTCGGAGCGGAAGCACAGCGAGTGGGCGGTGTAGCGCTGCGGCAGCGATTCGGCCTCCAGGATCTCGCCGCGCGCCAGGTTGGTGAGCGGCACTTCCGAGGTCGGGATGAGGTAGCGCCGGCTGTCGCCCAATTCGGTGGCGAAGAGGTCTTCCTCGAACTTCGGCAGCTGGCCGGTGCCGCGCATGCTGTCGGCATTGACGATCAGCGGCACGTTGGTTTCGAGGTAGCCATGCTCGCCGGTGTGCAGGTTCAGCATGAACTGGGCCAGGGCGCGGTGCAGGCGCGCGAGGTCGCCGCGCAGCACGGTGAAGCGCGAGCCGGAGAGCTTGGCACCGGCCTCGCCATCGAGCCAGCCGTGGCGCGCGCCGAGTTCGACGTGGTCCTTGACCTCGAATTCGAAGCGGCGCGGCGCGCCCCAGCGGTGCTGCTCGACGTTGCCGCCCTCGTCCGCGCCCAGCGGCACCGACGGATCCGGCAGGTTGGGAATGCCCGAGGTGATCGCATCGACCTCGGCCAGGACCGCCTCCAGCCGCGCCTCGCTGGCCTTCAGCTCGTCGCCGATTCCGGCCACTTCCGCAAGGATCGCGCTGGCGTCTTCGCCTTTGGCCTTGGCCTGCCCGATGGCCTTGGAGCGCGTGTTGCGCAGGTTCTGCAGCTCCTGCGTGCGCACCTGGATGGTCTTGCGCTCGGCCTCCAGGCGCTCGAACGCGGCGACATCAAGCGCATAGCCGCGCGTGGCCCGGAGCCGCGCGGCAGTCTCGGCAAGCTGGGTGCGAAGCAGGGTGGGATCGAGCATGGCGGCATCCTTCGGTGCGGAACCGCCAATTATCCCCGGCAGGGCGCGGCCGAGGCAACGCAGGGGCCGTCGCCGGCCCCTGCGCGTGACGCAAGGTCAGGCCATCGGCCCTTCGCCGAAGCGGTTGGGGCCGGGCGTGCCGGCGATGAAGCCCTGCATGATCAGCACGATCAGCGCGCCCAGCAGCGGAACCAGCAGCAGCAGCGTCCACCAGCCGGAGCGGTCCTGGTCGTGCCAGCGTTTGGCCATGACCGCAAGACCGATCCAGAAAAGAGGAATCTGCAGCAGCCAGTACCACAGCGGAATTGCGCCGTAGTAGCCGGACATCGCGGCCATCGCCTGTTCGGGCGACGCCGAAGGATCAAGCACCGGCTGCGACGGCATCGCCACCGCGTTGAGGATCAGGCCAAGTGCGATCGATGCGGCGACATAGAGCCAGAAGGCCTTGCGCGAGATCCGGCCGGAAAACGAGAAGAGGAACTTTCCCCAGTTCATCATGAGACTCCAGTGGTGTGGTCGAGAACAACCTGCCCCCTCGGGCGGCGCCATGGTAGCGAAGCGGCAGCTCCGGCGATATGCGGAAGCGTGCCATTCGCGATTCGCGCCGGATCACCCGCGCAGCCAGAGCCCGCCGCGCCAGCCGATCCAGACCAGCACCAGCCCGCCGGCGAGGCTGACCAGCACGTACGCCGGTGCCCAGGCGGGATGCTCGCCGCGCCCGAGCATCAGCGCCTCCAGCGCGAACGAGGACCAGGTGGTGAACCCGCCGAGCACACCCACCATCAGGAGGGCGCGCAGCCAGGCGGAATGCTCGCGCCCGTCGAGCGCGGCGAACAGCAGCCCGGCCGCAAGGCTGCCGGCGAGGTTCACCGCCAGCGTGCCCCACGGAAAGCCGGTTCCGGCCAGGCGCGCCATCCAGGTGCCGACGGCAAAGCGCCCGAACGAGCCGAGTGCGCCGCCGGCGGCGACCAGAGCCGCATGCTGCCACCACGTCGCCGCGCTCATCCGCCCGCTCTCCGCGCCTTCGCGCGCGCGTCGCGCAGGCGATCCAGCTTTTCCCCGAGCTGGAGTTCCAGCCCGCGATCCACCGGGCGGTAGTAGACCTTCTCGCCCATCGCTTCGGGAAAGCCGGTCTGGCCGAGCGCGACGCCGCCTTGCGCATCGTGGTCGTACTGGTAGTTCTTGCCGTAACCGAGCTCTTTCATCAGCTTCGTCGGCGCATTGCGCAGGTGCAGCGGCACCGGCAGACTGCCGTGTTCGCGCACGTCGGCGCGGGCGGCATTCCAGCCGCTGTAGACCGCGTTGGATTTGGCGGTGGAGGCGAGATACACGGCCACCTGCGCCAGCGCCAGCTCGCCCTCGGGGCTGCCGAGCCGGTCGTAGGTGTTCCAGGCGTCGATCGCCATCGCCAGCGCGCGCGGATCGGCCAGGCCGACGTCTTCGGTCGCCATGCGCGTGAGGCGGCGCAGCAGGTAGACCGGATCGCAGCCACCGTCCAGCATCCGCGCCAGCCAGTACAGCGCGGCATCGGGATTGGAGCTGCGCACGCATTTGTGCAGGGCCGAGATCTGGTCGTAGAACTGCTCGCCCTGCTTGTCGAAACGCCGGGTGCGGTCGGCCAGCACCTGCGCCAGCGTTGCGGCCGTGATTTCCCCGCCCTCTCCTTCGGCAAGCTCGGCGGCGATTTCCAGCAGGGTGAGCGCCCGGCGCACGTCGCCGTCGGCGGCCTGCGCGATCTGCGCGAGGTCGTCCGCGCCGATGCGGATGCCGCGCCCGCCCAGGCCACGCTCCGCATCGCCCAGCGCGCGCTGCAACGCCTGCACGATGTCGTCGGCCGAAATCGCTTCGAGCACGTGCACGCGGCAGCGCGACAGCAGCGCCGAGTTCAGCTCGAAGCTGGGGTTTTCCGTGGTGGCCCCGACGAACACGATGGTGCCGCGCTCGATGTGCGGCAGGAAGGCGTCCTGCTGCACCTTGTTGAAGCGGTGCACCTCGTCGACGAACAGCACGGTGCGCTCGCCGGCCTGGAAGGCGCGCTCGGCCTCGGCCAGCACCTCGCGCACCTGCGGCAGCCCCGACAGCACCGCCGAAATCGCGCGAAACCGCGCCTTGGCATAGTGCGCCAGCAGCAGGGCGAAAGTGGTCTTGCCGCAGCCGGGCGGCCCCCACAGGATCATCGAATGCACCCGCCCGGCTTCCACCGCGCGACGCAGCGCGGAGTTTTCCGACAGCAGGCGGCGCTGGCCGACCATGTCGTCCAGCGTGCGCGGACGCATCCGCTCGGCCAGCGGCTGCAGCGGCGCGGGGGTATCGAACAGGGTTGGAGTCGGAGGAACGCTCACGCCGGCATTCTAGGGCGTATCCGCGGCGGACACGCCGACCCGCGTCGATCTCGCGGCGCGCGATGCGCCGCGGCGGCGCGCGGCCTTCAGCCCGTCGCGCCCTGCCCCGCGCCGCCGGCCAGGCTGTGGTGCAGCGCCGTACCGCTGCCGTCGCTCACGGTCAGATCCACGGCGACGCCGTGGCGCACGCTTTCGGTCACGGTGCAGAAGTTCTCGAACTGGGCCAGCACGCGATCCAGATTGGCGTAGCCGCCAGCCTCGCCGGGCAGCGTGATATTCACCTGCACCGCCTCCACCCGCATCCGGTTTTCGGCGTTGCGACCCATTCGGGCGCTGGCGGTGGCGCGCAGCGAACGCACGTCGTTCCTGAATTTGCCGAGTGCGAACAGCAGGCTGGCGCTGAGGCAGTTGGCGATGGCGGCGTTGAGCAGATGCTCGGGATTGGGGCCGCGCGACTGGCCCAGCGGCTCGCTCAGGTCGGTGGTGAGGTCGGCGATGGAATCCTTGTCGAAGCGCACGCGGAACTCGTAGCCGTCGATCTGCTCCAGCGTGATGCCGATGGTTTCGCTCATCTCATGCTCCTCATGCGGGTGAAAGGGGAAGGTGCTGGCGCACCCACTGCACGATGGCCTGCGCCGGCATGGCACCGGACTGGCGCGCCAGCTCGCGGCCGTGCAGGAACAGGATCATGGTCGGAATGCCCTGTATCCGGAAACGCGCGGCGAGGCTGCCAACGTCTTCGGTGTTGACCTTGGCCAGGCGAACCTCGGGCTCCAGCACGCCGGCCGCCTGCGCGTAGGCCGGTGCCATGGCGCGGCAGGGGCCGCACCAGGGCGCCCAGAAATCCACCAGCAGCGGCACGTCGCTGCGCGCGGCGTGCGCATCAAAGCCCTGCTCGTCCAGATCGAAGGGACGCCCGGCAAACAGCGGCTGGTGGCACTGGCCGCAGGTCGGCGCGTCGTGCTGCCGCGCGGCCGGCACGCGGTTCATGCGATGACAGGCCGGGCAGGCCAGCAGCAGCGCGGAAGCGGCGCTCATGGCCGCACCTCGCCCGCATCCGAGCCCTTGCCGATCTCGACCCAGAACATGCCGCGCAGTTCGCCCTCGGAAAAGCCGGTGGCGCGATCCTGCGGATAGCTTGCGGCAATGGCCGCGCGCACCGGTTCCGCGATGCCGGAACCGTGGCAGGTCAGGCACGCCGCCTCGGTCGCGATACCGCGCGCCTGGCGGTACACGCCATCCTGGCGCGAGGCCCAGGACAGGCTCGCCGGCGGCGCGCCCGTCGCGCGTTCGACGAACGCCTCCAGCACCTCCTCCTGCCAGCGCGTTGGCGCATTGGCCGGGCTGCGGTGGCGCAGCGCGGTACGCCCGACCCGCAGGCCACGCTCGGCCGCCACCGCAGCGGCGATCTTCGGTGCCTCCTCGCGGCAGAAGCCGACCGCGGCAACGGGGCCATCCGCCTGCACCTTCGCCGTCAGCGCGGTCTTGAGGCGACCGCCCAGATCGTTCATCGCCGCCTCGGCGCGCGCGGCATCGGCCGGGCCGGACGGCTCGCCCTCCTGCGAGAATGCGGCGCTGCCGGCGACCAGCAGCAGTACGCCGAGTGCGCGGGGAATCCGTGTCTTCATGCGTGCGACTCCTCCGGAACGGGGTTTTCGGGATCGCGATGCGGCCAGCGGCGGCGCAGCATCACGTACAGCAGCGGAATCACGACCAGGGTCAGCACGGTGGCCACCAGAATGCCGAACAGCAGCGAGATGCCCAGTCCGTTGAAGATCGGGTCGTCGATGATGAACACCGCGCCGGCCATCGCCGCCACCGCGGTCAGCGCGATGGGCTGGGCGCGCACCGCGCAGGACTCGATCGCCGCATCCTCCAGCGACCTGCCGCGCGCCACCAGATGGTCGATGAAATCCACCAGCAGGATCGAGTTGCGCACGATGATGCCGGCCAGCGCGATCATGCCGATCATGCTGGTGGCGGTGAACTGCATCCCCATCAGCGCGTGCCCCGGCATCACCCCGATCACGGTCAGCGGAATCGGGGCCATGATCACCAGCGGCACCAGGTAGTTGCGGAAGTAGGCCACCACCAGAAGATAGATCAGCAGCAGGCCGGCGGCGTAGGCGATACCCATGTCGCGGAAGGTCTCGTAGGTGATCTGCCACTCGCCGTCCCACTTGATCGAGAAAGCGGCGGTGTCCGCGGGCGGGGCGATGTAGTGCTGCGACAGCCACTGTCCTTCGATGACGCTGTCGGCCACCTGGCCGACCAGGTCGAACATGCCGTACAGCGGGCTGTCGGCGACGATGTTTTCGTCGCCCATGACATAGACCACCGGCAGCATGTCCTTGTGGTGGATGACGCCATCCCAGGCCACCTCGCGGACCTGCACCAGCGCCGACAACGGCACCAGCTGGCCATCCCCGCCGCGCACCCGCAGCGACAGCACGCCGTCGAGCGTGGCCTGGTCGGAGGCCGGCAGGCGCAGGCGGATCGGGCGCGGATATTTCGAACTGTCGTCGATCACCCAGGTCGCATCGTGACCGGACAGCCCGGCGGCGATGGTTTCGGTGATCGTCGCCTGCGACACGCCCAGGCGCGCGGCGCGTTCGCGGTCGATCGCCAGGATCTCGCGCGAAGCCTCGGCCTCGACGCTGGTATCGACATCGACGATGCCCTCGGTGGCGAGGAAGCGCTGCTCAAGCGCCAGCCCGATCCGCCGCTGAGCGGCGTAGTCCGGGCCGTAGACCTCGGCCACGATCGGCGACAGCACCGGCGGTCCCGGCGGCACTTCGACCACCTTCACCGACGCGCCCTGACGGCGACCGATCGCCGCCAGTTCCGGACGCAGCGCGACCGCGATGTCGTGGCTCTTGCGGCGGCGCTCGCGGCGATCGACCAGGTTCACCTGCAGGTCGCCGACGTTGGCACCGGCGCGCAGGTCGTACTGTCGCACCAGGCCGTTGAAATTGATCGGCGCGGCGGTGCCGGCGTAGCCCTGGTAGTTGAGCACCTCGGGCACCCGGTCGATGGCCTCGGCGAGCTCGGCCAGCAGCGCGCTGGTGTCCTCCAGGGTGCGGCCCTCGGGCAGGTCGACCACCACCTGCAGCTCCGACTTGTTGTCGAAGGGCATCATCTTCATCACCACCAGCCTGAAGCCGGCCAGGCTCACCGCCAGCAGCACCAGCCCCGCCATCGATGCGAACAGCAGATGGCGCCGGCGCGCGCCGCGCGCGGGATCGAAAAACGGCCCCATCAGCCGTTCGAACAAATGCTGCAGGCGCGCGGCGATGCTGCCGGGAGCGTGGCCATCGGCGGCATCATGATCGGCGTGCCCGCCGCCGGCGTGGCGCTTGAGCAGCTTCAGTGACAGCCAGGGCGTCACGATCAGCGCGATCAGCAGCGACAGCAGCATGCCGACGGACGCATTGATCGGAATCGGGCGCATGTACGGCCCCATCAGTCCGCTGACGAAGGCCATCGGCAACAGTGCCGCGATCACGGTGAAGGTGGCGAGGATGGTCGGACCGCCGACTTCGTCGACCGCCGGCGGAATCGCCTCGCGCAGGCTCTTGCCGCCGAGCGCCATGTGGCGGTGGATGTTCTCCACCACCACGATCGCATCGTCCACCAGGATGCCGATCGAGAAAATCAGCGCGAACAGCGACACGCGATTGAGGGTGAAGCCCATCGCCCAGGACGCGAACAGGGTCAGCGACAGGGTCAGCACCACCGCGGTACCGATCACCAGCGCCTCGCGTCGGCCGAGCGCGAACAGCACCAGCAGCACCACTGCCGACGTGGCGAAGAACAGCTTCTTGATCAGGGTCTGCGCCTTGTCGCTGGCGGTCAGGCCGTAGTCGCGGGTGACTTCGACGTTCACGCCCTCGGGGATGACCTGGCCGCGCAGCGCCTCGATGCGTTCAAGCACGCTGCCGGTGATGCTGGCGGCGTTGCTGCCCGGTTTCTTCGCGATCGCCAGCGTCACCGCGGGCGCGGTGCCGGTCTCGGGGCCGTCGCGCCCGGCCGGCGCGCCGTGCCAGACGTAGCTCGAGGGCGTGTCGGCGGCGTCGCTGATCCGGGCCACGTCGCCCAGCCGCACCGGTTGGCCATCCTTCAGCCCGAGCACCAGCCCTTCCACCTCTCCGCGCCCGGCGAGGAAGCTGCCGGAAGTGACCTGGGCCACGCCATCGACCCCAACGCGCTCCCCGGCCTGACGGGCGAGGTTGGCGGCCTGCAGCGCCCCGGCCAGATCCTCGACCGCGAGCCCGTGGCTGGCCAGGCGCGTGGCGTCGAGTTCGACCATCACCGCGCGCTCGGGCGCACCGATGGTGAACACGTCGCGGGTGCCCGGGATGCGCTTGAGCTCGGTTTCCAGCGTGTGCGCGACTTCGGCCAGCTCACGCGGGCCGCGGTCGGCGTCGTCGGTCCACAGCGTCAGCGCCATCACCGGCACATCGTCGATGCCCTTGGGCTTGATGAGCGGCTGGCCGACGCCCAAGCCCTGCGGTATCCAGTCCTGGTTGGAGAACACCTTGTCGTACAGGCGCACCAGCGCCGGCTGGCGCTTCACCCCGACCTCGAACTCGACGGTGGCCACCACCAGGCCGGGACGGCTGATCGAGTAGGTGTGCTTGACCTCCTCGATCTCCGAGAGCACCTGCTCCAGCGGATACGCCAGCATCTGCTCCACCTGCCCCGCGTCCGCGCCCGGGAAGGGCACGATCACGTTGGCCATGGTCACGTTGATCTGCGGCTCTTCCTCGCGCGGCGTGATCAACACCGCAACCAGGCCAAGCAGCAGGCCGAGCAGCGCCAGGATCGGCGTCAGCGGATTGTCCTGGAAGGTGCGCGCAAGGCGGCCGGAGACGCCAAGCCGCGAGGGAGCGGATGCCGTCACTTCAGTCGCCTCCGCGGGCGGCGACCAGGGCCTGGCGCGCGGCCACCGGATCGAGCGCGATGGTTTCGCCGGGCTGGAGGCCGGCGAGCACATCCACGCCGCTCGGCATGGCCTCGCCCAGCCGCAGCTGGCGCAGCGACAGCCGGCCATCGGCGAGCACATAGGCCGCGGTGACTTCGCCGCGGCGCACGATCGCGCTCGCGGGGATCCGCGGCTGGGAGTGGCCCGCCACCGCCGGAAACCGCACCTTGGCCGTGCTCCCCGGTATCGGTGCCGGATCCAGCGCCGGCAGCAGCACGCGCACGCGAACGGTGTGCGTGGCCGCGTCGGCGGCGGGAAAGGCGATGACATCGTCGGCTTCGATCACGCGCTGGTCGTGCAATCGCACGCGCGCGCGCGGATCCGCGCGCACCTGATCCGCCGCGCCCTGCGGCAGCTCGACTTCGATCCGCAGCGCTGTGGGCGCGAACACCGACACCAGGCGCTGCCCCATCGCCACCGATTCTCCCGGCTCGACGTCGCGGCTGGCGACGATGCCGTCGTAGGGCGCGCGCACCACGGTGTAGTCGACGGTCTGGCTGGCGCTGGCCAGGCGCGCGCGGGCGGCATCCCGGGCGGCCACCGCGGCGTCGCGTGCGGCGTGCATCCGTTCCAGCTGCGAACGCGACACGTACTGGCGCTGCGACAGTTCGACATAGCGCTGGTAGTCGGCCTCGGCTTCGCGTGCCGCTGCTTCGCCGGCGTGCAGCTGGGCGCGGGCGGTGTCGACCTCGGCCTGCTGTTCGACCGCGCTCAGGCGCACCAGTACGGTGCCGGCGGTGACGTGATCATCGACGTCGTGCGCGACCTCGGCCACGCGACCGGCAGTCTGCGCGGTCAGCGTAGCCTGCTGCACCGCCTCGACCACGCCGTCCCAGGCACGGCCCTCGTCGCTGACGGGATCGGCAACGACCCAGGTTTCCAGACCCTCGATCCTGCCGGGCGCGCGGGCATCGTCGGTGGCCCCGCCACAGGCGGCGAGCGCCGCTGCCAGCAGCGCCAAACCGCCGATCCGGGCCAGCGCAAGCGTCGATGTGACCATGGATCGCTCTCGCACGTCGGGCCCCTTACTTGAACGCGCAGCCGCCGGGCACGCCCAGCTTCGCGAACAGCTTGGCCGCGGGACAAAATCCGGTGAAGGCGGACTGCAGGAGGTTCAGACCGACGAAGGCGGTCAGCAGCAGCCACCAGGGCGAAACGAAATGGCCCAGCGCGAGGCTGGCGAGGATCATCACGCCAGCAAAGGCGAAAATGGCACGATCGAGGTTCATGTCGGCTTTCCTTGGAGTTGGTTTCGGGAAAAGGCTCAGCGGGTGCGCACGATGCCCAGGAGCTTGAGCACGTACTTTTCATAGACGGGCTCGGTGTTGCCCAAGCGGATCTTCATCAGGAAATACTTTTCGAACGCGATCTTGGCCAGATGCACCCACTTGCCCACCTTGGCCCAGGTCACGTTGCGCGGCGGCATCTGCGGCAGCGCCACGAAGGCGGCGCCTGTATTGCCCATGTCGGCCAGGCAGATCGCGTTCCAGGTCGGGATCACGCTGACCGGCTTGCCCTCCAGCTCGGCCTTGATGTTCTCGGCAACGGCGGTGACCATCGATTCGATCATGAAGCCGGTCTTGGGCACGCCGGTCGGCACCGGGGTCGGCTCGGGCGGGGCGATCGCCACGCACACCCCGATCGAATACACGTTGCCGAAGCTCGGATGGCGCTGGTACGGGTCGATCGGAGTGAAGCCGCGCGGATTGCCCAGCCCTTCGCTCTGGCGAATCGCGTCCACCCCGGTGAAGGCCGGCAGGATCATCGAATAGGCGAACGGCAGCGTGTGCGTCTTCTTCGGCTGGCCGGCTTCATCCATCTCGACCACGTCGATCTCGTTCCCGCGCACTTCCGCGACCTTCGCGTTGATGATCCAGCGCACGTCGCGCTGGCGCAGCTCGCTTTCCATCAGGGCCTTGGAATCACCCACGCCGCCGAGGCCCATGTGGCCGATGTAGGGTTCGGGGGACACATAGGTCATCGGCACCTTGTGGCGCAGCTTGCGCTTGCGCAGGTCGCGGTCGAGGATCATGGCGAACTCGTAGGCCGGGCCGAAACAGCTGGCACCCGCCGCCGCGCCCACCACGACCGGACCCGGATTCTCGAGGAAGCGCTGATAGGCGTCCCAGGCCGCTGCCGCGTGTGGCGTGGTGCAGATCGACTGGGTGAAACCGCCCTCCGGCCCGAGGCCCGGCACCTCGTCGAAGGCCAGGCGCGGGCCGGTGGCGACCACGAGGTAGTCATACGCCAGGCTCCTGCCGTCGCGCAGTTCGACCCGGTTTTCCTGCGGATACACGCGCGCTGCGCCGACACCGTCGAAGGCGATGTCCTTGCGCTTGAGCGCCGCCTCGGCGTCCAGGGTGATGTCCGACGGCTTGCGCCAGCCCACGGCCACCCAGGGATTGGACGGGGTGAAGGCGAACCGGCCGCCCTCGCCCACCACCTGGATCGAGTGTTCCTTGCCCAGCAGTGCGCGCAGCTCGAACGCCGCGCTCATGCCGCCGATTCCCGCTCCCAGAACCACGATGTTTGCCATGACTCTTACCTTCTGACTTGCTCGGATGGACTGTGGACCGGACTGCCTGCGCAGCGGCGCTTGCATGAATATTAGCCTTGACTTATATTAGTGTCAACTAATTCAGAAGGAACTGAAATGGGCATGACAGCCAACGACCTCGTCGCCGACGCCTGCACCCGCATCCGTCAGATCGACGCCATGGCGCTGCACGCCATGACCGAAGCACCGCTGCTCATCGACGTGCGCGAGCCGGGCGAATTCGCCGCCGGGCACCTGCCCGGCGCGGTGAACCTGCCGCGCGGCGTGCTCGAGTTTGCTATTGAAGCCCATCCGGCGCTCGCCTGCGAGACCAGCCCGACCCTCGCCGACCGCTCGCGCCATCTGGTGGTCTACTGCCTCTCCGGCGGACGCGCCGCTCTGGCGACCGACAGCCTGCAGCGCCTGGGCTTTCGCAAGGTCGAGTGCCTGATCGGCGGTTTCACCGGCTGGACCGGCGCCGGCCTGCCGGTCGAGGGAGCCTGACATGGCGCTCCCGCGTCCGGAAGTGCCGGTCATCGATCCGAGCGCCATGCGCGAGCACGCGGATTCGGCCGCACACCTGCTCAAGGCGCTGGCCAACGAAAAGCGTCTGTTGATCCTGTGCCTGCTGGCCGAGGGCGAGCGTTCGGTGGGCGATCTCAATGCGCTGGTGGACCTGAGCCAGTCGGCGCTGTCCCAGCACCTGGCCGTGCTGCGCGAGGAAGGTCTGGTCGACACCCGCCGCGAGGCGCAGAGCATCTACTACGCGCTGTCCGCCGGCCCGGCCTATCGGATCATCCAGACCCTGCACGGAATCTATTGCGCCCCCGGTGCCGACCAGGCCGCCACCCGAGGAGGTCGCCGATGATCGCGTTCATCAAGGCGCTGCTCGGCCTGGGCGGCGAAAGCGTCGGGCCGCACGAGGCCGTCAGGCGGCTGAACGACGGCGCGGTGCTGATCGACGTGCGCGAGCCGGCGGAATTTTCCCGTGCCCGCGCCAACGCCGCGCGCTCGCTGCCCTTGGGGCAGATCCAGGTGCGCGGTACGGCGGCACTGGATGGAATCGCGCCTGCGGCGAACGGCGGCGAGATCCTGCTGATCTGCCAGAGCGGGATGCGCTCGCGCATCGCCCAGAACCTCCTGTCGCGCGATGCGCGGCACCGCTACGTCAACGTCACCGGCGGCATGAGTGCCTGGATGGCAGCCGGCCTGCCGTTCGTCCAGGGCGCGATGCGGCGCTGATGCACTTCGTCCGCGGCGCACGGCCCGTGCGTCCCGCTCCAACCTTCCCGAGGAACTCCCATGTCCGACACCCGCTTCCAGGATCTCACCGCCAACACCAGCCGCCACCTCGCCCCGATGCGCAGCCACCTGCCCGAGGTGATGCAGGGCTTCGGCGCACTCTCGCGCGCCGCGCTCGCAGCCGGCGTCCTCGACGAAAAGACCAAGGAGCTGATCGCGCTCGCCATTGCCGTGGCGACGCGCTGCGACGACTGCATCGGCTTCCACGCCAAGGCGCTGGTACGCCTGCACGGCACGCCCGAGGAACTGCGCGAGATGCTCGGCGTGGCGGTCTACATGGGCGGCGGTCCCTCGCTGATGTACGCCTCGCACGCGATTCAGGCCTACGAGGAATTCGCTGTGGCGGCGAAGTAGGCCGCTGCTCCCGCCTGCGGCAGCCCGCGCGAGCTGCCGCAGGTTCTTCGTCGCCCCGCATCCGCGCAAGCCGCCCCAATCGGCCGCACCGCGCCACGCGCCTGCCCGCGATTTGCCACGGAAGCGTGACGCCGCTCGCCTATACTGCGGCCAGTCTTTCCCAAGGGCATCCGGCATGTGCATCTCGCGTCGATTCGGCCTCACGGCAACCTTTCTTGCCACGCTGATCCTTTTGGTGCTGCTGCCCGGCTGCGGCACGCCCGACGCTCCGCCGCAGGCACCACCGGTGGCCACCGAGCCCGCCACCACCGACGCCTTCATCCTGGCCGAGGCCACCGGGGAAAGCTGGAACGGCCGCCCCGCGCTGCGGCTCGCGTTCTCCCAGCCGCTGGTGGCCGACCTGCCGTTCGACGATCTGCTGCTGGTGCGCGATGCCGAAGGCGCGGATGCCCCGGGAAGCTGGTCGCTCGATGAGGAAGACACGCGCGTGCTGCGCTTCCCCTACGTCCAGGGCGACAAAACCTACACGATCAGCTTCAAGGCCGGGCTGGCGACGCCGGACGGCCGCAGCCTCGGTGCCCTGCCTGACCGCGAGGTGTATTCGGGCAATCTGCCGCCGGCGGTCGGGTTCGCCAGCCAGGGCAGCGTGCTGCCGGCGCGCGGCACGCGCGGGCTGCCGATCATCGGGGTGAACACGCCGGAAGTGGATGTGGAGTTCTTCCGCGTGCGCGAGAAATCGCTGTCGGACTTCCTCGGGCGCTACGGTCGCGCCGAGAGCCGCGGTTATTGGGAGCTGGACCATATCAACGCCCTGGCCGACTCGGTCTATGCCAACCGCTTTGCCGTCGACGCCAGCCGCAACGTGCGCCAGGTGAGTTTCCTGCCGGTGCAGACCATCGCCGAACTGCGCGAGCCGGGCGTCTATTTCGCGGTACTGCGCCGCGCCGGCGCGTTCGACGGCAGCTACGAGACCACCCACTTCTACGTCACCGACCTTGGCCTGCACGCACGCGCGGAGAAGGACGGGCTGTTCGTGCACGCCGCCGCCCTCTCCAGCGGCCAGCCGCGCAACGGCGTGGAGCTGCGCCTGCAGAACCGCAAGGGTGAAACCCTGGCCAGCGCCAGCACCGACTCCGATGGCGCCGCCATGCTGCCGGCGCAGCCGAAGGACAAGCTCGTGCTGATCGCCCGCCAGGGCAGTGAAGTGGCCGTGGTTTCGTTCAACCAGCCGGCGATCGACCTTTCCGACTTCTCCGTGGGCGGCCGCCGCCAGACCGCGCAGGATGTCTACGCCTGGTCCGGACGCGACCTTTTCCGCCCCGGTGAGGTGCTGCAGGTCTCGGCGCTGCTGCGCGACTACGACGGACGCCCGCTGCCCGAAGCGCAGACGCTGTTTGCCACCCTGCGCCAGCCCGATGGCCGCGTCACCTCCACCCTGCCGCTGGAGCCGGGCGAGCTGGGCTACTACAGCTACCAGCGCACCCTGACCGATGACGTGCCCACCGGCCGCTGGGCGCTGGAGTTCCGGCTCGATCCGACCGCCGCCGATCCGATCGGCCGCTTCGAGTTCCGCATCGAGGAGTTCCTGCCCGAGCGCCTCAAGCTGGTGCTCGAATCGGCGGTTGCCCGGCTCGCGCCCGGCGCGCCGCTGCCGCTCGACGTGGACGCCGACTTCCTCTACGGCGCGCCCGCTGCCGGCAACCGCTTCCTGGCCGAAGTGCTTTACCGTCCGGCGCTGCGCGCGGTGCCGGCGCTGAAGGGCTACTTTTTCGGCGATCCCACCGTCTCGCTGCCCAAGGAGCCCGAACAGTCCATCGACACGACGCTGGACGACAAAGGCCAGCTGCACGAACCCATCGCGGTGCTGCCCGATGCCGAAGCGCCCAAGGCACCGTTCGAGGTGATCGTCAGCGGCAGCGTGTTCGAGTCCGGCGGCCGCGCGGTACGCCGCTCGCTGGTACGCGCGGTGTGGCCGGCCGACGCGCTGGTCGGCGTGCGCCCGCTGTTCGATGCCGAGGACGGCCCCAATGCCAACAGCGAGATCGCCTTCGAGATCGTGAAATCCGATCCGGAAGGAAACCTGCAGCCGGCGCAGAACCTCTCGGTCAAGCTGGTGCGCGAACTGCGCAACTACCACTGGCACTGGGTCGACGGCAGCGGCTGGAACACCGACTTCACCCGCCGCTACCAGACCGACTCCGAGGCGACGGTGAACTTCGACGGCACCACGCCGGCGCGCTTCTCGGCACGCGTGGAATGGGGCGAGTACCGGCTCGAAGTCACCGACCCGTCCACCGGCCTCACCATGCGCTACCCCTTCACCGCCGGCTGGAGCTGGAACAACGACAACCAGGGCATCGACGCGCGTCCGGACAAGGTGAAGGTGGCGTTCGACCAGAGCGGCTACCGTGCCGGTGACACCGCCGTCGTCACCCTGACCTCGCCCTACGACGGTCCGGCCGTGGTGCTGGTCGAATCCGACCGGCTGCTCTACCGCGGCAACGTGCAGGTGCGCGGTGCCACCACGGTCAAGATTCCGGTCGACGCCAGCTTCATGCGCCACGACGTCTACGTGACCGCGCTGGTCTTCCGGCCAGCCGACCAGGCCAGCCTCGTTGGTCCCAATCGAGCGATCGGCGTGGCGCACCTGCCCATCGCCCGCGGCCAGCGCGATGCCAGCCTCGAGGTGAAGGTGCCGGAACTGACGCGCCCGGGACAGGCGATCCGGATCGATCTGTCCTCTCCCGAGTTCGCGGGCACGGAGGCGCACGCCGTGGTGGAGGCGGTGGACCTGGGCATCATCAACCTGACCGGCTATCCGGTACCCGACGCGGCCGGCCATTTCCTCGCCCCGCGCGGTTTCGGCATCGACGCCTACGACCTCTACGGCCGCGTGATCGCGCCGCTGGACGGTGCCGCCGCACGCCTGCGCTACGGCGGTGATGCCGCGCTGGCGGCGCTGCCGCAGGCGCGCCGCCCCACCGCCAAGGTACAGACCGTCGCGCTGCATGCCGCTCCGGTGCGCTTCGATGCGCAGGGCCGCGCCAGCGTCGAGTTCACCGCCCCGGACTTCAACGGCACCCTGCGCGTCGCCGCACTGGCATTCTCCGAAGATCGCTATGCCCGTGCCGATGACGAAACCCTGGTGCGCGCACCGCTGGTGATGGAGGTCAGCACGCCGCGCGTGATGGCACCGGGTGACCGCGCCCAGCTCACCGTCGACCTTCACAACCTCAGCGGCAAGAGCGCCAGCTGGCGGGTCAGCGCGGTCGGCACCGCGCCGATCGGCATCGAGGCACCGGCGCGCGAAGTCACCCTGGCGGACAATGCGCGCACCACCCTGCACTTCCCGCTGCTGGCCGGCAGCCAGAATGCGGTGGGCAAGTTCAGCGTCAGCGCGCAGTCGCCCGAATCCAGCCTCACGCGCCAGTTCGAGATCACCGTGCGGCCGGCCTGGCCGGCGGTGCGGCGCAGCCAGGCGCAGCAGCTCGACGGCGCGCAGACGCTCAGCTTCGGCCCCAGCCTGTTCGACGGCCTGTTCGCCGAATCGGGCATCGCGCAGCTGAGCATCGCCTCGATCCCGCCGCTGCCCTTCACCACCGCGATCGACGGACTGATCGGCTACCCCTACGGCTGCATCGAGCAGACCACCAGCCGGCTGTGGCCGCTGGTGGACCTGGACGCCGCCACGTCGCGCAAGTTCGGCCTGGAACCACTGGAAGAGGCCAAGCGCAAGGACATGCTCGATACCGGCTTCGGCCGCATTGCCGCGATGCAGCGGCAGAACGGCCAGTTCAGCTTCTGGCCCGGCGAGGATTCGCCGATGCCGCAGATGACCGCCTATGTGGCCGACATCCTCATCACCGCGAAGCAGAACGGCATCGCGATCCCCGAAACCGTGCTGGAGAAGGCGCTGACGCGCCTCAACGACGACCTCCTCACCGGCGGTGACGGCTATTACAGCTACGACCATTCCCAGCATCTGCGCTTTGCGTCCAACGCCTACGGCGGCTACGTGCTCGCGCGCGTGAACCGCGCTCCGCTCGGCACCCTGCGCTCGCTCTGGGACAACCAGCGCGATCGCTCGCTCACGGCGCTGCCGCTGGTGCATCTGGGTATCGCGCTGAAGCTGGCCGGCGACGAGAAGCGCGCCGATGCCGCCATCGCCGCGGCCCTGGAAATGACCTCCGAACGTCCCGGCTATCTCGGCGACTACGGCTCGGACGTGCGTGACGAGGCGCTGCTGCTGGCCCTGCTGTACGAACACGGCCTGGCCAGCCAGGCCACCGGTGGGCGCGTGATGAAGCTGGCGCGCGAACTGCGCCGGCCCGAAATGTCGCGCTACTGGTTCAGCACCCAGGAGCGCCTGGCGATCTTCCGCCTCGGGCGCACCGTGCTCTCGGAAAACCACGACGGCCTGCAGGGCGAATTCCGCATCGCCGGCACGCCGCACGCGCTCAGCGGCCGGCCGCTGGTCTCGCGCGAGGTCGGCCTGGAAGATCTGCGCCGCGGCGTGAGCCTGACGCTGGAAGGCAGCGGGCCGTTCTGGCTGTCGCAGGACATCGTCGGCTACCCGACCAGCGCACCGGCACCCAGCGAATCGGGCCTGCGCGTGCGCCGCGCCTGGTACCGCACCGACGGCACACTGTTCACCGGCACCCGGCTGACCGAAGGCGAGAGCCTGATCGCGATGGTGACGGTGGAGGCCGACGAATACATCCCCGACGCGCTGGTGGTGGACCTCCTGCCCGGCGGGGTGGAGATCGAAAACCTCGCGCTGGGCGGCAACGACGCCTTCGGCGAACTGATGATCGACGGGGTGTCGCTGTCCGAGCGCGAGTACGGCGTCGACCTGCGCCACGAGGAATACCGCGACGACCGCTACGTGGCCGCAATCAAACTCTGGAGCGGCTCGACCGCACGCCTGTTCTACCTGGTGCGCGCGGTATCGCCGGGCACCTACGTGGTACCGCCGCCCAGCGTCGAAGACATGTACCGCCCGCAGCTCTCGGGCATGGGCACCTCGCCGCAGAAGACGGTCACGGTGGTGTCGCCCTGAGCGGTGCTGGCAGGTCGTCTGCCGCCCTGGAATCCGTGATGGCACGCCGCTCCCGCACCGGAGGGCGTCGTGCCAGCCCCGGCGGCACGACGCCAGGCGCGCGGACGGCCGCTTGAGACGCGCCCGCCATGCCACCATCATTGCCCCAGATCCGCCCTGCCCTTTTCCGATGAATCTGCGCCACGCGCTCGCCCAGCACGGCTTCGAATCCAACGACGACTACGAGTTCGCGCTGCGCTGCCTGTTCGAGGCGCAGGCCGCGCACCTGCGCGTGCTGCACGTGGACGGCGCGGCGGGCCGGCGCAAGACCGCGTTCGCCACGGCATTGGCGCGGGCGCTGGAATATCCGCACATCCTCTATCACGATTTCGGCCAGCGCGAGCCGCCGCCTGCGCCGATCCACGCGGTCGACGAACCGCCGCACGAACCAACCGAAGCGCCGATGAGCGCGTTCGAACGCGTCGTGACCGAGGCCTGTGCCTATTCCGAGGGCGAGCGCACCATCCTCATCCTCGACCAGCTCCAGCTCGCGGACTTTGCCGACCATATCCGCCTGCACGCGTTTGCCGCCAGCGGCGAGTGGCCACACGGCAGCGTCAGTGCGGTCGCCAACCCGCGCCACCTGCTGCTGGCGCTGATCTCCGAGGCACCGCTCTACCATTCGCTGGCGCGCGCCAGCTTCCGCATCTGGACCGACGCGCAGCGCGCTTTCCTCGAATACCGCCCGCAGGACTACGGCCTGGGCGAGGACGCGCGCACGCTGTTCCAGGCGCTGGCGGCGCTGTTCCAGCGCGCCGGGATGTCACCCACGCCGGGCGAATTCGCGCGGGTGCTGGAGGACGTGCTGGTCCGCGCGCGCAGCGAGGACCAGCTGCGCCAGGTGCTGTATGGCCGCATCGAGGACGCGGTGCGCGAGCCTCTGGAGGCGGGCGTCTGCGCGGCGGAACTGGCGGCGACCCTGGATGCACTGACCCTCTATCTGGGCCACGATCACATCGAACTGGGGTAATGACTTCGCCTGCGCGACGGATCAGCCCGGTCCCATCGCCAGCGGAATCGTGAGCCGATCGCCGACTCGCACCACGTCGCCCTTGATGGTATTGACCGAACGCAGGCTCGCCAGCGTGACGCCGTGACGCTGTGCGATGAGGCTCAGGGTCTCGCCGCGGCTGACCACGTGCTGGCGCGCGCGCGGCTTGGCGTTGCTTGCCAGCCAGGTGCCCGGCGGCGGCTGCACGCTGAAATAATCGCGCACGCCTTCCACGATGGCAGCGGCCAGGCGGGTGCGATGCGCCGGATCGTTGAGCTTCTTTTCTTCGCCCGGATTGCTGATGAAGGCCGTCTCGACCAGCATCGACGGCACATCCGGCGAGCGCAGCACCACGAAGTTGGCGCGCTCCACGTGCGGCTTGTGGGTCTTGCCGAGGCGCTTCATCGCCTCCAGCACGTGGTTGGCGACATCGTCGGAGGCCTGCATCGTGGCGCTCTGGGAAAGATCGAGCAGCACCGCCGCCAGGGTGTTGTCCTTGTCGTCGAGCGACACGCCGCCGACCAGGTCCGACTTGTTCTCGCTCGCCGCCAGCCAGCGCGCGGCCTCGTTCGAAGCGCCGCGGGTGGACAGCACGTACACCGAGGATCCCGAAGCCGCCGCCTTGTGGAAGGCGTCGGCATGGACCGAGATGAACAGATCGGCGCGCGCCTCGCGCGCCTTCTGGTAACGCTGCTGCAGCGCGATGAAGTAGTCGCCGTCGCGGATCAGCACCGCCTCCATGCCGGGCTCGGCATCGATCTGGCGCTTGAGTTCGCGTGCCACGGCCAGGGTGATGACCTTCTCCCACGTGCCGGAGGCTCCCCTGGCACCCGGATCCTCGCCGCCGTGGCCGGCGTCGATGGCCACGACGACCTTGCGTCCGGTGGCAGGCACCGCCTGCTGCACCGTGCGCACCGCCGGCACCACGGCCTTGAGCGGATGCAGGTCGATCACCAGTCGATGGCCCAGCGCATCGGCGGGCGGCAGCAGGAAGCTTTGCGGCCGCACGCCTTCGGCCAGATCGAAGACCACGCGCACGCCGCGCTCGCCGAGCTTGCCGGTGCGCACGCCGCTCAGCACGCCCGATGCGGCCGGCGCGGCAAAGGCCTTGCTGATCGAGGTATCGCCCATGTCGAGCACGAGGCGATTGGGCGATTCGAGGGTGAATACCTTGTAGTCGAGCGGGCCGGACACGTCGAACACCGCGCGGGTGTGGTCCGGCCCGGTCCAGACGCGCAGCGCCTGGACTTCGGCGGCAAACGACTGCCTGGGCATCACCAGCGCGAGCGCCAGAAACGCCAGAATCGCGGCAAAGGAGGATACGGACGGCCTCATGGTGCCAATTCAATCACCAATTGCGCCAGGAGTGCAAGCGCTTTCTCCTGATAATCCATGGTGTTAGCGAACCTTCCTACATCACGAAGCACGATACTCGCTTGGCCGGCACCGCAGCAGGCACCCGCGAATCGTTAATTTTTTCTTGTGTTTCATGGCGTTGCGGGATCGCTTCCGGAAGATCCCGTACCCGCGCCGCGCCGGCCCCGCCCGGCTCACGCCACGGTGACCCAGGCGCGATGGACGGCCTCGGCCCACGCGCGCCCGGCGGCAGAATGCGACACAAGGCGCGCGAGGCGCCCCGTCCCGTCCACCTGCAGCTGCAGCACCAGGTCGGGCGGCGGCAGCACGCCCTGCCCGCGCTGCGGCCATTCGACCAACCACAGGCGGGCGCGCTCGACCAGCTCGTCGAGCGCCAGATAGTGCAGCTCTTCGGGATCCGCGATGCGGTAGAGATCGAGGTGGGCGACCTCGCCGGCGGCGGTGTCGTAGCGTTCGACCAGGGTGTAGGTGGGGCTGCGCACGCCGCCTGCGACGCCCAGCGCGCGCAGCAGCGCGCGGGCGGCCGTGGTCTTGCCGGCACCCAGGTCGCCGTCCAGCCAGGCGACCAGCCTGCCTTCGGGCAGGTGTTGGGCCAGCAGTGCGCCGAGGCGTTCGGTATCCGAGGGCGCGTGCAGCGAAAGTCCAGTCACGGGTTGGCCAGGCGGCGCAGGTGCGGGAACAGGTCGCTGGCGAGCAGGCCGCGTTCGCCACCGTCGCGCGCCGCGGCGTCGGCGGCGGCCGAGTGCAGCAAGGTGCCGGCACAGGCGGCATCGAAGGCGCGAAGGCCCTGCGCCCGCAGCGCCGCGATGGTGCCGGTCAGCACGTCACCCATGCCGCCCGAGGCCATGCCCGGGTTGCCGGCACCGATCACGATCGGCACCTCACCGTGCGCCGCGACGATGCTGCCGGCACCCTTCAGCACCACCACGGCGTCGTATCGTTCCACCAGCGCCTGCGCCGCGCCGAAGCGGTCGCGCTCCACGCTGGGGACATCGGTGCCCAGGAGGCGCGCCGCCTCGCCCGGGTGCGGACTGAGCACGGCGTCGGGCACGCGGGTCTGGGTGATGGCCAGAAGATTCAGGCCATCGGCGTCGATCACCGCAGGCAGGCCCAGCGCGACGGCGGCCTGGAACAGCGACTGCGACCACTCGCTGCGCCCCAGGCCCGGCCCCAGCGCCAGCACGTCGGCATTGGCGGCAAGCTGGCGCAGCCGCGCAGCGTCGCTGATCGCGTGCGGCATCGCCTCCGGGCGCGCCGCCAGCATCGGCGCGACGTGGCTTTCGCGCGTCGCCACCGTGACCAGCCCGGCTCCGCTGCGCAGCGCGCTTTCCACGCACAGGCGGATCGCGCCGCCGTAGCCGTGGTCGCCGCCGATGGCCAGCACGCGGCCGTGATCGCCCTTGTGCGCGTCGCGCTGCCGCGGTCTGAGCCAGCGCCCGAGCTGACCGACCTCGACCAGCCAGGCGGCCGGCGGCTGCGAGGCCCGGGTTTCGATCGGGACATCGAGCGTGGCCAGTTCCACCGGTCCGGCCAAGGCGCGCCCGCGTCCGGTGAAGAGGCCGCGCTTGTGCGAGATGAAGGACACCGTGCGGGTCGCCTTGACCGCCGCGCCGGGCGCAGCGCCGTTGTCGGCGTCCAGCCCCGAAGGCACGTCCATCGCCAGCACCGGGCGGCCGCTGGCGTTGATCGCCGCGATCAGCGCCGCGCCGATGCCTTCGGGCAGGCGCGACAGGCCGATCCCGAACAGTGCATCGACCATCACGTCGGCATCCGGGAGCGCGGTGCCGGGCGCGAACAGGATTTCCTCGCCGCCGGTTTCGCGCCAGTGCGAAAACGCCCGCGCCGCCGGCTCGACGACAGGCGGTTCGGGCATTCCCACCACTACGCTGACCTGCATCCCGGCCATCCGGGCCAGGCGCGCGAAAACAAAACCGTCGCCACCGTTGTTGCCGCGCCCGCAGACCACGCACAGCCGCCGCGCCATCGGCCAGTCGAGCTTCATGCGCGCGAACGCCGCGGCAGCGGCGCGGGTCATCAGCGCGTAGGCGTCGATGCCGTCGTGTTCCATCGCGCGGGCCTCGAAGGCGCGCACGTCCTCGCAGCGGTAGAGCGGCAGGGGCTTGTCCATGGGCGGATTCTAGCGGGCATGCAGCGATCGGGATGAATCCGCGCCCCGGTTCAACGCGCCTTGCGCGGGCTTGACCCGCATCAAGGCCCGCACCGGCTGCGCCCGCTTAGCATCCGGTCGAACGGGGAGAATGGCCATGGCGCACCTACGCTGGGGACAATTCATGACGGCAGGCGCGGCGATCGCCCTCGCCGGCGTCGCGCTGGCGCAGGTGCCGATGACGCCGCTGGACTTCAAGGTGCCGGGCACCCAGTTCGGCGACATGCCCGCCTCCAACCTGTGGCCCGCCAACAACTGCCGCAGCTGCCACGGCTATTTCAACGAAGCCGCCGAGCCTTACGCGACCTGGGCCGGCAGCCTGATGGCGCTGGGCGGCAAGGATCCGCTGTTCTTCGCGCAGATGACCAACGCCAATCAGGATGTCGCCAACGTCGGCACCTTCTGCCTGCGCTGCCACGTGCCGGTCGCCGTCGTCAGCGGCCACGCCGACGATGCGTCGGGCAACTCGCTCGACGCGCGCGACCGGGAAGGCGTCACCTGCCACTTCTGCCACAGCATGGTCGACCCGCAGTACCAGTCGGGCGTCAGTCCGCCGGAGGACGCGGCCATCCTCGCGGCGCTGACCGACGTGCCACAGTTCACCGCCAACGCCATGTTCGTGCTCGACCCCCAGGGCCGCCGGCGCGGCCCGCGCAGCGACCATCAGGCCGACCACGAGCTGCTGGTCTCGCCCTTCCTGCGCGACTCGCGCCTGTGCGGCACCTGCCACGACGTGGGCAACGTCGCGGTGTCCAAGCTCCCGGACGGACGCTACCGCTACAACGCAATCAACGCCGAGGCACCCGATCACGATCCGTGGACGCAGTTCCCGCTGGAGCGCACCTTCACCGAATGGCAGCTCTCCGCCTTCGCCGACGGTGGCGTGGATCTGGGCGGCCGCTTCGGCGGCAGCCGCGGCAACGTGGTGTCGAGCTGCCAGGACTGCCACATGCCGACGACGGCATCGCAGGCCTGCAGCTACGGGCCGGTGCGGCAGGACATGGCCACCCACGATTTCGCCGGCGCGGCCGTGCCCTCGCTCGACCTGATCGCGGCCTACACGGCCAACGATCCGGCGGTCGATCCCGCGCACATCGCCGCCGGCCGCGCCAAAGCGCTCTCGATGCTGCAGCGCGCCGCCACCATCGAGCTGAGTCTCACGGCGAGTACCGTGCTGGCGCGGGTGCTCAACCAGACCGGCCACAAGCTGCCGACCGGCCATATCGAAGGCCGCCGCGTCTGGCTCAACCTGCGGTTCTTCGACGCCAGCGGCGCGCTCGTGCTGGAGCGCGGCCACTACGACACGGCCGAGGCCCATCTCGACGAAGCCGGCACCACGGTATACGAAATGCTGGTCGCGCTGAGCGACGACGCGGCGGCCGCCACCGGCAAGCCCGCGGGCGTCACCACCCACATGGCGCTGGCCGACACGATTTGGAAGGACACCCGCATCCCGCCGCGCGGCTTCGACAACGCCGCCTTTGCCGACGGCGGCGCGCCGGCCGTGGGCATCGGCTACGCCGATGGCCAGTACTGGCACGACACCTCGGTGACGCTCCCGACAGGCGCGGTGCGGGTCGATGCGACGCTCTATTACCAGTCACTCACCCGCCACTACATCGAGGCGCTGCGCGACGGCAACGCCACCGACCACTGGGGCCAGACCCTGCACAACCTCTGGCAGGCCACCGGGCGCGGCGCGCCCATTGCGATGGCCTCCGAACGCCTGACCTGGGGCGATATGATCTTCAGCGACGGGCTCGAAGGCACCGCGCCCTGAACCGCGCCGCACGCGCGCTCAGTCCGCCGCCAGTTCCACGCAGTTGCGCCCTGCCGCCTTGGCGCGGTAAAGCGCGGCATCGGCGGCCCGGATCCAGGCGGAAAAATCCCGGGTGCCGGGACCGAACACCGCAACCCCGATGCTGATCGTGACGAGAACGCGCTCGCCCCGGGACTCCAGGACCAGGGACCCCACCGCGCGGCGGATCGACGAGGCCAGTTCGATCGCGCCCGCCTTGCCCAGGTCCGGGCACAGCAGCGCGAATTCCTCGCCGCCCATGCGCGTGACCAGCGCCGTCGCCGGCACCAGCGACTGGAGCAGTTCGGCCACCGTGGCCAGCACCTGATCCCCGAACGGATGGCCGTAGCGATCATTGATGGACTTGAAATAATCCAGGTCGGTCATCATCAGCACGTGCCCGCGCTCCTCGCTGTCCGGCTCGGGCAGCAGTGCGCCAGCCAGCTCATTGAGCGCGCGCCGGTTCGGAATGCCGGTCAGCGCATCGCGGTAAGCCTGCACGCGCAGCGCTTCCGCCAGCCGCCGCTGTGCGCGCAGCAGCCGGATCACCACCGCCAGCCCCGCGATCAGGGCCAGGATCAGGATCCCGACGGCCCACATCACCTGGCGCTGGCGAGCCAGCGCGGCTTCGCTGCGCTCGGCTTCGAGCCGGGCCTGTTCCAGCGCCAGCTCCTGGGCGCGCTTTTCGGTTTCCAATTCGCGAATCTGCAGCTGCTGCTCGCGCTCGCGGAACTTGAGTTCGAGCGATTCGAGCTCCTGGCCATCGCCCAGATGCATGCCGGTGTCCTTCAAGGCCAGCGCGCGGGCCTGCACCTCGCGGGCGCGCGGCGAATCGCCCTCGACCGCGAGCAGCAGGTCCGCCTGCGTCTGCAGCAGGTCTCCCAGGAGCAGGGGCTGTTCCATCGGTGCGACCAGCGCAAGCGCCTGATCCAACTCGGTCTGGGCCTCGTCATACCGCTTCAGCCCGACCAGCGCATCGGCCCGGACGCCGCGCGAGATGGCCATGCTGATCGGGCTGGATACGGCGATTGCCGCATCCAGCGCTTCCTGCGCCATCGCCAGCGCCTCCGCATGGCGCTCGATGATGATCAGGTCGCCGGCCATGGATCCTGCGGTACGCGCCGCCAGACCCTTCAGGCCCAGCGCCAGGAAATGCTGCCTGGCTCCCTGCCAGCGCTCGATCGCCTGCTGCGGCTGGCCGGCGCGGCTGAGCGCGCTGGCGTCGAGGTAATCCGCACGCGCCATGAAGACGGCATCGCCTGAAGCCTGCGCCAGGCGACGGTAACGGTGGCAGTGCTCCAGCGCGGTCTGCGCAAGGTCTGCGGCAATGTAGGCGCTGCAAAGCTCGCCGGCGGCGGTGATGCGCGCCAGCGGGTCGTCCTGGGCAAAAACCCGGTTGGCCGCTTCGAGCACCATCACCAGGCCGGCCCGCGCGTCGCCCGCATCGATCAGGCGCGCGCCGCGCAGGAATCCCGCGTAGCTGCGCGCGACCTCATCCTCGTGTTCGCGCGCGAGGCGCTCGAGCCGGGTGGTGATGGCATCGAGCGCGTCATCTTCCGACGCACCGATCGCGGCCGCGCCCATGTACCAGAGCAGCATTCGCTCGCCCGCCGGATTGCCCTGGAATACCCCATCGGCCAGCACCCGCCAGCCTTCCTCGAGCCCGGCGGCGCGATCGGTAGCCGCGCGCAGCCGGTATTGGGCCAGATCGAAGCCGTTCGCCTGTGCGCACGCGCAGGCGAACACCAGCAGGATCGGCAGCATTCCTGCGACGAGATGCCTCAGGTGGCTGGAGCCGGATGTCGGCACGGTCGCGCCCGCGCCTCAGGCAAAGGGGTCGCGCAGGATGATGTTGGCACCGCGATCCGGGCCGGTGGACACCATCGCCAGCGGGCAGCCCACCAACTCTTCGAGCGACCTGAGATAGGCCCGCGCAGCCGGTGGCAAATGGCCCCATTCGGTGATGTCGTGGGTCGATTCCTGCCAGCCGGGAAACTCCAGGTACTCCGGTTCGCACTCATCCCAGCCGGCCGCATCCAGCGGCGCATACTCGGTGCTCTTGCCGCGGTAGCGGTAGCCGATGCACATCTTCAGGCTGGGCAGGCCGTCGAGCACGTCGAGCTTGGTCACGCACAGCCCGGAGATGCCGTTGATCGCCACGGCGCGCTTGAGCGCAACGATGTCGATCCAGCCGCAGCGGCGCGGGCGCCCGGTGGAGGCACCGAACTCGGCTCCGCGCTGGCGGATTTCCTCGCCCAGCGCGTCGTTCAATTCGGTCGGGAACGGTCCGCCGCCCACGCGCGTCGCATAGGCCTTGGCGATGCCGAGCACGTAGTCTATGGCGTCCGCCCCGACGCCGGTGCCAGCCAGCGCGCCGCCGACCGTGGTATTGGAGCTGGTGACGTAGGGATAGGTGCCGTGGTCGATGTCGAGCAGCGCGCCCTGCGCGCCTTCGAACAGCACGCGCTTGCCCTCGCGGCGAAGCTGGTGCAGGAGGCCTGCAACATCCGACTTCATCGGCTCGACGTAGTCGGCGAACGCCAGCGCATCGTCCAGGGTCTGCTGGAAATCCACGGCCTCGACGCCCAGATAGTTCACCAGCACGAAGTTGTGGTAATCGAGCGCCGCGCGCAGCTTCTCGGCCAGCTCGTTGGGGTAATGCAGGTCGGCGACGCGGATGCCGCGGCGCGCCGCCTTGTCCTCGTAGGCCGGACCGATGCCGCGCCCGGTGGTGCCGATGGCCTTGCCGCCGGCGGCCTTCTCGCGCGCCTGATCCAGCGCGATGTGGTAGGGCATGATGAGCGGCGTGGCGGG
This sequence comes from Denitratimonas tolerans, assembly GCF_037203605.1. Classification (NCBI taxonomy): domain Bacteria; kingdom Pseudomonadati; phylum Pseudomonadota; class Gammaproteobacteria; order Lysobacterales; family Lysobacteraceae; genus Denitratimonas; species Denitratimonas tolerans. Next base: position 179,906 of record NZ_JBBDHC010000004.1, read on the forward strand.
GCTGATCTTGAGGCGTGAACGCACCTCCACACCCTCGCCTTCCAGTTCGTCGACTTCCTTGCGCAGCGCCGTGGGCGAAAGCACCACGCCGTTGCCGATGAGGCACAGCACGCCCTCGCGCAGGATGCCCGAGGGGATCAGGTGCAGCACTGTCTTCTTGCCGCCGATCACCAGGGTGTGGCCGGCGTTGTGCCCGCCCTGGAAGCGCGCGACCGCGCTGACCTTTTCGGTCAAAAGATCGACGATCTTGCCCTTGCCCTCGTCACCCCACTGCGCACCCAGCACCACTACCGACTGACCCATTGCCCTGCTCCTTCATGTTTGTGCGGCCGCTCATCGGGAGACGGGCCGCAGGAAAACAAGACGCCCATCGCATGCGCGCCGCACGCTCCGCACCAGGCTGCATCGGGCAGGCTGGTGCGGGGTGGCGCGCGTGGAACGCACGGTCCGGACGCGAAAAAAGCCGGAGACTGCCCCGGCTTTTTCGGATTATCCCGCAATTTGCGGCGGGCTGCTCGCGCCGAGGCCCCGCGCTTGCCGCGCTACGGCGGCCTGCCCTGCACCGAGAGTCGGCCTGATTCAGTCGTCCTCCGCAGCGTGCGCCAGCGCCCGGCGGACGTCATCCAGCTCAAAACCACGGCGCTGCAAAAACGCGCCCTGCCGCGCCAGCGACTGGCGCGTGGTCGCGCGTCGGGTGCCGAAGCGCTTCTGCAGCTGCGCCTGCGCGGCGCGGCCCCAATCCATCCCGCAGGCATCGAGCGCGGTGGCGATGAGCGCTTCATCCAGCCCGTGGGTGCGCAGTTCGGCACGAATCCTCAACGGCCCGTAGCCGCCCTGCGCGCGATGCCGCGCGAGCGCTGCGGCGTAGCGCTGGTCATCCTGCCAACCCTCCCGGACAAGCAGCTCCACCGCCTCGCACGCCGCATCGGCGCTGAAGCCACGATCGGTGAGCTTGCGGACCAGCTCACGCTGCGAGTGCTCGCGCCGCGCGAGCAGCTCGATGGCCTTGCGGCGCGGATCGGGCGCGCCGGCGTCGGCGTTCCGGCCACATGTGCGAGGCGTATCTCCGTACTCCGCTGCGCCGACCGCGGCGGCGCCCGGGCGCTGCTCCACGGCGGTGTCGTCCGGTGCCCGCACATCCGGCGGCGAGGCCGCGCGCGCAGGATCGAGCAGGCGGGAAGCGCGCCCGATCAGGCCGGCGGCATCCGCCGGCAGGATCGGACGCCGATCGGCGTTCACGCCTCTTCGGCCTCGGCAGTCGTCTCGTCGCCGGCCGCCAGTTCCGGCACGAAGCGCTCGCGCAGCCTGGACTCCAGTTCGGCGGCCATTCCCGGATGTTCCTTCAGGTACTGGCGGGCGTTGTCCTTGCCCTGGCCGATGCGCTCGCTGCCATAGCTGTACCAGGCACCCGCTTTCTCCACCAGCTTGGCCTCGACGCCCATGTCGATCAGCTCGCCTTCGCGACTGATGCCCTCGCCGTAGAGGATTTCGGTCACGATCTGCTTGAAGGGCGGTGCCATCTTGTTCTTGACGACCTTGATCTTGGTCTGGTTGCCGATGATCTCGTCGCCCTTCTTCACCGCGCCGATGCGGCGGATGTCCAGGCGCACCGAGGCGTAGAACTTGAGCGCGTTGCCGCCGGTGGTCACTTCCGGACTCTGGCCCGGCATCATGACCCCGATCTTCATGCGCAGCTGGTTGATGAAGATCACCAGGCAGTTGGAGCGCTTGATGTTGCCGGTGAGCTTGCGCAGCGCCTGGCTCATCAGGCGCGCCTGCAGGCCGGGTAGCTGGTCGCCCATGTCGCCCTCGATCTCGGCCTTGGGCGTGAGCGCGGCGACCGAGTCGATCACCACCATGTCCACGGCGTTGGAGCGCACCAGCATGTCGGCGATTTCAAGCGCCTGTTCGCCGGTATCGGGCTGGGAGAGGTAAAGCTCTTCCAGGTTGACGCCGAGCTTCTGTGCATAGATCGGGTCCAGCGCGTGCTCGGCATCAATGAAGGCGCAGGTGCCGCCGGCCTTCTGGCACTGGGCAATGGCCTGCAGGGTGAGGGTGGTCTTGCCGGAAGACTCCGGCCCGTAGACCTCGACCACGCGGCCCTTGGGCAGGCCGCCGATGCCCAGCGCGATGTCGAGCATCAGCGAACCGGTGCTGATCACCTCCACGGCCTCGGCGACCTTGTCGCCCATGCGCATGACCGCGCCCTTGCCGAACTGCTTCTCGATCTGCGACAGGGCGGCGGACAGCGCGCGCTTCTTGTTCTCGTCCATGGGAAAATCCTCGGATGGGGTGAATTGGCAGTAGTGAAACTGATGGGGTGAAGTGGATGGAAAGCAGTCTATCGGGGCGTCGTCTCAAATCCTGAGACAGCCACCCACGGCAACCAGCATCCCGCGCGCCGCGCTGGCGCGACATCGGCCGCCATCGCGATCGCGCATCGGAAAACGCCCCGGTCGCGGCGCGCCGCATCACGACATCCGACCCGACGGCACGCGCTCATCGCCGTGTACCGGGATTGGGCCGCAGCAGGCCGCAATAGAGGCCTTCGACGGCAAAATCGGCATCGGCAGGGACCACGATCGGCGCGTAGCCGGCATTGCAGGGCAGCAGTCGAATGCCCTGTGCCGAGGTTTCCAGCCGCTTGATGGTGATTTCCTCGTCGATGCGCGCCACGACGATCTGGCCGCTGCGCGCCAGCGCCGTGCGCTGGACCCCGACGAGATCGCCGTGAAGGATGCCCTCGTCGCGCATCGAATCGCCTTCGACGCGCAGGAGATAGTCGGGCGACGGCCGGAACAGGCCGCGATCAATGGCCAGGGTGTCGTCGCTTCCGGCGTCGGCACCCGACCCGATCGGCCCGCCCGCCGCCACGCGTCCAAGGATCGGCAGCCGCAGCACATCGTCCGGAGCCTGCGCCTTCGCGAACGGCAGCTCCGGCTGCCTGCCGGCCACCGGCACCCGCAGCCGGATCCCACGCGCGCGACCGGGCAATCGCTCGATCGCACCGGCCGCCTCCAGCGCCTCGAGGTGGTATTGCGCAGCGCGCAGGCTGCGGAAGCCAAGCGCACTGGCGATCTCCGCCTGTGAAGGCGGCAGGCCGTCGGCCTCGATGCGTTCGGCGATGAGGGAGAGGACGGCGTGCTGAGTGTCGGTCAGAAGCATTTGTAAGTAATACTACTACATGCTTTCGGCGTCAACAGCACTTGACCCGCAGGAGGTGTTTTTCCCGGCTATGCTTCCGTGCTTCGTCGATCCGACAAGGGATTCATTGGCATGCTGCTGCGCGTGTTCTGCTGCCTGTGTGCGCTGTTCCTGCATGTCCCGGCCAGCCATGCGGCAGTCGGGAAACCGCGCGCTACCGCACCGCCAGCGGCGCAATTGCGCCGCGGCGCAGCGGCTTCACCGGATCGGCCTCCAGCTTGCGCGTGAGCCACTGGATCGCGGCGTCGAGCTGGCGGTCGCTGCCGTTGAAGCTTTCATGCGGCAGGTTGTCCACCTCGATGTCGGGAGCCACGCCCGTGCCCTCGACGATCCACTGCCCGTCCAGATCGTATTGCGGAATTTCCGCGACGCGGGCGCGGCCCTTGTCCACCAGCGCATTGCTGTCGGTAAGCCAGACTCCCGCGCCCGCCGTGCGGGTGCCGATCAGCGGCCCGATCCCGAGCGCCCGGGTGCCGGCGGCAAAGGTTTCGCCATCCGAATAGGTCATCGCATCGGCCAGCACCGCGATGTGCCCGCGAAAGCTCTGCTGCATGTTGCCGTAGGGCAGGCCGCCGGGGCGCTGCCAGAAGGCCCAGACCCGGCGCAGCAGCTTCTCGAACACCCAGCTGTCGATGTTGCCGCCGCGATTGCGGCGCACGTCGACGATGAGTCCGTCGCGCTCGACCTGGGCGTAGAAGTCGCGCACGAAGCCGGCGATGTCGTTGGGCCCCATGGCGCGCAGGTGCAGGTAGCCGATGCGTCCGCCGCTGGCGGCATCCACCGCCTCGCGGCGCGAGATCAGCCAGTCGGAGTAGCGCAAGGCGTCTTCGCCCATGGCATCGGCCGGCACCACGACCTCCTGCCAGGTTTTTTCGCCGCGCGAAAGGGTCAGCAGCACCTGCTGCCCGGCGTTGTCGCGCACCAGCTCGGAGATGTGCGCGACGGCGGCCGCGGCTCGGCCATTGACCGCCGCCACCACGTCGCCTGCGCGGATGTCGCTGCCCGGCTTTTGCAGCGGACCGCGGCGCGAGGGCAGCTCCGGATCGGTGCGGTAGATCTGCTCGATGCGCCAACCGCCATCCGTCTTGGCAAAGCGCGCGCCGAGGCCGGCGAAGTTCGGCACCTCGCTCACCTTGCGGTACTCGCCGCCGCGCACCTGCGAGTGCAGCGCGTTCAGCTCGCCGATCATCTGGCCGAACAGGTCGTCGAGTTCGAGCCGGTCGGTGACGCGCGGCAACAGCACCGCGTAGCGCGCGCGCACCGCCTGCCAGTCCACGCCGCGCAGCCTGGCATCGTAGAAATGGTCGCGGTGCATGCGCCAGGCGTCGTCGAACATCTGCCGCCACTCGGCCACCGGATCCACCCGCAGACGCCAGTCGTCCAGGCGCACCTTGTGGGCGGAAAGGTCGTCGGGTGCCTTGGCAGCGGCCGGCAACAGGTAGGCACTGTCCTCGTCCTTCTGCACCGCAAGCACCTTGCCGTTGCCGGAAAGCGCATAGCCCTTCACGTCCGAAGCGAAGGTTTCCAGCTTGGCCTTGTCGGCATCGAAGGCGAGGCTGCGCAGATGCTGCTTGTCGCCCTCGCGCTCCAGGAAGTAGAGGCGCTTGGCGTCGGCCGCGAGGCCGGCATAGTTGCCGGCGGCCACCGGCACTTCGAACAGGCGCTCGGCCAGGCCGTTCCACACCAGCGCCTTGACCGCATCCGGCGCATCGCCCTTGTCCTTGCCGGCACCCGCATCGGAATCGGGCGTCTTCTCCACCTGCAGCTCGTCGCGTGCCTGGAACGGGAAGCGGTTGCCCGGCTGCAGCGCCAGCGCGTAGATGCGGGTGCGGCGGTCGAAGTACGGTCCAGTGTTGCGGTCGCCCCAGGGCGAACCGTTGACCAGCTTGAACTCGCGTTCGGAAAGGAACCACAGCCATTGGCCGTCCGGGCTGAAGGCCGGCGAACCGGATTCGTAGTTCACCCCGGTCAGCCACGCCATCGCCTTGCGATCGAGCGAATACAGCCCGATGCGGCTGCGCCCCGCGACGCCGCTGGCGCGAACGAAGGCGAGATGGCGGCTGTCGGGTGCCCAGACCACGTCATCGTAGCCTTCGCTGCCGTCGGCAGCGCCGTTGTCGATCACCTGGTTGCCGCCCTTGTCGACATCGAGCAGCCAGAGCCGGCCGCGCTTGTCCGAGTGCGCCAGCCACTTGCCGTCGGGCGACACCCGCACGTCCCGGCGCTGGGTGTCGCCATCGCGGGTGAGCTGTTTGGCGGTGCTGCCGCCGTCGGCGGGATAGCGCCAGATTTCCTCTTCCCCGCTGGCGTCGGAGATCGCGTAGACGAAGCGCCGGTCCGGCGAAAACGCCAACGCGGACAGCCGCGTTCCCTCATCCGCCCCCAGGAGCGCGCGCCGCGGCGCGCCGACGCCGGCCACCGCGGCCTGACCGCGCGCGATCACCGCCAGGCGCTCGCCGTCGGGCGACACCACGCTGGCCTCGGCAAAGCCGAGCGGCTTTTCCAGCCAGCGCGGCTGGCGCTGGGCGAAGTCGGACACCAGCCGCACCGGGATCGCCGCATCGCGCCCCGCGGCCAGGTCGTACAGACGCAGATCCGCACCGCTGGAATAGACGATGCGATCCCCCGAGATCGCCGCGCTGCGCACGTCGAACGGCGCATCCAGCGCCAGCGGCTGCAGTGCGCCGGTCGCCGAATCCAGCCGCGCCAGCGTGTCGCGGCCCTGCGGGTCGGCGATCACGATCAGCCCGCTGCCGTACAGCATCGGCCGGCGCAGGTTGACGTCGGCGGGGCCGATGCGCTGCGCCTCGGCCGTCCCCGAAAGATCGAAGCGCCAGAGCTGGCCAAGCAGGCCGCCGCGATAGCCCTTGAGGTTGTCGTTCATCAGACCCGCGCCGAAACGAACGAAGTACAGCGTGCGCCCGTCGGAGCTGATCGCCGCATCGTTGGCCTCGGCCAGCGGCAGCACCCGGCGCACCAGCGTGGTCGGATCGACCGCCACCACCACGCGCTGCGAACCGCCCGTGCCGCCGGCGATCTGGGTGCCATAGAGCACCTCGCCGGCAGGCGTCCAGCCAATCACCAGTGCGGGAAGCTCCTCGAAACTCACGCGCTGCGGCGCGCCGCCGCCCAGCGGCATCACATAGGCTTCCTGCGCTCCCGCATACGAGGCGGTGAAGGCCACCTGCGCGCCATCGGGGGAAATCACCGCGCGCGACTCTTCGCCCGCGTGGGTGGTCAAACGCCGCGCCGCCCCGCCCGTGGCCGCCACCGACCACAGGTCGCCTTCGGCGGTGAAAACCACGGTGTCGCCGTGAATCGCGGGATAGCGGTAGTAACCGGGAGCCTGCGCCGCGGCCAGCGCCACCCACAACACCCCGACGAGCAGAACGAACGCGCGCATGAACCTTCCCCGGCGACCGAAAACGAAAGCGCATCCTACCCTCGATGCGCGAACGCGGCGGGTGCCGGAAGTCGGGCGTCGCGCCTGCGGCTGCGCGTCGCGCAACCGGGATTCGACCAGATTGCCTGTCGACGCGTGAATCCGGGGTTGGGCCGGACAACCCAAAGGGATCACCCCACGCCAAGCCCGGGAATCGCGCTGATCTGGTCGGGGTCGAAGCCGGCGACCTGGGCGAAGTGGCGGCCGCGCTCGACGTAGTCGCGGTAGCGCGGGAAGCTCGGCGCGCCGGGCGAAAGCAGGATCACGCCGTCGGCGCCGATCACCTGTTCGGCAATGCGCACGGCTTCGGGCATGTCGGGGGCCTGGAACAGGCCGAAGCGCCCGCCGCGCGAGGCGAATTTCAGCCCGTCGTATATCTGCGGGCCGTTCTGGCCCATGGTGATGATGGCCAGCGGCGGCTCGCGGTTCATGCGTTCGAAGAACACCGACCAGTCCAGGCCGCGGTCGAAGCCGCCCACCAGGATCGCGACGCGGCGGTTGGCGTGGCAGTCAAGCGCGGCGAGCGAGGCGTGCGGCGTGGTGCTGATGGAGTCGTTGACGTATTCGCGCCCGTCGCGGTGACCGATGACCTGCAGCCGGTGCGGCAGCGGGCGAAAGCTCATGGCGTGCCGCGCCAGCGCGCGCGCGTCGAAGCCCGCGGCCTCGATGGCCGAGAGCGCGGCGCACAGGTTGCCGCGATTGTGCGCGCCGGGCAGCGGCAGCGCGGATGCGTCCATCACCTCTTCCTCGCCGCGGTGAATCACGCTGCCGCGCAGGTGCCAGCCGTGGCGCGCGTTGAACCACCAAAGCTGCGCGGCGCGAGTGCCGCCGGCTTCCGCGCCCAGGTTCGTTTCCGAGGCACTGCCCTGCACCACCGCGCTGCGGCCCAGACTCGCCAGCCGCGCATCGGCGGCGTTCAGGACCAGATGGCGCGGATTGGCGACGGTGGCGAGCGCGAGCTTGTCGGCGACGTAGCGCTCCTCGCTGCCGTGCCAGTCCAGGTGCTCGGGGAAAAGGTTCAGCACCACCGCCACCTCGGGCGCCACCGCATCGCGGGTCTGGTAGCTCGACAGCTCCAGCACGTTGATCTCGGCCGGCGGGTCGGCTTCGAGCAAATCCAGCAGCGGCAGGCCGATGTTGCCGGCCAGGCCGGTACGTACGCCACCGGCGCGCAGGAGATGGGCGATCAGCGCGCTGGTGGTGCTCTTGCCCTTGGTGCCGGTCACGCAGATCGTTCGCGCCTCCGGGCTTTCGGCAAACCACAGCGCGGTGCCCGAGGTGAAGCGAACCCCGCGCGCCAGCGCTTGCGCCGCAACGCCGTGGTACGGACTGATGCCCGGCGACTTGATCACCACGTCGAAGCGCACCAGGAGGTCGGCCGTCACTTCCTCGGTGAAGATGTAGAGCGCCGGATCGCCCAGCCCCATCACCTCGCTGGCTTCGGCCGCGCTGCACAGGAGCGCGAGCGGTGCGCGTGGAAGCCGCCAGCGCAGTGCGGCCAGGGTGGCCCGGCCTTCCTGGCCGTAGCCCCAGATCGCAATGCGCCTGCCCTCAAGTTCGGAAAGATTCACCCACGCGCTTCCAGACAGCCTCGGGAATGCCGTGCTCTCCCTGCGGGACGAGCAGCGCCGGAAGCGATTCTGCCCCAATCCTCGGGGCAATTTCACGCGCGAATCGACGCACCAGCGCATCTTCCCGCCAAACCGGGCGCGCGGCGAGTTCGAAGAAAGCCGCGCGCGCCTCGCGCCCCTCGCCCACGCACTCGAAGGGCTTGTGCTCGCCGTACTCGATCAGTGCGTCGAAGCCCTGCGCCTGCGCCGGTTCATCCAGCAGGTTGCGCCCGAAGATCGCGGTGAGGCGCGGCTTGGGCATGAAGGGTGCGAGCGCGAGGAACACGAAGCGGCACTTGGGACACTCCCCGCACCAGCGCTGCGCCGGGCGTTCGCCGAGGATGTGGAAGTTGCGATTGCAGCTGGAAAAATGCGCGTCGTAGCGGTCGATCTTCGCGAACCGGCGCGCCACGGCCAGCTCGGAAAGCGGACGCAGCAGCGAGTAGTAGGCAAGGTCCGCGGCGACGTGCGCGCGCACGTAGGCGGCGAAACGCCGCTCGAAGTCCCAGCTCTTGGACCATTGGTGGTTCACCTCGCCCGTACCCGGAATGAGGCTGCCGTAGCTGGCCGATCGCTCGTTGGAAAACACCACCTGGTCGGCACCGCGCAGCAGGGCGACGAGCACCAGGATGGCGGAATTCACCGCGGTGACGGGAATGTGTCCGTTCCACGCGCCGGCGGCGTTGAAATCGAACAGTTCGGGTGCCAGTCGGCGCGCGATATTGATGGCCGGCAGCCCGGTGCGCTCGGCGCAGGCGTGGATCAGCGGCGAGTTGCCGATGAAGGCGAGGCTCTGCTCCACGCCGGCGTCGCGCAGGGCCTCGATGCTGACCAGCGAATCCTTGCCGCCGCCGATCGCGGTGATGGCGCGCGGCGCAAGCCCCGCAGCCGTGGCGGCGGCCCCATCGCCTGCCGCCGGAAAGCGGATTTTCCCGCGCAGCGACAGCCCGTTGCGGTAGGCGAACTCGCCCAGCCCGTCCTCGTAGACCGCGGTCAGGAGTTCGGCCAGCGCCGCGTCCGGCGCCTCGCTCTCCACCACCAGTTCGGGCGGCAGCGCCGCCTTGTAGTAACTGATGCCGGCGATCAGGTGCAAGAGCCGCAGCGCCGCGTCCACCGCCCGCCGGCGCGGCGCATCGAGCGCGAACGGCGCGCCGGGAATCTCCAGCGCTTCGACCAGCGCCGGGCCATCGTCGAAGGCGTAGACCAGCTCGACCCGGCCGGTGGCTTCATCCAGCGCCGCACGCACGAAGCGGAAGCGCTGGATCGCATCGCGCCGGAACGTCCAGCCCTCGCCCGGTTTTCGGACCTCAGTCATCGAGCACGGCCTCCGTCGGCAAGTCGCGCAGATTGTAGGTGGAGGCCATCACTGCGCCATAGGCTCCGGCGGTGGCGACCAGGAGCACGTCGCCCTCGAAGCTGGCCGGAAGCCGGCGGCGGCGCGCCAGCACGTCGCCGGTTTCGCAGATCGGCCCGACCACGTCGAACTGGCCGTCGTCGGCTTCACCCAGGCGACTGAGGTTCACCACCTCGTGGCGGGCGTTGTAGAGCGCCGGGCGCAGCAGCGCGTTCATTCCGCCGTCCACGCCCACACGCCGCACGCCGGACTTCTCCACCACCTGGGTCACGCGCAGCAGCAGCACGCCGGCGCGCGCTACCAGATAGCGCCCCGGCTCCATCCACAGCGCGTACTGCGGGCACAGCGCCTTGGCCTGCGCCAGCACCTCGGCCAGCGCATCCATCTCGAAGGGATCCAGTTCCGGCTCCGAGGCCACGCCCAACCCGCCGCCCAGGTTGAGCGCCTCCACCGTGCCGAGCGTTTCGGCCGCCGCGGCCAGGCGGGCGAACACGTCGCGCCAGTGCAAGGCGTCGAAGATGCCGCTGCCCAGGTGCGCGTGCAGGCCGAAAATCATGGCACCGGCGCGCGCCGCCTCGGCCGCGAATTCCTCCAGCGCATCCAGCGGCAGGCCGAACTTGGCGCCGGTACCGCCGGTGCGCACCTTTTCATGGTGGCCGCGGCCGTAGCCCGGATCCAGTCGCAGCCAGAGCGCGCGGCGGCGGAACAGCTCGGGCCAGTGGCGCAGCGGATACGCACTGTCGAGCGTGACCCAGACATCGCGCGCCAGCGCCGCCTCGTACTCGGCGCGCGCGGCAAAGCTCGGGGTGAACAGCACGCGGGTCGGATCGAGCTTCGGGAACAGCGAAAACACCCGCCCGATCTCGCCGGCCGACACGCACTCGAAGCCGAAGCCTTCTTCCTCCAGCACCCGCAGGATGTCCGGATGCGGATTGGCCTTGATCGCGTAGAAGCGCCGGTCGAGCGCGCCGAGACCGCGCAGCGCGCGCGCGTTCTCGCGCACGCTCGCCAGATCGTAGACGTAGCGCGGCGTACCGAGCGCCGCCTGCGCCAGCAGCGCCTCGCGCCGCAGCGCCCACCAGGGCTGTGGCCGGGGAGACGAGCCGCGCTGCATTTCCTTCCAGCTCGGGCCGAACACCGACGCCTCGTCCACCGGCATGGCCTGGGCGTGGATCAGGAGTTCGTGCAGGCGCGGCAGCATGTCCTCGGCCACCGCCTCGTCCACCACGAAGGTGAGGTTGAGGTCGTTGGAGCTTTGCGAAATCAGGTGCACGCGCTCGCGCCCGAACTCGGCCAGCACGTCGGAGAGCCTGTGCAGCAGCGAACGCATCCCGCGACCGACCAGCGTGATCGAGGCGCAGGGCGCGATCACCTTCACCCGGCACACTTCGGCCAGGTCCGCGGCGAGGCGTTCGAGCACGTCGGTGGTGACCAGGTTGTCGGACGGATCGAGCGAGACGGTGACGTTGGCCTCGGACGAGCCGATCAGGTCCACCGACAGCCCGTGGCGCTTGAAGCGCTCGAACACGTCGGCCAGGAAGCCCACCTGCTGCCACATGCCGATGCCGTCCATCGACACCAGCACGATGCCGCGCTTGGAGCTGATCGCCTTCACGCCGGGCACCGCATCGGCCAGGCGCGGGCCGATCACGGTGCCTTCGAAGTCCGGCTGCGAGGTATCGCGGATCCACAGCGGCACGCGCGCCTCGCGGCAGGGCGAAATGCAGCGCGGGTGCAGCACCTTGGCACCGGTGCTGGCGATTTCCTGAGCCTCTTCATAGTCCAAGCGCGCCAGCAGCCGCGCCTGCGGCACCTGGCGCGGGTTGGCGCTGAACATGCCGGGCACGTCGGTCCAGGTTTCCACCCGCGCCGCGCGCAGGAGCGCGCCGAAATACGCCGCCGAGGTATCCGAGCCGCCGCGCCCGAGGATGCAGGTTTTCCCTTCATCGTCGGCGCAGATGAAGCCCTGGGTGATGAGGGTGTCGCCCTGCGCCGCGAAGCGCTCGGCAAAGTCCGGTTCCGCCTGCAGGCTGCAGTTGACCGACAGCCGTGCCGCCCAGGCGCTCTGATTGGGCAGCTTCACCGCACGCAGGTGCCGGCGCGCATCGCTCCAGCGCAGGTCCAGCCCGCGCGCGGAAAGATAGGCCGAACCCAGCCGGCTGGAAAAAAGTTCACCCAGCGCCAGCAGCTCCGCCTGCCAGTCGAGCGCCGCCGCGTCGGCGCGCGGATCGGCGGCCAGCGCGCGCAGCGCGGCGATCAGATCGCCGATGACCGCGCCGGCATCGAGATCGAGTGCGGCGGCGAAGTCGCGATGCTTCGTCTCCAGCGCCTCGGTCTGCATCAGCCGCGTCGAACGCCCGCCGCCCGCTTCAGTCAGCGCCACCAGCGCGTTGGTCACGCCGGACACCGCCGACACCACCACCAGCACCCGGAAGCCTTCGGACTTCCGTTTCGCCACCATGTCGCCGATCGTGTCCCAGCGCGCGCGGCTCGACACGCTGGTGCCACCGAACTTCATAACGACCCACGGCGCGGCGGGCGCGCCGGACACAGCGGGAGGCGTCATGGCTTTCCTTCCTGCGAATCGGCCGGTAGCCAGACCGCAGGCGCCGGCCTTCGCGCTGCGGAAACGCGATTATGTGGCAAGGCGTGCTGCGATGCAGCAATACGCGGCAAGGCCAGATCCAGCGCCGTGCCGCTCAAGCGGCCTCGCGCCGCGCGCGTGCGGCGTCGAGGAAGGCGCGCATCATCGGATCGGCGTCCAGCAGCGTCGGATCGCTGCCGTCGTGGAACTCCGGGTGCCACTGCACGCCGAGCACGAAGCCCGGCGCATCGCGCCAGATCGCCTCGGGCACGCCGTCGGGCGCGTGCGCGACCGGCACGAAACCGTCCGCCAGCCGCGCCACGCCCTGGTGGTGGATCGAATTCACCACGCCGCGCGTCGCGCCGCCGTGCCAGCGCGAGAGCACGCCGCCGTCGCTGAGGAGGAGGTCGTGGTGGTAATCGTCATAGCGTGGAAGATCGGCGTGCGAAACGTGCGTCACGCCGTCGGCAATGAGATCCTGGTGCAGGGTTCCGCCGAACGCGACGTTGATGAGCTGCATGCCGCGGCAGATGCCCAGAACCGGCTTTTCCTGCATCACGAAGGCATGGATCAGATCGAGCTCGAAGCGGTCGCGCACGCAGTCCACCGCACCCACGATGTGCCGGCGCGATTCGCCGTAAAGCGCCGGATCGATATCCGAACCGCCCTGCAGCACCAGCCCGTCGAGCATCGCGGCGAAATCGCGGGTGTGGATCTCGGCGCGCCGGATCGCGCCCTCCCGCTCCACCGTGGGCAGCATCACGCAGGCCGCACCCAGCGCCATGATCCAGTGTGCGACCGACTGCCCGAGGTATTGCAGGGTCTTGCCGTGTGCGCCCAGTTCCGGCGGCGTCTGGCGAAGGATGCGGGGCGAAACGCCGATCAGGAGCGGTCGTGTGGTCATGGAGATGGAAGCACAGGTCAGGCCGCGCGCAGTGTACGCCGGCGCAACGAAGACGGGGCCCGAAGGCCCCGTCTGTCCCATCCCTGGGAGAGCCTGGTTCAAGGAACCGGGCTTACGTCCACTCGCACCTGCAGGCTCTCGCCCGGCGGATAGTCGGTGACGGTCTGGTACAGCCGCCCCTGATAACGATAGGTGACGTCGTAGCCGGTCACGCGCTCGTCGCGCCGGTACCCGGTCCGCGGCGCGCAGCGGCGTTCGTAGCGGGTGTATTCGCGGCCGCCGGCGTAATAGCCGCCCTGCGTATCGCGCACCATTTCGTGGCCCAGCATCGCGCCGAACGCGGTGGACGCGGCGCGGCCGCCACCGTGGCCGAACTGGTTGCCGATCACGCCGCCCACGATCGCGCCCAGCACGGCGGGCGCGCCCGGTCCATCGTGGCGCACATAGCGCGGCGGTTCGCGGTAGGTGACCGGCTCATCCCAGCACTGATCGCGGTAGGTCGGCTGGTTCACGACGCTGAAGATCGGCTCCACGCGTACCACCTCGGCCCAGTCGTAGATTGGTTCGGCGTACTCGCGGTACTCCTGCGCGGCGGCACTGCCGGCAAAGCCGACGGCTGCCAGCAACGCGGCGAAAGCCAGCGGGAATCGACGTATCTGCATGACGGTTCTCCGAAAGCGCACCCCTCGGCGCACACGATGCACGCTAGGAATCAGGCGCTTAATCGGCTGTGAACCCGGCCGGAGGGGTTCAGCTTGCGCACAAGCTCGCCGCCCGCCGCCCCCCAATCCTGTTCGCACTGGCGCTGGCGCTGACGTGCGCCGGAAACGGCCGGCGGCACGCGCTATCAGGGTGTCGGATCGGCCAGATCCAGCCAGACCATGTGGTGGTCGGTGACGCGCGTCCATTCCGCCTCGGGCGCGCCTTCCAACGGCCAGAACACGCCGCCGGCCAGGATCGAAAAGTCCTTCGAGGGCAGCAGGTAGTCGATCCGCAGGGTGCCGCTGCGCGGGCCGAAATCGCCGGTGTGGGCGCTCACGTCGCCGCGGCGCTCGAAGCCGTAGCCGGCGGCGGCCGGCCCCGCACCTTCGCTGCGCGGCACGAAGGCCGCGTCCACGCGCGGGTTGTCCAAGAGCGCGGCGATGGCCTCGCGGCGGCCGTCGCCATCGTCGCGGTCGGCGTTGAGGTCACCGGCCAGCACGAAGCGCGCATCGGCCGCGAGTCCGCCGCAGGCACCGCGGTCATCGCACAGCCACGCGGCGTCGGGATCGGAAAGGTAATGGTTCCAGAGCGCGATCTCGTCGGCATTGCGCGCGCCGTTGCGGTCTTCCGGGCCGTCGAACACCGGCGGCGTCGGGTGTGAGACGAGGAAGTGCACGGTGCCCAGCGCGGTGCGGATCGGCACGTCCCAGTGTGATTTCGACGACAGGCGCAGCTGCGCCCAGGTCGCATCGGCGTGCCAGGGCGTGCCGTCGGGATGCAGCGGGCGGCGGGCGGCGGGCAGATCCTTCCAGAGAAAATGCCGGAAGCTGCGCACCGCCAGCGCGTCGATCGGAAAGCGCGAGAGCACCAGCATGCCGTACTGGCCCGGGTGGGTGCCGTATCCCCAGGCGTCGTTGGGTCCGTCCGTGCGGCCGTCGTTGTCGAGATCCAGGCCGCTGGGCTCGCCGGTATTGACCGGGGCGAGGTAGCGGTAGTCGTAGCGGATCGGTGCCTGCCCGGCCTGCGGCACTTCCAGATAGCGGCGCTGGAACAGTTCGGCGGCGCGCTGCGCCGCGTCGTAGTCGAACTCGTTGAGCAGCACCACGTCCGGGCGCTGGCGCTGCAGCAGTGCGGCGATGCTTTTCGCGGCCTCGTCGCCGCGCTCCAGGCGCGCGACGAGGCCACCGGCCACCGGGTCGAACAGCGAGGTGTTCCAGGTGGCAAACCGCACCGACACCGGCGGTGGCGGCGCGTCCTCCGGGACCGGACTCACCGGCGCGTCCGGTCCGGACGCAGGGCCACAGGCGGCAAGGCCCAGCGCGAGGGCGGCTGACAGCAGGATTCGGAGTGACACGGTGCCTCCGGGATCATTGCGATGCCAGGGGATTCTGGCACGGCGGGCATCGCACAACCGCCGTCACGGTGCCTCACGCACGACGAACTCGGCGCGCGCCACCTCGACCTCACGGGCAAAAAACCCGATGCTCACGCGCGCACCGGCTTCCAGGGGCCCCATGGCGCGAAACAGCATCAGGTGCATGCCTCCCGGTTCCAGCGAGACGCTGCGGCCCGGCTCCAGCGTCAGCGACGGCAGCCGGCGCATGCGCATCACGCCGTCCACTTCGCGCATCTCATGGATTTCGATCGCGCCGAAGGCGTCCGAGCGCACCGCATCGATGACGACCTCGCGCCGGCCGGAGTTCTCGATCACGCCATAGCCCGCGCGCACGGGTGCCGTCGGCGGGGCCGTGCGTATCCACGCCTCGTGCACCACGAGCGCGGCGGCATCGGGGGATTCCTGCGCCTGAACCATGGCCGACGCCAGCGCCAGCACACCCCACCCCATCAAACGAAGTCTTGCGTTCATGTGCCTATGATACGACCTTCACTCCGGAGACACGCCATGCGCCTTGCCCTTCTCTCCACCTCCGTCATCCTTTCGCTGATCGCCATGAACCCCAGCCACGCGCAAACCCGGATCACGCTGTATTCGGGCACCTTCGATGCGGTGTCGCAAAGCTACCCGTCGGCCCGGATGCCCGGACTGGCGCTGGTCAACCAGCCGCTGACCCGCGAGCTTGCGCGCGGCGGCAACGAGATTGCGCTGGACGCGCTGCCCGTGGCCATCGACGTGGGCACGGTGCGGTTTGCACCGTCATCGCAAGGCCCGCGCATCGCGAGCCAGCGCTACGATTTCGCCCTGGTCGACCAGAACCAGCTCCTGAGCCAGTCGCTCGGCCAGCGCGTCGTGGTCGAACAGGCCACCGGCAACGAAACCCGGCGCTTTTCCGGCATCCTGATTTCCGCCGGCAACGGCCTCACCCTGGCGCAGGACGATGGCCGGGTGCGGGTGCTGGCGCGCTACGACAGCTTCGAGCTGGAGCGCGTGCCCGAAGGGCTTTCCGCACGCCCCACCCTGCGCTGGAACATCGAGAGCCCGCGCGCGGGCAAGGAAACCTTCCAGCTCGACTACGCCACCGGCGGCCTGGCCTGGCAGGCCGAATACCTGGCCCAGCTCGATGGCCCGGCGCAGAGTTGCCGGATGGCGTTCTCCGGCGCGGCGCAGATCGTCAACCGCTCGGGCCTGGATTTTCCCGCCGCCGCGCTGACCCTGGTGGCGGGCGCGCCCAATCAGGCGCGCCCGGCCGGACTGGCTCCTCCACCGGCACCGGCCCCGATGATGGCGCGCGCCAAGGTGGCCGACGCCTACGAATCGGCCCCCGCGGTGCAGGACTCGGGCGAATACCACGCCTATCCGCTGCGTCAGGCGGTGGATCTGCCCAATGGCAGCGTGCAGCGCGTGTCGCTGCTCGATACGGCGGAAAACATCGCCTGCCTGCGGCGTTACGAGGTTGGAAGCGCGCGGTCCGGCTACCGCCCGAGCTATCCGCAGGTGCACCCGGCCCCGGACGAACAGACCGAAAGCGTGACCACCACGCTGGAGTTCGAGAACACCGCGAAGGCGCGGCTGGGCGTGCCCCTGCCCGCCGGGCGCGTGCGGGTGTTCCAGGCCGATGCCAGCGGTGAATCGCTGCTCGGCGAAGCCGCGCTTGGACACACGGCGGCGGGCCAGACGGTGCGCCTTGACCTGGGCACGGCCTTCGATCTCACCGCGCGGCGCAAGGCCACCGATTTCCGCCTGGCAGACGACCGCCTCAGCCTGACCGAAACCATCGAGGTCACGCTGTCCAACGCCAAGGCGCAGGAGGTCACGGTGCGCGTGCACGAGGCGCTCGGCCGCTGGCAGGACTGGGAGATCCTCGACGCCACCGCCCCGTGGGACAAAGCCCATGCCCAGGCCGTCACCTTCAACCTGAAGGTGCCCGCCGGCAAGAGCACCACCCTGCGCTACACGGTGCGCTACCGCTGGCCCGCCGCGGTGCGACCGTGACGCATTGCGCAGCTCCGTACCGAAAGGTACGGACAGCGCGGGAAAACTGCTAGGCTGAGTCATCACCCACACCGGTGCAGCGCCATGCTCGAACGCATCAGCCACCACGGCATTCTGGAACTGCGGCTCGCCCGTCCGCCGGTCAACGCGCTGGAACAGGGGCTGCTCGGCGAATTGCGCGATGCGATCGAAGGCGCGCCGGCCGCCGGCGCGCGCGCGCTGGTCCTGAGCGGCAGCCCGGGCATTTTCACCGCGGGACTGGACCTGCCGTACCTGGTCGGCAACGGCGTCGACGCGGTCGAGGCCACCTGGCTTGCCTTCGGTCAGGTCTGTCGCGCGCTGGCGGCCTCGCCCCTGCTTTCGGTCGCGGCCATCGCCGGCCACAACCCGGCCGGCGGTGCGGTCATCAGTCTTTACTGCGACTACCGCATCATGGCGCGCAGCCCGGTCGCGCCCGATCCGCTGGCGGCGCGCGGCCCCTTCCGCACCGGCCTCAACGAAGTGGCCGTCGGCCTGTTCGTGCCCGATGCCATCCAGTACGCGCTCAAGCGCCTGGTCGGCGCGCATCGCGCCGAGCGGCTGATGGTGGCCGGTGCCATGTTCACCGCCGAGGAAGCCGCCGGCTACGGCATGGTGGATGAACTGGCACCGATGGCCGAAGTCACCGCGCGCGCCCTGGCCTGGCTGGATGGCATGCTGGCGCTGCCGCAGGCGGCGCAGCGCGAAACCCGGCGCATCGCGCGGCGCGACCTGCTGGAATCGATCGATGATCCGGCGCGCCTGGACCTGCCGCGCTTCCTCGCCGCCTGGCAGACGCCCGAGACCCAGGCCGTGCTGCGCGAAGTGCTCGCGCGTCTCGGCAAGGGATAGTCGGGAATTCCCGGCCGCGCAGGCTTCCGCCTCAGGCCGGCCCGGTCGCGATCGGGCGCGAGGGCACGGACACCCACTCGCTCCAGGAGCCGGCGTAGACGCGCGAGCCGGGCAGGCCGGCGTGCTCCATCGCCAGCAGGTTGTGGCAGGCGGTCACGCCCGAGCCGCACATGTGCACCACATCGCCCGGCACCTGGCCGCGAATCAGCGCGCGGTAGCGGACCTCGAGCTGCTCGGCCGGCAGGAAGCGGCCGTCGAGCCCGAGATTGTTCTGGAACGGGCTGTTGACCGCACCCGGGATGTGCCCGGCGCGCGGATCCAGCGGCTCCACCTCGCCGCGGAAGCGTTCGGGAACCCGGGCATCGAGCAGCACGCCGTTGCCGCTGGCCAGGCGCGCGGCAACCACTGCGGTGGTGACGATCGAGCGGCTGTCGAAACGGGCCCGATAGCGCCCCCTGCCCGGCTTGCGCGCGCCGCGCTCGAGCGCGCCGCCGTGCGCCGTCCATGCCGCCAATCCGCCATCGAGCACCGCCACCCGGCGATGCCCGAACAGGCGCAGCATCCACCACAGGCGCGCGGCGATCGTGCCGCCGCTGGCGTCGTAGGCGACCACCTGGTGTTCCGGCGTGATATCCCAACGCTCCAGCGCCGCGCAGAACGCGTCGGCATCGGGCAGGGGATGGCGACCGCGACCGGGGCGATGCAGGTCGGAAAGGTCACGATCCAGGTGGGCGTAGTGGGCACCCGGGATATGTCCCTCGAACCACGCGCGCTCTCCGGCGGCGGGATCGGCCAGATCGAAACGGCAGTCGATCACCGCCACCAGCGGATCGGAGAGCGCGGCGTCGAGCGATGCGGCATCGATGAGGGTTCGCCAGGACATGCGGGCATCGGTCCATTCGGGTAACGGCTCCATGCTAACCCCGATCCGCTGCCGCGTGGCGTGCGAGATGCCGCACAATGGCGGCATGAACTACGACCACGCCTTCCATGCCGGCAACCATGCCGACGTGCTCAAGCATCTGGTGCTTCTGGCCCTGCTGGACGCACTGGCGCGCAAGCCGACGCCCTACTTCGTGCTCGACACCCATGCCGGACAAGGCGAGTACGCGCTGCAGTCGCGTCAGGCCACCGTCACCGGCGAGGCCGCGGACGGCGCGCTGCGGCTGGCCGCCTGGAGCAAGGGCCGCACCGCACTGAGCCCGGCACTGACGCGCTACCTCGACGCCGTTGCGCCGTTCCTGGCTGCGGGGCGCTACCCCGGCTCGCCGCGCCTGAGCGCAGCCCGCCTGCGCCCGGAGGATCGGATGGCCTGCTGCGAGCTGAACCCGGAGCCTGCGCGGCAGCTCAAGGCCCTGTTCGCACGCGATCCGCGCGTGGGCGTGCACCAGCGCGACGGCTATGGCGCGCTCAAGGCGCTGCTGCCGCCCAGGGAAAAGCGCGGCCTGGTCCTCGTCGATCCACCCTACGAGGCCCAGCTGGCCGAGTTCGACCAGGTGATCGGCGCGCTGAGGGACGGCCTGGCACGCTGGCCGCAGGGCATTTTCGCGCTGTGGTATCCGATCAAGCTGCGCCGCGCGCTGGCACCGTTCTTCCGGCGCGCGGCGGCCCTGCCCGCGCGCAGCGTGCTCCTCGCCGAACTGATGCGCCATGCCGACGACTCCCCGCTGCGGCTCAACGGCAGCGGCATGCTGCTGCTCAATCCGCCCTGGAAGCTCGATCAGGCGCTGCGGCAGGCCCTGCCCGAGCTGGCGCAGGCGATCGGGGACAGCGCGCGCGGATGGCATCTGGAGTGGCTGCGGCAGGAATCGGGCTGAAAATCGCACCGGATGCCGCCTGAACGGCACGCCCCTCGCCAAATCATGCTGCATTGCAGCAATCTCCGCGTTCGGGGGACACTCCGGAATCTGGCATCCTGCACCGGAACCATACGTGGACCTGAAGGTGGCACGGCCCTCGCCCTTGAATCGGAAGCGCGCGCAGCGCGTTCGCGCCACGCCCCTGCCGGAGCGCTGGACCCAGCGCCTCGAATTGAGCGACGGGCGCATCCTGACCCTGCGTCCGATCGAACCGGCCGACGCCGAGCCGATCCGGCAGACCTTCCCGCTGCTCTCGCCCGAGGAAGTCCGGCTGCGCTTCCTGCACCCGATCAAGGAGCTGAAGGGCGACCTGCTGAAGCGCCTGACGCAGATCGACCCGCGCAGCCAGTTCGCCCTGGTGGTCGCCGAACCCCTGCCTCCGGGACAGGCGCTGATCGGTGCGGTGGCGCGGCTCGCCATCGACGAGGGCACCCTTCGCGCCGAATTCGCCATCCTGGTCAGCCGCTTCCTCGCCGGTCAGGGGTTGGGAACGCTGCTGATGAAGCAGTTGATCCGCTGGGCCAGGCTGAAGCGCCTGGACGAGATCTACGGCGATGTGCTCGACGAGAACGATGCCATGCTGGGCCTGGCCGATTCACTCGGATTCCGGCGCGAGTCGATCCCCGACGAGCCGGGACTGGTGCGGGTGCGGCTGGACGTGCGCCCGCTCTCGCGCAGGCTGTCGGGCGCGGCGCTTCTCAGCCGGAAAACCCCGGATTGAGCAGCTTCGAGAAGAAGTGCTCGACGATGCGCGGCTGCAGCAGCACGGTGAACAGCACGCCGTAACCGGCACCCCACAGGTGCGCGCTGTGGTTGATGTTGCCCTGCCCGCGCCGCTCCATCCAGACGCTGTAGCCGACATAGAGCACCGCGTACACGATCGCCGGCACCGGCACCACGAACACGATGATCAGCGACCAGGGCTGGATCAGGATGTAGGCGAACAGCACCGCCGATACCGCGCCCGATGCGCCCAGGCTGCGGTAGCCGGCGTCGTGGCGATGGCGCAGGTAGCTGGGCAGGATCGACACCACGAGCGCCGAGAGGTAGAACCCGACGAAGCCCCAGGGCCAGGGCAGGCCCAGCTGGCTCAGGTAGGCTTCCATCGCACCGCCAAAGAAATACAGCGTCACCATGTTGAACAGCAGGTGCTGGCCGTCGGCATGGATGAAGCCGTAGCCCAGCAGCCGCCAGTACTCGTGCCCGCGCGACACCGCCGGCGGCCACAGGATCAGTCGCTCCATCACCCGGGATTTTTTCCAGGCGAGGAACGAAGCCGCACAGGTGATCGCGATCAGGGCCAGGGTGACGGGAGCGTTGGGCATGGCGGGGCTTTGTCGTGGCGGCCGGGCACTATACCCTGCGCGCTGTCGTCCACCTGCTCCGACTCCCGATGCCGCAAACCCCGCCGCCACCGCCTGCCGCCAGCCGTTTCCAAACGCTGCCGCGCGCCTCGGCGTGCGGATTTCACCCTCGCGCGCGCGTTCGCGCGTTGAATCCGGCGATATGCGCCCCCAAGCGTTCTTCCGGGCGGCAGAATGCGTGCCCCTGATCCGCCGCGCATGAGTCACGAGCGCACCGACGAGGAACTGATGCTGGCCTACGCCGCAGGCGACATCGCCGCATTCGAGACGCTGTACGCGCGCCATCGCGGGCCGCTGTACCGCTTCATCGTGCGCGGCATTTCCCCGCGCGCCACCGCCGACGAATGCTTCCAGGACACCTGGGGGCGCGTGGTCGCCGCGCGCGTGCGCTATCGGCCCGAGGCGAAGTTCGGCACCTGGCTCTACCAGATCGCCCAGCGCCTGATGATCGACCAGTACCGCCGCGTCCGCCCGCAAGTCTCGCTGGACGAAGACGACAGCCCCTTGCATCTGGCCGGTGACGAGCAGGACAAACCCGAGCAGGCGCTCAGTCGCTTCGAGGAGCAGCGCCGCCTGCAGCAGGCGCTGGCCGAACTGCCCGACGAGCAGCGTCTCGTGCTGCAGCTGCGGCTGGAGCAGGAGCTTTCGCTGGAGGAAATCGGCGAAATCACCGGCGTCGGACGCGAGACCGTGAAATCGCGGCTGCGCTACGCCATGGACAAGCTGCGCGCGAGGCTGGGGCCATGAGTGCGAACCTGCCGCGCGAGCCGCTGTGCCCCGAGGAACGCGCGCTGGCCGACGCGCTGGCGCGCTTGCCCGCGGTGGAACCCGCGCCGGCGCTCGATGCGCGGGTGCTGGCGCAGGCGCGGGAGGCGCTGGAATCCAGGCCACGAACAGCGCCGCGCCGGCGTCCGTGGTGGCTCAGCGCCAGCCTGGGCACGGCGGCAGCGGCCGTGCTGGCGGCAGGCGTCGCCTGGCAGGCAGGCATTTTCGATATCGGCACCGGCAGCTCGGTGCCGGTGCCGCGCAGCCGCGCGCCCATGGCCGATACGTCGGACACCCGCGAGGCGGTGGACGTCGATCTCAAGCACCGCGCAGCGCCGAAGCCTCCGTCGCAGGACGAAGCCGAAATCGCGGCGGCGGTTCAGCCGGCGGCACCGCCCGCGCCGCCACCACCAGCACCGGCATCCGCGCCCGCCGATGTCCGCGACAATGGCGCACCGGCCACATCGTCGCCCAAGGCCACCCCGGTGATGCAGGAGCCGGCACCGCCGGCCGCACCGCCACCACCGGCCCGCGCCGAAGCCGCACGCGAACGCAGCGCGATGGCGCAGGAGGGCATTACGAGCGACGCGATCCGCGCGTCCGGGGCGCGCCTCGATCCCGACACCGGCGTCCCCCTGCCGCACTGGCGTGAAGACGCGCGACTGGAGCCCGACGCCTGGCTCGAGCGCGTGCGCGAGCGGCTGCTGCGCGGCGACCGCCCCGGTGCCGTGCAGAGCCTGCGCCAGTTCCAGCACAAGAATCCCTCGCGCAAGGTGCCGGACGATCTGGTCCGACTGCTGGCCGGATGAGCCGCGTCACGCTCGCCCGGCCGGCGCGGCTGGAGCAGGACATCCGCAAGAGCCGCTTCCTCGCGCAGGCCGCACCGGTGTCCTCACCGGACGAGGCGATGGCGTTCCTGGCCCAGGTGGGCGATCCCGCCGCCACCCACAACTGCTGGGCCTGGCGCATCGATCCGGCCTACCGCTTCTCCGACGACGGCGAACCGGCCAGCACCGCGGGCAAACCAATCCTGGCCGCCATCGAGGGTCAGGGCCTCGACGGCGTGATGGTGGTCGTCACGCGCTGGTTCGGCGGCATCAAGCTGGGCGCCGGCGGGCTGGTGCGCGCCTACGGCGGCACCGCCGCCGAGTGTCTGCGCCAGGCCGAGCGCATGACCGTGGTGGAAACCGTCATGGCCACCTTGCGCTGCGGCTTCGCCCACGCCAACACCGCGCATGCCCTGATCGCCGCACACGACGCGCGCAAGCTTGGCGAACGCTACGACGCCGACGGCCTGGAACTGGAGCTGGAGCTGCCCGAAGCCAACTTCGACGCACTAGCCGCTACACTTCGCGATGCAACGCGCGGCCAGGGCGAGCTGATCCGGCACAGCGACGGCGATACCCGTGCCGGCCCGCGACTTGCGCCTCCGTAGGCCTCCGAATCCCATCGTGTGAACACCGAAGAATCCGCCGCCCGCCCTCGCCCGCTCGCGGCACTGCGCACCCTGTTGCCCTTCCTTCGCCCCTATCGCGGCCTGCTGGCGGGCTGGCTGGGCTTCCTCATCCTCTCATCGAGCGCGACCCTGGCGCTGCCGGTGGCCGTGCGATTCATGATCGACCGCGGCTTTTCCGATCAGGACCCGAGCGGCATCGACCGCTGGTTCGTCGGCCTGATCCTCGTCGCCCTGGTGCTGGCCGTGGCCACGGCCGGACGCTTCTTCTGCATCAGCCTGCTGGGTGAAAAAGTGATCGCGGACCTGCGCGAGCGCGTGTTCGGGCACCTGTTGCATCTGGACATGGAGTTCTTCGCGCGCACCCGTGCCGGCGAACTGGTCAGCCGCCTCGCCGCCGATACCGAGCTTTTGCGCAGCGTGATCGCTTCCACCCTCTCGGTGGCATTGCGCAGCTTCGTGACCATGTTCGGCAGCGGCGTCGCGCTGCTCATCACCAGCCCGCGGCTGGCCGGCATGGCGGCCATCGGCATCCCGGTGATCGTGCTGCCCATCGTGCTCTACGGGCGGCGCGTGCAGAAGCTCTCGCGCGACAACCAGGACCGCATCGCGGACGCCAACGCGCGCGCCACCGAAACCCTCACCGCCATCCACACCGTGCAAAGCTACGCCCGCGAGGCCCACGAATCAGGCCGATTCGCGGCGGCGGTCCGCACCGCCATCGGTGCCGCGCGCCGGCGCATTGCGACCCAGGCGGGTCTCACCGCGGTGGTGATCCTGCTGGTGTTCGGCGCGATCACGGGCGTGCTGTGGATCGGCGCGCGCGACGTGATCGGCGGCACGCTCACCGCCGGCACCCTCGGCCAGTTCGTGCTCTATGCGGTGATCGGCGCCGGCTCCATCGGCGCGCTGACCGAAGTCTGGGCGGAGCTGCAGCGCGCCGGCGGCGGCATGGGCCGGATCGATGAACTGCTGAACGAGCGCTCCGCCATCCAGACGCCCCACGAACCCGCGGTCCTGCCTGCGCGCGTGGCGGGCGAACTGACGTTCGAGAACGTCACCTTCCGCTATCCCACCCGCCCCGACGCGCCGGCGCTGATCGACTTCAGCCTGCACGTCAGGCCCGGCGAAAACGTCGCCCTGGTCGGCCCCTCCGGCGCCGGAAAGAGCACCGTGCTGCAGCTCCTGCTGCGCTTCCATGACCCGGACGAGGGCGCGATCCGCGTCGACGGCATCGACCTGCGCCAGCTCGACCCGCGCGAACTGCGCGGCCAGGTCGCCCTGGTACCGCAGGATCCGGTGCTGTTCGGCGACGACGCGCGCACCAACATCCGCTACGGCCGGCTCGATGCCAGCGATCAGGAGGTCGTCGAGGCGGCCCGCATCGCGGAAGCCGACGGCTTCCTCGCCGCGCTGCCGGAAGGCTATGGAACCCACCTGGGCGAGCGCGGCGTGCGCCTCTCGGGCGGCCAGCAGCAGCGCGTGGCCATCGCCCGCGCGGTGCTCAAGGACGCGCCGATCCTGCTGCTGGACGAGGCCACCAGCGCGCTCGACGCGCAGAGCGAGCGCGACATCCAGCAGGCCCTCGAACGCCTGACCCACGGCCGCACCACCCTGGTGATCGCCCACCGCCTGGCCACCATCCGCCGCGCCGACCGCATCATCGTGCTCGACGGTGGCCGCATCGTGGCCGAAGGCCGCCACGAGGCGCTGATCGCCCAGGGCGGCCTTTACGCCGATCTGGCGCGCCTGCAGTTCAACCAGTAAGGACAGGCGGCTCGACGCAGCCCGGACACCACCGGGGCCGCCGCCAGACTGCGGGGCGATGGGCGGACAATGGCACCCGGGTCACTGCGCTGCGCGCAGCAGCGCGTGGTAGTGGAAGGCCCGCGTCACCTCGGCACGTATCGTGCGGCTGTCCGGGTGCAGGGGGTTGATCAATGCCACCTGTTCCTCGGGCACGATGGCTGAAGGAACCAGCAGGATCGCGGAGCGCCCCGACGCCAGCCAGTGCGACCCAATCCGCATGCTGGCCTGACCCGCTGGAATCGCCCGCCAGGCGGCAGGCAGCGCGTCGGCCGCAAGCTCCTGCCGCGCCTTCCAAACCGGGTCTGGAACTTCGATCACAACGACGAAGCGATTGAGCGGCAGCGCGCCGTGGAGGTGCGCCGTGGTTTCGAGCACCGCCAGCGACAGGGCGGTGGCGCAATACACCAGAGGCTCGCCGATATCGTTCCAGCGACCGGGAAATCGCGCCGCACCGTTGCCCGAAAGATCATCCGCGGGGTAATCGCGGGTTTCCGCGGCAATGCGCCACAGCCTCATTGATAGGCGCCGCTGGCCATCGAGCCGAGCAGGCGCGTAACCACTTCCGCGCCCGTCGGGGTATCCAGGAGTTCTGCGGGGCGACGTCCGCCCAGGGCCGGCTGCGGCTGCTCGATCCACCGCCCCAGCCAGCGCGGGACATCCAGCCCGGCGGCATCCGGATGAGTGCTGGCGGCCGCGATCTCCTGGGCCACGCCCATAAGCCGGATCAATCCGAGCGCGGCAACTCCACCGATGCCGCCGATGCGCTCCTTCGCGGACGCCTTCTTTTCAGCGGTCGCGCGCGGCACTCCGAGGATGGCGAACAGTCGCGTCGCGGGCACATCCATGCGCCGCGCGAGATCCTTGACGAACCCCGCCTCGACGCCTTCACGCTCGATGCCGACCAGCTGAAGCGGCTCGGCGGCCGCCACTTCGCGCACGTAGGCCTCGACGCCGCGCGGCGCGCGATAGGCCAGCGCAGGCCCTTCCCGCACGCCGGAGAGCACGGATTTCAGCGGATAGACGGCCATGGCGCACCTCATTCGTCCATTTATAGACGAATATGAGTCTAATGATGGACGACCCAAAAGGCAATTCCTTCCCGCCCATCCATCCCCGCCAGCCGCGCGGGTGGCGGACTCAGGGCCGCCGGTACACCACCCCATCCTTCATCACGAAGGACACGTCCATCACCACGGAGATGTCGGCCAGCGGATCGCCCGGCACCGCCACGATATCGGCGCGCTTGCCGACCTCGATCACGCCCTGGTCGTCCACGCCCAGCACCTCGGCCGCGTGCACCGTGGCCGCCTGCAGGGCGTAGGCGGCGGGAATCCCGGCTTCGACCATGTAGATGAACTCGCGCGCGTTGTCGCCGTGCGGGCCCACGCCCATGTCGGTGCCGAAGGCGATCTTCACGCCCGCGCGCCAGGCGCGGCCCGCGGTTTCCTGGATCAGCGCGCCGATGCGCTCGGCCTTGGGCCGCACGACGGGCGGAAAGTAGCCGTCGATCCTGGCCTTGTCGGCCACGAAGCGGCCGGCGTAAACGGTCGGCACGTACCAGGTACCGCGCTCCTTCATCGCCTTGACCACCCGATCGCTCATGTAGGTGCCGTGCTCGATGCTGGTCACCCCGCCCGTCACGGCGCGGTACATGCCCTCCTCGCCGTGCGCGTGCGCGGCGACGCGATAGCCGTAGTCCTTCGCGGTATCGACGATCACCCTGACCTCGTCCACGGTGAACTGCGGCGCGTCGCCCGACTTGGCATAACTCAGCACGCCGCCGGTGGCGGTGATCTTGATGACGTCGCTGCCGTCCTTGTAGCGCTGGCGCACAGCCTGGCGCGCGTCGTCGGGCGAGTTGACCACGCCCTCGGTCGGCCCGGGCGGACCGATCAGGTGCGCCAGACGGTCATTGATGCCGTTGGTCGGATCGGCATGGCCACCGGTGGTCGCGATGGACTTGCCGGCGGCGAAGATGCGCGGCCCCTTCACCAGGCCCTGACCGATCGCATCGCGCAGATGCGGGGCCACTTCACCGCCCAGATCGCGCACGCTGGTGAAGCCGGCCAGCAGGGTCTTTTCGGCATAGCCGACCGCGCGGAAGGCGTAGTCCACCGGATCCAGGCGAAAGCCTTCCGAATAGCTCTGCGGGCTGGACTGGCTGCCCAGGTGCACGTGCAGGTCGGTCCAGCCGGGGCTGCAGGTATGCGCGGAAAGATCGATGACCTCGGCCTCGGGCACGACGGCGCGCCCGTCGCGCACCTCGGCGATCCTGCCCTCGCGCACGACCACGGTGTGCGCGTCGAGGAGCTTGCCCGCACGCGCATCGAACAGCGCGCCGCAGTGCAGGGCCAGGGTGTCGGGCGCGGCCTGCGCCGGCAGTGCGGCCAGGCCGGCGAGGATGGCAAGGATGAGGCGGTGACGGGTCATGCGACGGTCCTCGAGCGAAGTCGGCAGGGAGAATCAGCGACCGGGAACAGAATAGGCCCGCGGCAGCGCGCCGCGTTCGGGGTTCGGTTCCGGACGCAGGTAGCGGTCGCGCAGTTCGGTCTGGCGCGAGCGCATCGGAATCGTACGCCCGTCCATCCAGACCTGGCGCGCGGTGTGCGCGACATCCAGCGGGTCGCCGGTCCACAGCACCAGGTCCGCGCTGCGCCCCACGGCAATGGTGCCGATGCGATCCGCCACCCCGAAGGCATCCGCCGGCACGCGGGTCAGTCCGGCCAGCGCGTCCTCCCACGACAGCCCGTGCGCCACGGCGTTGCCGGCGAGCTGACGGTTCTTGCGTGCGTTGTGCGAACCGTCACCGGAAGGATTGAAGCCGACCGCCACGCCCGCGGCACGCAGGCGCGCGGCATTTTCCAGCGAGGCGTGGATCTGGTCGAAGTTGCCGGGCAGGCCCGACAGCGAATCCAGGAACACCGGCACCTTCGCCGCCGCCAGTGCAGGGGCCAGCTTCCAGGCCTCGGCACCGCCGCTGATGGCGATGGAGAGCCGCTGCTTCCCGGCCCAGCGCAGCAGCTGGCGGATGTCGGCGGCGCGATTCACATCGAACACGATGCGCGCACCGCCATCGATGTAGCGCTTGAGCGCCGTGCGCCCGGCCGGGGTGAGGTGCGCCATTCCCGCCGGCACGGTGCCGCGCAGTTCGGACACGAGCTGGTCGAGCAGCATCCACTGCCCGGCGCGCGACACCCCGCTGAACTCCGACGAGCCGCCGCCCAGCGTGACGAACAGCGCCTTGGGCCCGATCGGGTCCGGACTGCCGTCAAGCCGCACCACCGCGCCCTGCCCGCCGATGATCGATCCGCCCGCGGTCGCGTTGGCCGACAGCAGGGTGAAGCCGATGCCTTCCACCCGCGCCACCGGCGCAAGGATCGAATCCGGGTTGTAGGCCAGCGTCACGTCGAACTCCGGCCGCACCACGATGTCCTTGGCCGTTGCGCCCAGGGCCAGCGCGGCATCGCGGGTGAAGGTTTCGCTGGAAACCTCTTCCAACCCGATGCCGCTGATGCCGCCGAACAGGGTCGGGGTGAGCGGCAGGCCGCCGGCATCGACGACTTCGATGCCTTCGGCCGCCAGATTCGTGCCGATGGCCGCGATCCTGCCATCGCGGACCAGAACGTCGGCCTGGGCCAGCGTGCCCTGCGCGGTGGCGGTATGCACGGTGGCATTGCGGATCAGAAGATTCTGCGCCGACGCGGTCGGCAGCAGCACGGGCAGCAGCGCCAGCACGGAAAGAATGAAGCGCGGGCTCATGGCGTGCCTCCCTGCGAATCGGACTGGCCCAGGAGGAAGTCGGACACCGGCTGGCGCGAGCGGTCCTGCCGGTCGTACATCAGCGCCCCGTCGATCCAGACCTTGTCGGCCAGCGCGTAGGAGCTGAAGGGATTGCCGTTCCACAGCACCACGTCACCCATCTTGCCGGCCTCCAGGGTGCCGGTCTGCTCCAGCACGCCGAGCGAGCGCGCCGGATTTTGCGTGAGCCAGCGGATCGCGCGCTCGGGCGCGACCTCGATGCCGGCGCGGCGGCCCGCGGCCATCGCCTTGGCCGCCTCCTGGTTGAGCCGCTGGATGCCCTCGGGCGAATCGGAATGCACGATAGCGCAGCCGTTGGTCGGGCGATCGACCATCACCAGGTTTTCCTGGATGCCGTCGAAGGCCTCCATCTTGAAACCCCACCAGTCGGCCCAGAGCGAGGCGCACACGCCCTCGCCCGCCAGCCGATCGGCCAGCTTGTAGGCCTCCACGCCGTGGTGGATCGAGGCGATGGTGAAGCCGAACTCGCGCGCCAGATCCAGCATCACCGCGATCTCGTCGGCGCGGTAGCAGTGGATGTGCACCTGGATTTCGCCGGCCATCGCGGCGGCCAGCGTATCGAGCTTGAGGTCACGCTTGCCCGGTTCGCTGCCGGCACGACGCCGGGCGTATTCCCGGGCCTCGATGAAGGCGGTGCGGAGGCCGGCCACGTTGCCCATGCGCGTCATCGGCCCGCCCTTCTGGCCGTAGACGCGCTTGGGATTTTCCCCGCAGGCCATCTTCAGTCCGTAGGGCGCACCGGGAAACTTCATGCCTTGCACGTCCACGCTCGGCACGTTCTTGAGCGTCACTCCGCGCCCGCCCACGAGGTTGGCCGAACCGGGAAGCAGTTGCAGGGTGGTCACTCCGCCGGCCAGCGCCGCGGCGAAACCGGGGTCCTGCGGCCAGGCCGAGTGCTCGGCCCAGACCTGCGACGTCACCGGTGCCACCATCTCGTTGCCGTCGGCGTGCGACTGCGTGCCGGGGCTGGGATACACGCCCAGGTGCGAGTGGTTGTCGATGATGCCCGGCGTCACCCACTTGCCGCTGCCATCCACGCGCAGCGCACCGGCAGGTGCCGTCAGGCCCACGCCCACGGCCGCGATGCGACCGTCCTGCAGCAGCACGTCGGCACCATCGAGGCGTTCGCCGTTGCCGACCAGCACGGTCGCACCGGTGATCAGGACCGGCGCGGACGCGACCGGGCGGTAGGTGCTGGAATAGACCTCACCGGTCCACGGCGGCGGCTCAGGCGACGCGGGCTTCTTCCGTGCCATCGCGGACGGGGAAACAGCCAGCGCCAGCACGGCGGCGCACAGCGCGGCAATCGGGAATCGGAGCATGGGATTCACGCGGGTATTTCGGGCCAGTGACCATAGCCTGAACACGCCGGGCGGCGTACAGGCCGAAAGTCACGCCGGCGCGATCCCGGTCGCAGTTGGCGCGCGCCCGTCGCGCTACAGGGCGCTGTCCAACGGCACCGCCTCGGTGGCGCGCAGCCGCGAGCGGTCGCGCTGGTCCTTGAAGGCGAATGCCAGCGCCACCAGGGTCACCAGGATGATCGCGCAGAATCCGGTGATGGTGGCGGCCGCCCAGGAGCTGACTTTGAGGGTCGAGAAGACGATGGCGGTGATGACCGCGATGCCCACCGAGGTGCCGATGCGCTGGCCGGTCTGCATGATCGCGCCGGAGCTGCCGGCATAGGCGAGCGGCACGTCGGCCAGGGTGAGGGTCTGGTTGGGACTGATGATGGAACCCTGCGCCAGTCCGACGAACGAAAGGCTCAGCACCAGCCACCACACGCTCAGGTACCCGGCTTCGTGCAGCGCAATGACGACGCAGCACAGGATCAGGCCGACGATGGCCAGGATCAGGCCGCCGATCACCACGCGTCGGCCGAGCCGCGCCACGCGCTTGCCGGCCCAGTGCGCGGCATAGGCGGACAGCAGCGAGGCGGGAATGCCGAACACGCCCGATTCGAACGCGCTGCGCCCATCGCCCTTCTGCACATAGAGCGCCAGCAGCACCCAGATGCTGGTCATGCCGAGGAAATACAGGGTCATGATGACGGTGCCGTTGGCAAAGCTCGGGATCGAAAAGATGCCCAGGTCCACCATCGGGCTGAAACCCCTGCGCGCCCAGCGCCGCTCCCAGGCCACCCACATCACCAGCAGCAGCGCGCTCGCCGGCAGCAGCAACCAGATGTGCAGCGAATCGCGCGCTTCGACGAAGGGATACAGCACCGCCAGCACCGCCAGCCCGAGCAGCAGCGCGCCGACCGGATCGAGCGAACGCCAGCCGCCGCGCACCGTTCCTCCCGCGCCCGCGGCGCGCCGGAACAGCGGCCGGGGAAACCAGCGCAGGCCCATTGCCAGGGTCAGGAGCCCGATGGGCAGGTTGATCAGGAAGGTCAGCCGCCAGCCCAGGTCGACCCCGGCCACCTTGATGAGGAAGCCCGCCAGCACCGGTCCGATCGCCACCGAGACGCCGACCGCGGTGCCAAGGCGGCCAAAGGCGCGCCCGCGCTCCTCGCCGTGGAAGTACTGCTGGATCATGCCCAGCGCCTGCGGGCTGAGCAGGCCCGAACCCACGCCCTGCATCAGCCGCGCAGCGTTGAGCCAGTTGGCCGAAGGCGCCAGCCCGGCCGCCGCCGAGGACAGCGTGAAGACGACCACGCCGACAAGGAAGATGCCGCCGCGTCCGAAGATGTCACCGGCGCGGCCGGCCGACACCAGCACCACGCCGAAGGTGAGCGCATAGCCGGACAGCACCCACTGGATGTCCGACAGCGAG
Source organism: Denitratimonas tolerans (assembly GCF_037203605.1). Classification (NCBI taxonomy): domain Bacteria; kingdom Pseudomonadati; phylum Pseudomonadota; class Gammaproteobacteria; order Lysobacterales; family Lysobacteraceae; genus Denitratimonas; species Denitratimonas tolerans. The sequence goes on from NZ_JBBDHC010000004.1 coordinate 211,808, forward strand.
GCATCGAGCGCGACCTGGATCGAGGGCAGCGCGACGTTGACGATGCTCACCCCGATCAGCGACATGAAGATCGCGATCAGGAGGACCGACAGGATCCGCCAGCGCACCGGATCATCGGAGACGGCCGGAAGATCCGCGCGCCGCGAGGCAGGCAGCGGGGACTGGCTCATGCCGCATCAAGACCAGGGCGCGGGAAGGAGGCACATTGTAGTGCCGCGGGCACCGCGGCCTTTCGGGCGAGGTTCATGCGCGCCGGACGGCTCAGTTCGCGTTCAAGACAAAGCGGTCCGCATCACGGAATGCCGGGAAACGCTCGCGGTGCGCGCGCAGGCCTTGCGCCGACAGGGTGACGGTGACCACCTGCGGCTGTTCGCCCAGTTCCACCAGCGGCTGGCCGAGCGGATCGAGCGCGGCGCTGTCGCCGGCGTAGTGGAAGCCGTTGCCGTCGGTACCCACGCGGTTGACGCCGACCACGCAGGCGAGGTTCTCGATCGCGCGTGCGCGCAGCAGGGTGCGCCAGGCGTAGCGCCGCGCGCTGGGCCAGTTGGCGACATAGAGCGCCAGATCGTATTCACAGCCGCCGCCCTCGGGCACGCGGTTGCGGCTCCACACCGGGAAGCGCAGGTCGTAGCAGACCAAGGGCAGCACGCGCCAGCCGCGGCAGCGGGTGATGATGCGGCTTTCGCCCTGACCGTAGCGCAGGTGCTCGTCGGCCATGCGGAACAGGTGGCGCTTGTCGTACCAGAGCAGTCCGCCGCCGGGCTCGGCCCACAGCAGGCGGTTCCAGACGCGTCCGGCTTCCGCGATCACCATCGAGCCGGTCACCACCGCGCCCACCTCGTCGGCCAGCGCCCGCAGCCAGGCGACGCTGGCACCGTGCATGTCCTCGGCCTCGCCGATGGCCTCGTTGCCGAAGCCGCTGGTGAAGGTTTCCGGCAGCACGATCAGGTCGGTCTGACCCGCCAGCGGGCGCATCAGGCCGCCGTAGCGCGCACGATTGGCGGCGGCGTTGCGCCAGACCGTATCGGCCTGGACCAGGGAAACCCGCAGGTCGGATTCAGGGGCGAGGTTCATTCAGTGGCTCACAGCGTGCGCAGGCGCTCGGCAGCGGCCTGCTGGGTGGCGTCGGACTTGGCAAAGCAGAACCGCACCAGGCGCTGGCCCGGCGGCGGCTCGGCCAGGAACGGCGAGAGCGGAATCGCGGTGACCCCCTTCTCCACGGTCAGCCAGCGGCAGAAGGCGAGGTCATCCAGATCGCTGATGGCCGAATAGTCGGCGAGCTGGAAATAGGTGCCGGCCACCGGCAGCGGCCGGAACGGGGTATCGGCCAGCAGCGCACGGAAGCGATCGCGCTTGTCCTGATAGAACGCCGGCAGTTCCAGGTGATGCTCCGGATGCTCGCGCATCATCCGCGCCAGCGCGTGCTGGGCCGGGTTGAAGCTGCAGAAGGTGACGTACTGGTGCACCTTGCGGAACTCCGCCGACAGCGCCGGCGGGGCGATGCAATGGCCGAGCTTCCAGCCGGTGCAGTGGTAGGTCTTGCCGAACGAGGACACCACGAAGCTGCGCGCCGCCAGCTCCGGGTGGCGCAGCACGCTCTGGTGGACGGCACCGTCGAACACGATGTGTTCGTACACCTCGTCGGACAGGAGCAGCACGCGCGTCTCCCGGAGGATTGCGGCCAGCGCATCGAGATCGGCGGCGGAAAACACCGCGCCGGTCGGGTTGTTCGGCGAGTTGACGATCAGCATCCGGGTGCGCGGCGTGATGGCCTCGCACACGCGCTGCCAGTCGACGTGGAAGTCCGGCTCGACCAGCGGCACGTGCACCGCGCGCGCGCCGGCCAGGTCGATCGCCGGCTCGTAGCTGTCGTAACAGGGATCGAGCACGATCACTTCGTCGCCGGCGCGCACCGCGGCATGCACCGCGCAGAAGATCGCCTCGGTGGCACCGCTGGTGACGGTGATGTCGCTGCCGGCATCCACCCGCGCGCCGTACAGACCGGCCGCCTTTTCGGCGATGGCCTCGCGCAGCGCCGGCACGCCCGCCATCGGCGCGTACTGGTTGTGGCCCTCGCGCATCGCCTGCGCCAGCGCCTCCACCAGAAAGGGCGGCACGTCGAAATCGGGAAAGCCCTGGCCGAGGTTGACCGCCGAATGCTCGGCCGCCAGCTGCGACATCGTGGTGAAGATCGTGGTGCCGACGCGCGGCAGCTTGGTGGCGAGGGCAAGGTTCACTGGCAGGGCACCGGCGAAGTCAGCATCTCGACATCCTCCCAGCTCTTCCACTGCCCACCCATCGGCGCGGGGAAGGTCAGGTCGGTGCCCATCCGGCCATGCGTCGCGTCCACGAAGCGGCGTCGGAACACACCGATGTCGGTCGTGGTCGACGGCCCCATCGAGCACAGCGGGCAGGCTCCCGTCATCACCTGGGCCACCAGCTCCCGCAGTTCGCCCACCGGGGCCGAGGCCTCGCGGTGCGCGCGCGTCCAGCGTGCGCGACCCTGCGCGTCGTAGATGTAGGCCAGGTAGGTCTCAAGGCCCGGATAGGTCAGGATTTCGAAGCCGAAGCCCGAGCGCGCCGGGGTGTACCAGTTGCCGTCCGGCTTGAGCGCCCCGCCCGGCAGCGGTTCGCAGGCACCGCCCGCGGCCTCGATCAGCACCAGCTTCTGCGATCCGCTCTCGCCGTCGAGATTGAAGCTCACCCGCATGTTCCGGGAATCGATGAAGCTCAGCGTGGCATCGCCCACGACCACCGCGTGGGTCCGGCTGCCGTCCCAGGTGAAGCGATACAGCGCATAGGTCGCATTGCCCTGCGTCGGCCCCGGCGCGGTCAGGGTGCCGCCCAGCCAGGCCGGCGTGCCGTCCTGCAGGTAGGTGTACCAGGACAGCGTCCAGATCGCGCCGTCGGCGAACGGTGAAAAGAAGAAGCCGGAACCGGAGCGATCCGGGTTGAACCAGTTGCCGTAGCCCGGCTGCGGGCGGTCGGTGCCGTAATCCAGCATTATCGACAGATCGAAGTTCGCCACGGCCTGCCCCACGTTCACCGGCGTCACGTACCAGCGCCCCGGCGCGAGGGCAGCCCCGCTCACCTGCACCGCATCGTTGGCACCGGGATTCGATGAGGCCGCCGCCGCGGCGCTGCGCGGCGGTGCCGCGGCAATCGACGGCGAAGACGGCGAGGGCTCGTGCGCCAGATACAGCTTGACCTCGCCACTGCCCTGGCTGGTGGCGCGCAGCCGCGTCGCATTCGGCGGCACCTCCACGTACAGGCGATCCTGCGCCTGACCGGCCAGCAGGCGCATGGTCCGCTTCTCGCCCGGCACCAGAGCGGCCGCGGCCGGCGTACCGTTGGACGCGCGCGTCAGCTTGACCAGCACTTGCGCCACGCCGTCCGGGCGGGCGCTGCCCGCGCCGATGATCAGGTGCCCCCAGCGCGACTCGCCCGGTGCCAGCGTCGGGTCGTTCCACGCCAGCCGCACCCGGAACGCCTCGCCGTCGACGGTGACGCCGGGGCCGGTCGCCACCAGCGGCCGCTGCGTCTCGGCCCGCTGCGAGGCGACGAGCGGCACCAGCGCGGCGTTGACCACGACGCGATCCTGCCCGGCGGCGGACGCGCGCCAGTTCTGCACCAGGATCCAGAAGTGCTCGCCCTGCGCCACGTCAAGCACCAGATCGCAATGCTCGGTTGCCGTGGGCGAGGCCGACTTGCAGATCCGCGTGCCGTCGCTTGGCAGCGCCGACGCGCTCGAGGCCCGCCCGACGTAGAGGTCGATGTCGCCCGCGGTGCTGGAGGACGCCTCCACGCGCAGCCGCATGCGGCCGCCGCGATCGGCCACAAGCCGGAAGAGGCTGACGCCCTCGTTCGCCGCGCCGAGGTTGTCGTAAACCTCGTCCTTGGTCGGGTCCTGCGGGATCATCGGCGCGGCGGACAGCGGTTCGACCAAGTCGCTGCCGGCAAAGCGCGCGCTCGGCAGCGCGACCAGTCCGGAGAGCGCAACGTCGCTCCAGCCGGATTCCGATTCGACCTGCGCACCGGCCTGGGGCAGCACGATCTGTGCCGGCAGGTTGCCGGCGGAAGGCCGGATCGCCACCGGCAGGACGATGTCGGGGGAGCCGCCGCCTACGCGCGACAGCTTCACGCTGCCGCTCAGCCAGCGCCCGAATTCGGCGTCGGCCGATGGCGCGAAGCGGAACTGCAGCGCCTGCGTGCCGCCGGCAGCCACGGTGAATCCGGGCGGCGTGATCGTCATCGTGCCGCCGGGCACCTGCGCCGAGGCCTGCCACTGGCCACCGCTGGCCAGATCCTGGACGGTGCGGGTGAACTCGCAGGCGCGCAGGCAGTTCCCGTCCACCAGCGCGCCTTGGTTGAGTGTGCGCGCCGAACCGCTGGCTGCGCGGAACTCGGTGCCGGAGACCGGGAAATACAGTCCCGCGCGCACCGCTCGGGACAGGTCGATCGTGCCCGCGCCGGCATCGAGCGCGCCGGCCGGCGTGACGTCATCGGACAGGCGCACGCTGGCGCGCGCGGTTCCCTGCAGCGCGCTTTCCACCTGCGTCGGGCCCCACGACGGATGCCCCCCGCGCAGCAGCGCGACCGCGCCGCTGACGTGCGGCGCGGCCATCGAGGTTCCGCTCATGTAGCCGAACGAGGTGGCGGAGTCCTTGTAGGCCGCGAGGATGTTGGTGCCGGGGGCGGCGAGGTTGGGCTGGAGCCAATCACCAGCCACCGGACCGCGCCCGCTGCTGGCCGCCAGCACGTCGCCGAAGGCCGCCACCCGCTCCACGGCCGAGGCACCGATCATGGCGCGATGCCCGCTGCCGCTGGCCAGCCACTGCTTGAGCACCACGCCGGCCGCGTAGGGCAGATGCGTGGCGGGCAGCTCGTGGGCATCGGCCACCAGGCTGGCACCATCGGCCGCGGCGTTCACCAGGATCATCCCGCCGCCGCCGGCGTTCTTCACGTTGAGGCCCTTCACCACGCGGGCGTAGATGCCGCGATCGCACACCACGATCTGCCCGGAAAACGGCGTGCCACTCCAGGGCGAGGTGCTGGTGTCCGGCGGCAGCGCGTCCACGTTCGGGCCGGTCGCGCACAGCGCGGAGCCGAAGCTGCCGGCGTGGACGACCGGTGCCGGCCCGTAGCCCGTCTGGGTCAGGCTGGCCCCGGCGAGCATTCCGCCCGACGGGGGCGGCGAGCCACCGCCGCTGAGCGTCACCCGCGCCACGTTGGCTCGGTCGTGGCTGACGTTGGCCACGCCGATCACCCAGGGCGCGTTGGCGGGCGAGGTCAGGCTGCCTGGCTCGGGCCCGTCGTTTCCCGCCGAGACCACGATCACCACGCCCGCTTCGCGCGCCGCCAGCATGGCCTGCATCTCCGAACCGCTGGCCCAGGGATCGCGCGCGTCGCCGCCGATCGAATAGTTGATGACGTCGACGCGATCCTCGACCGCCTTGTTGATCGCGGCGAGCGTCCAGCTGCCGCGGCACTTGGCCTCGGCCTCGCAGGCCTTGTAGCTGACGAGATTGGCGCGCGGCGCCACGCCGGAAACGCGATAGGTGTCGTTGCCGGATCGCAGGTTCATGGGATTGCCCGCTGCGATCGACGCCACGTGCGTGCCGTGGCCATCCAGGTCGATCCCGTCGTTGGCCTCCTTGTCGCTGTCGCCGGTGGTGAGGTCATGGATGCCGATCAGCTTGGCGTTGCATCCGGCCGACGTGGAGCCGGCGCACAGGCCGAGGTAGCGGCCGCGCGGATTCTGGATCGGATATCCGTCGCTGTTGTTGCCGAAGGCACGATGGCTCGGCGTGATGCCGGTGTCGATGATGCCGATCACGCGGTTTTCGCCGCGGTTGCCGCCGCTGGCCGGGGTGGCGCTCCAGATCGCATCGGCGCGGATCCAGGCCGGCCCGGCATCGGTCATGGGCCGGCGCACGAACTCCGGCTCGACGGAAACCACGCCCGGGATGCGGCGCACCGCGTCCGCTTCGGCCGGCGTCAGCGAAAGCGCCACACCATTGTTCACCACGTCGTAGGCGAAAAGCGGATCGAGCGGACGCCCGATGCGCACCGCCATGTCGCCCAGGCGCTCGGCGCGCAGCTCGGCCAGCGCGGCGCGATAGGCGCGGGACGCAGGGGCATCCACGTCCAGGCGCGCCGCGCCGGTCACCGCCGGGCTGGTGGCCTTCAGCCCGCGCAGCTTGGGCTGGGCGCGGTCATCGGCACCGCGGAAGACGGCCAGCGGCGCATCCTCGAACTCCACCAGCCAGACCGAACCGGCCGCTGCCTTCGCAGAAGGAACGTCAGGCCCGGCAGCCAGCACCGCGCCGGCACCAAGGCCCGCCGCCAACGCCAGACACACCATCACATCGCGCATATCGATTCTCTCCGGGCAGGGGCGGCACGCCACGCGGCCTCGCGCATGAACCGCGTCAATCCAAATATCCTGCCACAGCCTCGGCGTGAAACCACCCGCACCGCGTCGGTGCCCAGCGGCGGCGCGACAGGGCAGGCAAATCCCGTGACCTTCTCCCCGATCCCGGCTAGCATCTGCGCCCGATGAGTCCTCTTGCCACCTCCGCGCCCGCCGCGGCGCTGCTGCGCGCCGAGGGACTGGGCTTCGACCGCAACGACGAGCCGATCTTCGGGCCACTGGATTTCCACGTCGAAGCTGGCGAGGCAGTGCTGATCCACGGCAGCAACGGCTCGGGCAAGACCACCCTCCTGCGCGTGCTGGCCGGGTTGCTTCCGGCGACGCGCGGGCGAATCCTCATCGAAGGCGAGCCCGCCACGGTCGAGCGCATCGCCGGCACCTGCACCCTGCTCGGGCACCTGCTCGGGCACAAGGGCGAACTGACCGCAGTGGAAAACCTCGAATTCGCCTGCGGCCTGTTCGGCCAGCGCCCCGGTTCGGACATCGATGCGGCCCTGGCCACCGTGGGCCTGGCCGGATTCGAGGACGCGCTGGCGCGGCAGTTTTCCGCCGGACAGCGCAAGCGCCTGGCGCTGGCGCGCCTGCTGCTGGTTCCCGCGCCGCTGTGGCTGCTGGACGAGCCCTACGCCAACCTCGACCTGCCCGGCATCGAGCTGGTCAACCGGCTCATCGGCCTGCACCTGGCGCGTGGCGGCGCGGCGCTGGTCACCAGCCACGGTGCCTATGCCACCGGCGCGGTGCGCACGCGCACGCTGGAGCTGGAGGCAGTCCGTGCTTGAACGAGCCGCCCTGATCCATCGCGAGCAAGCTCGCTCCTGCGGGAGGGCGCGTCGTGGCTGAGCAGCCATCCACCCCCGCGGCGTTCGGAGCGCTGCTGCGGCGCGACTTCCGGCTGCTGTGGCGGCGGCGCGGCGACGCGATCAACCCGGTGCTGTTCGCGCTGCTGGTGATCTCGCTGTTTCCTTTCGCGCTGGGGCCGGAGCCCACGACGCTGGCACGGATCGCGCCTGGGGTGATCTGGGTGGCGCTACTGCTGGCCGGCCTGTTGTCGCTCGATACCCTGTTTCGCGCCGATCTGGACGACGGCAGCCTGGAGCAGCTCATGCTGGCACCGCATCCGCTGTCGGTGCTGGTGGGCGGCAAGATCCTGGTGCATTGGGCCAGCACCGCGCTGCCGCTGATCGTGGCCACGCCACTGTTCGCCACCCTGCTCTACCTGCCCGAGGGCACGCTCGGGCCGCTGATGCTCTCGCTGCTGCTGGGCACGCCCCTGCTCAGTCTGATCGGCGCGGTGATCGTGGCGCTCACGGTCGGGATGCGTCGCTCTGGTATGCTTTTGGCCCTTTTGGCCCTGCCGCTTTACGTGCCCGTGCTGATCTTCGGCGCCGGCAGCGTGATGGCGGCAGCACACGGTCTGCCCTACGACGGCGCGCTGCTGCTGTTGGGGGCGGGCCTGGTGATGACACTGGTACTGGCCCCGCTGGCCGCCGCGGCGGCGCTGAGAATTGCCCTCCAATGAATCGCTTCATGCGCTGGGTGCACTATCTGGGTGCACCGCCCAACTTCCATGCCTTCGCCTCCCGCTGGGTGCCCTGGTTCCATCTCGCGGCACTGCCACTGATGGCCTGGGGCATCTGGCAGGCGCTGTTCGTGGTGCCGGCCGACTACCAGCAGGGCGACAGCTACCGCATCCTCTTCATCCACGTGCCAAGCGCCTGGATGAGCCTGTTCATCTACGGCGTGATGGCGGTGAACGGCTTCATCGCCCTGGTCTGGCGCATCAAGCTGTCCGAAGTGCTGGCGATGAGCTGTGCGCCGATCGGTGCCGCCTTCACCTTGGTCACGCTCGCCACCGGCGCGATCTGGGGCAAGCCGATGTGGGGCACCTGGTGGACCTGGGACGCGCGCCTGACCTCGGAACTGGTGCTGCTGTTCCTGTACCTGGGCGTGATGGGCCTCTATGCCGCGATCGAGGACCGCCGCGCGGCAGCGCGTGCCGCCTGCTTCCTCGCCCTGATCGGCCTGGTCAACGTCCCGATCGTGCACTTCTCGGTAGAATGGTGGAACTCGCTGCATCAGGGCGCGACGATCCGCCTGTTCGGCAAATCCACGATCGATCCAAGCATGCTGCCGCCCTTGATCGCGCTTACTTTCGGCACCAAGCTCTGGTTCGCAGGCTCGCTCCTGGCACGCACCCGGGCCACGATGTACGAGCTGGAATCGACCAAGGACTGGGTACGGCGGGACATGGAAGCGCGCGGATGAACTTCAGCCTGGATCAATACGCCCCCTACGTCTGGTCCAGCTATGCGATCTTCGTCGCGATGCTGGCCTGGGACTACGTGATTCCCCGCCTGCGCCTGCGCCGCACGCGCCGCGTCGTGGCAGCCCGCCTCAGGCGCGAGGCGGCCCGCAACACTGGAGGTACGCCATGAACCCGACCCGCAAACGCCGCCTGTACGTGGTGATCGCCGTGCTGGTCGCCGGCTTGATCGCCGGCGTCCTGGTGGTCAAGGCGCTGAGCAGCAATCTCGCCTATCTCTACACCCCCGCCGAAGTGCTGGCGGGCGACGCCGGCGAGCGCGCCGTGTTCCGCCTGGGCGGCATGGTCAAGGAAGGCTCGATCGAGCGCATCGAAGATTCGCTGGAAAGCCGTTTTACGGTGAGCGACGGCGATGCCGAACTGGTGGTGTCCTACACCGGCATCCTTCCCGACCTGTTTCGCGACAATCAGTCGGTGATCGCCACCGGCGCGATGCAGGGCGGCCGCTTCGTGGCCACCGAAGTGCTGGCCAAGCACGACGAGACCTACATGCCGCGCGAGCTGGCCGAAAAGATGGAAGCCGCACACACCAAGCACAACGTGCCGGACACCGCGCAGGCCACCGATGCTCCCTGAACTGGGCAACTTCGCGCTGATCCTGGCGCTGGTGATCGCACTGGCGCTGGCGACGCTGCCGCTGATCGGCGCGTGGCGCAAGCAGGCGGCGCTGATCGCCACGGCGCGGCCGGCGGCGCTCGGGCAATTCGTGTTCGTGGCGCTGTCCTTCGTCATCCTGGCGATCGCCTTCGTGCAGGGCGACTTCTCGGTCCAATACGTCGCCCAGAACTCCAACTCCCTGCTGCCGGTGATGTATCGCATTTCGGCGGTGTGGGGCGCGCACGAGGGCTCGCTGCTGCTTTGGATCCTGATCCTGGCCGGCTGGACGCTGGCGGTGGCGGTATTCTCGCGCAACCTGCCCGATGAGGTGGTGGCGCGCGTGCTGGGCGTGCTGGGCTGGGTCAGCGTCGGCTTCCTCGCCTTCGTTCTGTTCACCTCCAACCCCTTCGACCGCCTGCTGCCTGCGGCGGCGGAAGGCCGCGATCTCAACCCGATGCTGCAGGACGTCGGCCTGATCCTGCACCCGCCGATGCTCTATTTCGGCTACGTCGGCTTCTCGGTGGCCTTCGCCTTTGCCGTAGCCTCGCTGCTGGGTCGTGAACTGGACCCGCGCTGGGTGCGCTGGGCGCGGCCCTGGACCAACGTGGCCTGGGCCTTCATGACGATCGGCATCGCGCTGGGTTCCTGGTGGGCCTATTACGAACTGGGCTGGGGCGGCTGGTGGTTCTGGGATCCGGTGGAAAACGCCAGCTTCATGCCCTGGCTGGTAGGCACCGCGCTGATCCATTCGCAGGCGGTCACGGAAAAGCGCGGCGGCTTCCGCGGCTGGACCATCCTGCTGGCCATCGCCGCGTTCTCGCTGTCGCTCCTGGGCACCTTCATCGTGCGCTCGGGCGTGCTGACCTCGGTCCATGCCTTCGCCTCCGATCCCGGGCGCGGCGTCTTCATCCTCATCTTCCTCATCGTGGTGACGGGCGGCTCGCTGCTGCTGTACGCGCTGCGCGCACCGGGACAGGAGGCCGGCAAGCCCTTTGCCGCGCTGTCGCGCGAAACCCTGCTGCTCATCAACAACCTCATGCTGTCGGCGGCGGCTGCGATGGTGCTGGTCGGCACGCTTTCGCCGCTGCTGTTCGAGGCGCTCAACCTGGGCAAGATTTCCGTCGGCCCGCCCTACTTCGCCACACAGTTCGTCTGGCTGATGCTGCCGGTGGTGGTGCTGCTGCCGTTCGGGCCGTTCGCGCGCTGGGGTCGCGAGCAGTTTCCGCGCCTTCTGCCGACCCTGCGGATCAGCTTCGCCTGCGCCGTGATCGCCGCGACCATTGCCTGGCTGCTGGGCGATGGCTGGGACATCCTCGCCATCGCCGGCGTCGCCGGCAGCGCGTGGATCCTCGGCGGCGTGGCGCTCTATGCCATCCAGCGCATCCGCCAGATGCCCGCCGGGCGGCGCTTCCCGCCGGAAATGCTCGGCATGCTGCTGGCCCACACCGGCGTCGCGGTGTTCATCGTCGGCGCGCTGGTCGTGGAAACCGTGGGCGTGGAAAAGGATGTGGCGGTGTCGCCGGGCCAGGTGACCGAGGTGCGCGGCTACGAATTCCGCTTCGACGGCGTCTCGCACAAGGTCGGGCCGAACTACGAGGCCGACCGCGGCACCGTCACGGTCACGGCCAAGGGGCGCCAGATCGCGGTGCTGCACCCGGAAAAGCGCGCCTACGCCAGCGGCGGCCAGGTGATGACCGAGGCAGCGATCGCGCCAGGCCTGTTCCGCGACCTGTACGTGGCGCTGGGCGAACCGCTGGGCGCGGAAAACTGGGCGCTGCGCATCTATGTGAAGCCCTTCGTGCGCTGGATCTGGCTGGGCGCGCTGATGATGATGCTCGGCGGTTTCATCGCGGCGGCGGACCGGCGCTTCCGACGCGACCTGGCCCCGTCGCGCGAAGCCATCGACGCGCCTTCGACAGACGCGCCCGCGTCCGCCGTCGCGGCACCGGCCGGAGTGGTCTGACCGTGCTCAAGCACTGGCTGCCGCTGATCCTGTTCGCCTCGCTCGGCCTGCTGCTGTGGGCCGGCATCCGCCTGTCGCAGCAGCGCGACCCGAACGCCATTCCCTCGCCCTTCATCGACCGCCCACTGCCGGCATTCTCGCTGCCGATGCTGCACGATCCCTCGCGCACGGTCGATTCGGCCAGTCTCATCGGCACGCCTTATCTCCTCAACGTCTGGGCGAGCTGGTGCCCGGAGTGCCGGGTCGAGCATCCCGAGTTCGAGAAACTGGCCCGCGCCGGCGTGATCCGCGTGGTGGGCTACAACTACAAGGACGAGCCGCAGGACGCGACGCGCTGGCTGCAGCAGTTCGGCGATCCCTACGAAGTGATCGTGGCCGACGAATCCGGCCGCACCGCGATCAACCTGGGCATCTATGCCGCGCCGGAAACCTTCTTCGTGGATGCGCAGGGCATCGTGCGCTTCAAGCATATCGGCGCGCTCACCCCTGAAATCATCGCGCGGGAAATCATGCCGCGGCTGAAGGCGGCAGCGCGATGAGCGTTTTTGCAATCACTCGCCGCAGGATCGCCGCGGCGCGAAGAGTCTCCCCCACTCCAACCCTCCCTCCTGTCGGAACCGGGGGAGAAGAAGCAACAAGCCGAGGGCGGGGGCTTGCCGGGCGCGCGCTGCTGGCGCTGTTGCTCTGTCTTGCCGCCGCCGCCGCTTTCGCGGTCGATCCGATGCCCTTCCGCGATGCCGCCGAGGAGGCGCGCTTTCGCGCGCTGGCCGCCGAACTGCGCTGCGTGATGTGCCAGAACCAGTCGCTGGCCGACTCCAGTGCACCCATCGCGCGCGACCTGCGCAACGAGGTGCTCGAACTCATGCAGCAGGGCAAGAGCGACGACGAGATCAAGGCCTTCCTGACTGAGCGCTATAGCGACTTCGTGCTCTACCGCCCGCCGCTGCGCGGCAGCACGCTATGGCTGTGGATCGCGCCACCGCTGCTGCTGCTCGGCGGTGCCGCCGTCCTTTTCGCCGTGGTGCGCCGGCGCGCCACCGCCGCCGGCTCGCCGCCGCAATCCGAAGACAACGAGGACTGGTGATGACCGCGTTCTGGATCCTGTGCGCGGTGATGGTCATCGCGGCGCTCGCCTTTCTCATCCCGCCGCTGCGACGCAGCGCGCGCGGCGTGGCGATTGCCCTCGTGGTGCTGGTCCCGCTGATCAGCATCGCGCTGTACTACCGGCTCGGCGATCCGCGCGTGTTCGATCCGGCGGTGCAATCGGCCACCGCCGCCATGCAGCAGGCCCGTCAGGAAGGCATGCCGCCGATGGAACAGGCCATCGCCGGCCTGCGCGACCGGCTGGAGCGCGAGCCCGACGACCTGGAAGGCTGGCTGCTGCTCGGCCGCGCCTACAAGAGCATCGAGCGCTTTTCCGACGCCCAGACGGCCTTCTCCCGCGCCATGGCGCTGGCACCCGAATCGGGCAGCGTGATGATCGAGTACGCCGAGGCGCAGACGCTGGCCTCGCCCTCGCGCCGCTTCGAAGGCGAGGCGCTGCTGCTGCTCGAACTCGCCCTGCGGCTCGAGCCCGACAACCAGCGCGGGCTGTGGCTGCGCGGCATCGCACATTACCAAGCGGGCGAAACCAATCAGGCGATGGCGGTCTGGGAGCACCTGCTCACGGTGATTCCCGAAGACAGCCCGACCCGCGGAACCCTGCGCCAGCGCATCGACGAACTGAGGGCGCAGGCCGGCATTGCCGTACCCGCGCAGCCTGCGCCCGCCTCTCAAGCGGCCGCCGCATCGCCCGTCCGCCTCACCGTGCAGGTGTCGCTGTCGCCTGCCCTGGCCGGCCGCATGGCACCCGATGACACCCTGTTCGTGTTTGCCCGCGCACCCGAGGGATCACGCGCGCCGCTCGCGATCCAGCGCCTGGCGGCGCGCGACCTGCCGCTCACCGTGACGCTCGACGACAGCCACGCCATGGTGCCGCAGATGAACCTTTCCAGCGTGACGCAGGTGGTGGTAGGCGCGCGCATCTCGCGCAGCGGCAGCGCGCAGGCGCAGCCGGGCGATCTGGAAACCCTCTCGCCCGCGATTTCCACCTCGCGAACCGAGCCGGTCGAACTGGTCATCGACCGCATCGCCCCCTGACCGCGCCGTGGCCGAGTTCATTCCACCCGCGACGCGGTTCTTCAATCTGCCCTCGCCCTTCGCGATGCGGCGCGGCGGCAGCCTGACGGGCGCGCGCCTGGCGTATGAAACCTGGGGCACGCTGTCGCCGGCCCGCGACAACGCCATCCTGATCCACACCGGCCTGTCGCCCAGCGCACATGCGGCCTCGCGCGAGGCCAACCCGGAGCCGGGCTGGTGGGAGGCGATGATCGGCCCGGGCAAGGCCATCGACACGCGCCGCTGGTTCGTGATCTGCGCCAACCCGCTGGGAAGCTGCAAGGGCTCCACCGGACCGGCTTCGACCAATCCGGCCAGCGGGGAAACCTACCGCCTCGACTTCCCCGACCTTGCGCTGGAGGACATCGCCGCATCGACCGGCGCGCTGGTGCAGGCGCTGGGCATCGAGCGGCTGGCCGCCCTGATCGGCTGCTCGCTGGGCGGCATGTCCTCACTGGCCTACCTGCAGCAGTTTCCCGGCGCGGTCGGCTCGTACATCAACATTTCCGGTGCCACGCACGCGCTGCCCTTCTCCATCGCGATCCGCTCGCTGCAGCGCGAGGCGATCCGGCTCGATCCGGCCTGGGACCAGGGCCGCTATACCGAGGAAAGCTACCCCGAATCGGGGATGCGCATGGCGCGCAAGCTCGGCGTGGTCACCTACCGCTCGGCGCTGGAATGGGACGGGCGTTTCGGCCGGGTGCGGCTGGACCCCGACCGCCGCGAAGACGATCCCTTCGGCCTGGAGTTCGAAGTGGAGTCCTATCTGGAAGGGCACGCGCGGCGTTTCATCCGCCAGTACGACCCCAACTGCTACCTCTACCTCAGCCGCGCGATGGACTGGTTCGACCTGTCCGAATCCGCCGGCGGCGACGCCATCGCCGCACTGGCGACGCTGCGCGTGCCGCGCGCCCGGGTTCTGGGCGTCACCACCGACATCCTGTTCCCGAGCAGCCAGCAGGAGGAAATCGCCGAGGGGCTGCGCCGCGGCGGCAGCCAGGCCGAGTGCCTCGCCTTCCCCTCGCCGCAGGGCCACGACGCCTTCCTCGTGGACTTCGCGCGCTTCTCGCCGGCGGTGGCCGAGTTCCTCGCCGGGGCCTGAAGACAGGTCCGATCAGCCCTCCGCGGCGGGCAGCGGGGCATTGCCTCGCGCCCGGATCTTCGCCACGCCGCGCGCGCTGGCCAGGCGCAGGTCGTCGAGAATGGCGTAGATCGTCGGCAGGAACAGCAGCGTGACCACGGTGGAGAACGCCAGGCCGCCGGCGATGGCGCGTGCCATCGGGTAGTACGGCGGGCCGCCGCCGGCGATCTGCGTGGTGGAGAGGCTGATCGGCACCATGCCCAGGATCGCGCAGCCCATGGTCATCAGGATCGGCCGCAGCCGGTCGCGGCACCCTTGCACCAGGGCTTCGGTGCGGGGCAATCCGCCGCGTCGCAGGGTGTTGATGTGCTCCACCATCACGATGCCGTTGTTCACCACCACGCCCATCAGCACCAGGATGCCGATCGAGGCCATGATGGTGAAGGTGGTGCCGGTCAGTGCAAACAGCCAGAACACGCCCAGGATCGAAAACCCGATGCCCGAGAGGATCGCGGCCGGAAACAGCAGCGACTCGAACACCGCCGCCATCACCACGTAGATCATCACCAGCGCGATCAGGGTGTTGAACAGCATCTGCTGGCCGGCCTCGTCGTTCTGCCGGAACGCGCCCTCGAAGGTGTAGCCGTAGCCGGCGGGCAGCGTGGTGGCCGACATCACCGCCGCCATCGCGCGGCGCGCGTCAGGTGCCGTGGCACCGGGCGCAAGGTCGGCCTTGAGTTCCAGCATGGTCTGTCGATCCACGCGGGTGACCTGGGTGGCTGACGGGCGCAGATCCACGTCGATCAGTGCCATCAGCGGGATCTGCTCCCCCGCCGCCGAGCGCAGCATGAAGCCGCTCAGATCCGAAATGCGGGTTTCCTCGGCATCGGCAAAGCGCAGCTGCACCGGGATCTCGTTGCCGTCGCGGCGGAACTCGCGCAGCGGCGTGCCGCGCAGCGCGATGCCGACGTAGCTGGCCACCTCCTGGGCGGAAAAGCCATAGCGCGCGGCGCGCTCACGGTCCACATGGATGGCCAGCTCGCTGTTGCGGTCACCGGTTTCCACGCGCACGTCGCGCAGCTCGGGGCGCTGCGCCAGGAGCGGCACCAGCGCATCGCCGAGCTCCTTCAGCAGTTGCGCCGAATCGCCAACCAGCACCACCGTCATCACTTCCTGTTCGCCACTGCCCTGCGCGCCCTGGAATCCGAAGTCAGCACGCGCCGAGGGTGGCAACCCTTCGCGGATTTCTTCCATCACCTCGCGCGCATCGCGCAGGCCGCGCCCTTCCGATCGCAACGTCAGCCGGGTGCCGCCCCAGCCCTGCTCGCTGTAGCGGACTGAGACGTATGGTCAGTTCAGGCTTGATTTATTCTTGCTTGCTCCTCAATACTCTGCTCTACGCGCAGAGGATTGTGGTGCGAAGCTCTCTTGCTCTGGCAATCAAACGCTCATGTACACCAATGGATCGCTATGGAACTGATGAACGGCTTCACCCGACAGCAAATCGGCAGTTGTATCTCGCCACGCAAACTTGATCTCACGCTACTTCCGACAGAAAAGTGTAATTTCCGCTGTGTTTATTGCTATGAAGAATTCGAACATGGCGCTATGCCACCGCACGTTGTAGAGGGTGTTTGCAACCTAATCACTCGCCGCGCAGAAACTGGCCTTGAGAATCTTTCACTTAGGGAAGGTCTGAACAAGCCCTCCCGCTTCGCGTCCGCATCGCCTTCGGAACGCGGCTGAAGCAGTCTTTCGCGAT